>NZ_JBTSWJ010000004.1:0-343085 GCF_054612375.1 Alsobacter sp. R-9 | reverse complement strand
TCCACCTCTCCTCCCTCGACGACCCAGACTTCGCCATCGCCCTCAAGGGAATCCACGACCTCGGATACTACCAGTACACCACGTGAACCCACCGACAGGCCTCCCACGGGGCCTGTCGCAACCCTGCGGGTGACGCTACATAGGGAGCGGAACACGCGGGGAGGATGCGATGCTGGGTCGACTGTTCGGCAAGCTGCTGGGTGGGGGTGCGCAGGAGGTCCGGCCGGTGGAGCCCATCGAGTACAAGGGCTACCGGATCTACGCCGAGCCCTTCGCTGACGGCGGGCAGTTCCAGACGGCCGGCCGCATCGAGAAGGACTTCGAGGCAGGCACGCGCGAGCACCGCTTCATCCGCGCCGAGAAGCATCCCTCCCGAGAGGAGGCGGAATCGTTTTCCCTGACCAAGGCGCGGCAGATCATCGACGGAAACGGCGACTCGATCTTCGGCAGCTGACGACACGCGACGCAGGCGACGGAGCCCGGTCTTGGCCGGGCTCCGCGTTCGTGCGACATCCCGAAGATGTCCGCAGGTCTCCTGAGCCTTCTCGCGCTGTCGGCCCACCTCCTCGTGGTGGGCCTCGCCATCGTGCTCATCCCGACGGACCGCAAGCCCTCGTCGGCCACCGCCTGGCTCCTGCTGATCACCGTGGCGCCATTCGTCGGCGTCGTGCTGTTCCTGCTGATAGGCAGCCCGCGGTTGCCGCGCCGCCGACGCAAGATCCAGCGCGGGATCGCGAGCCTCTGCGATGACGCGGCCCTTCCCGCGCCTCTCGACGATCGCCGCTCGCGGATCGCTGAACTGGCGCGCGGCGTCAGCGGTCTCGTGGCGACCGGAGGCAACCGCATCGACGTGATGGCGGGCTACGACGAGATTATTGCCGCGATGACCGACGCGGTCGGCGGCGCGCGGACGACCGTTCACTGCGGCTTCTACATCCTCGCGATGGACCGGGCGACCGAGGCGCTCCTGCAGGCGCTGGAAGCGGCGGCCGGACGCGGCGTCGCCGTGAAGGTGCTCTTCGACCATCTCGGTTCGCGCAAGTTTCCCGGATTTCAGGACCTGCAAGGCCGGCTGAGCCGGGCCGGGATCGAATGGCATCTCTCGCTGCCGCTTTTCGACCGCAAGGGCTGGCTGCAGGGGGAATGGTTGAGGCCCGATCTACGCAACCACCGGAAGATCCTCGTCGTCGACGGCGCCGTTGGCTTCACCGGCTCTCTCAACCTGATCGACCGCCACTACCACCGCTCCGACGCCATCCGGTACGAGGAGCTGTGCGTGCGCGTCGAGGGGCCCGCCGCCGCCCAGCTCGACGCGGTGTTCCGCGCCGACTGGATGTCGGAGACCGGCCAGGATCTCCGGCCCGTTCCGGTGGCTTGCCGGCCGGCCGAGGCATCGGCCGCGGCGCAGGTCCTGCCGAGTGGCTCGGGGCTGGATGCCGAGAGCAACCTGCGGGTGTTCACGGCGCTGATCTACGCGGCGCGCCGGCGTCTCGTGCTTGTGACGCCCTATTTCGTGCCGGACGAGGCGTTGATGCTAGCCCTCACCAGTGCCGTGGCGCGTGGCGTGAAGGTGACCGTCGTCAATTCGGAGGCCGTCGACCAGGCGCTCGTCGTCAGCGCGCAGCACTCCTTCTACGCCCAGCTCCTGCGGGCGGGAATCGAGCTCAGGCTCTATCGCGCGCCGACGCTGCTCCACGCGAAGACACTGCTCGTCGACGACGACGTCTGCACGATCGGCTCCAGCAATCTCGACATTCGCTCCTTCACCCTGAACCTCGAGGTCACCCTCGTCGTCTACGACACGGCGACGGCCGCCGCGCTCTCCCGCACGATCGACGGCTTTCTCGCCGAGACCCGGATCGTCGACGCCCACGAGTGGGAGGCCCGCCCCCTGCGGCGCCGGATCGCGGAGAACCTCGCCCGCCTGACCGCGGCCCTCCAGTAGCCTCGCACATGTGGCGGAACCGGGCGCGTTCGGCGGCGTTGCAGGCGCTGGTAGCGCGTACAGGGGAGGGCGGGATGGCGCCCAGGCCGAGCTGGAAGGGGTATCTCAAGCTCTCGCTGGTGACCTGCGCGGTGGAACTCACCGGGGCGACCACGCAGGCAGAGAAGGTCCGCTTCAAGGTGATCAACCGGGCGACCGGCAACACCGTCCGCCGCCAGTATGTCGACGCCGTCACCGGCCGGCCCGTGCCTCCCGAGGACGAGGTGAAGGGATACGAGGTCGGGAAGGACGAGTACCTGCTCGTCGACGACGCCGAGATCGAGGCGTTGCAGATCGAGTCCTCCCATACGCTCGACATCGAGAGCTTCGTCGACAAGTCCGCGATCGAGCAGATCTATCTCGACACGCCCTACTTCGTGACGCCGGCGGACGAGGTGTCGGGAGAGGCGTTCGCTGTGATCCGCGAAGCGATGGCGCAGAAGGGCAAGGCAGGTCTGGCGCGCATCGTGCTCTACCGGCGAGAGCGCCCGGCGGTCATCGAGCCCCTTGGCGAGGGCCTGCTGCTGACGACGCTGCGCTATGCCATGATGGTGCGCCGTCCGGAGGACGTCATGGTCGACATCGACGCGCCGAAGCTCGACCGCGAGATGGTGGCTCTCGCAGGCCACATCATTGACCAGAAGAAGGGCACGTTCGATCCGGCCAGCTTCGAGGACCGCTACGAAAAGGCGATCCTCGACGTGATCCGCGCGAAGCAGGCGGGGAAGGCACCGCCCACGGTCCGCCCCTCCGGACGCCCGTCGAACGTGGTGAACCTCTTCGAAGCGCTGAGACAGAGCCTGTCCGGCAGCAGCGAGAACGGCGCCGGCGGTTCCGCCGAGCCCTCCGCCCCGAAGCGGGGAAAGGCGTCGGGCAAGCCGTCGGCACCCGGCGCTCGCAAGCCTGCCCCCCGAGCCGCACCGCGACCATCGGAAACGCCGCGACGGAGCCCTTCGCGCAGGCGGTCGGCCTGAGGTCCGTCGATGGGCGCGCTCGACACCTACCGCGCCAAGCGCGACTTCCGCCGGACGAAGGAGCCGCGGGGACGGGCAGGGGCCCCTGAAGAGAAGACGTTGCCCGGCGGGCGCTTTGTCGTTCACAAGCATGCTGCGCGTCGTCTCCATTACGACTTGCGGCTTGAGCACGGAGGCGTCCTCTGGAGTTGGGCCGTCACCAGAGGCCCGAGCCTCGATCCCCACGAGAAGCGGCTTGCCGTCCACGTCGAGGACCATCCGCTCAACTACGCCGGCTTCGAGGGCACGATCCCTGCGGGCGAGTACGGCGCCGGTGCCGTGATCGTCTGGGACGAAGGGCAGTGGGTGCCCGAGGGTGACCCGGAAGCGGGCCTCGCCAAGGGGCACCTCTCCTTCGCCCTGAAGGGACACAAGCTGGCCGGCGGCTGGCATCTCGTGAGGCTGAAGCCGCGGCGCGGCGAGAAAGGCGACAACTGGCTTCTCATCAAGGCGGATGACGAGGTGGCGCGCGTCGAGGGCGACATCCTCGAGGAGGCGCCGGAGTCGGTATCGTCAGGCCGTCGCGTGGAGGATTTTGAGGCGGGGGTCCCGGCCGCTCCTGCCAAGCCGCGGGCAGCCAGGGTCGACAGGTCGCGGAAGGTCGCGGCGCCGCAAGGCTCGGCTCCGAAAGCCCCGCCTCGGAAGAAGCCCGCCGCGCGGACGGACGACGCTCCCATGCCCGACTTCGTCGAGCCATGTCTCGCCACGCTGCGCACGTCTCCTCCTGCCGGGCACGAGTGGCTGCACGAGGTCAAGTTCGACGGCTATCGGCTGCAGGCGCACGTCGATCATGGCAACGTCCGATTGCTGACCCGTTCCGGGCTGGACTGGACCCAGAAGTTCGGGACCGGCGTGCGTGACGCCCTCGCGGCGCTGCCCTGCACGACGGCCATCCTCGACGGCGAACTGGTCGTGCCAGATGCGACCGGCGTCTCTTCCTTTTCGGCGCGCCAGGCGGCTCTCTCGGAGGGATGCACCGACGACCTTGTGCTGTTCCTCTTCGACCTCCTGTACCTCGACGGTCGCGACCGGCGCGGCGAACCACTGCTGACGCGTCGGAGCGCGCTGGAGGATCTGCTGGCGCGTTCGGACGCTCATCCTGCCGTGCGCTTCAGCGAGCACTTCGACGACGACGGCGCCGTCGTGCTGGCCCATAGCTGCCGCATGGGGCTGGAAGGGGTCGTCTCGAAGCGGACCGACGCTCCCTACCGGAGCGGGCGCGGGCACGACTGGATCAAGTCGAAGTGCACGCAGCGCCAGGAGTTCGCCATCGCCGGGTACATCCCCTCGGCGGCGCGGGGACGGGGCATCGCCTCGCTGGTGCTGGCGGTGCGGGAGGCGGGAGTGCTGGCACCGGTGGGCAATGTCGGCACCGGCTTCTCCGCAAAGACGGCCACCGACCTGCAGCGCCGCCTCGACCGGTTGCGCACCGAGGCCTCTCCGTTCGCGGGAAAGGGCGGACGCCAGAAGGGTGTGGTCTGGGTGCGGCCCGAACTGGTGGCGGAGGTCGAATTCCGCGCCTGGACCGCCAGCGGAAGCATTCGTCATGCCTCGTTCCTTGGGCTCCGCGAGGACAAGCCGGCGCGTGAGGTTTCGGTCGAGCGGCCCGAGGACGACCCGAAGCCCGACCCGGTCCAGAGCAGGCGGGCACGTCGCGCTGGCGCCGGGGACAAGGCCGGGCGCAAGGCAGCCGGGGCCGTCACGTCCGTCCGCCTGACGAACGCGGGGAAAGTCCTCTGGCCGGCCCCGGGACTGACCAAGAAGGATCTGCTCGACTACTACGCGACGGTTTGGCCCCTCATGCGCGACCACGTGTGCAGGCGGCCGCTGAGCCTCGTGCGAGCGCCAGACGGCATCGGCGGCCCCCGCTTCTTCCAGAAGCACGCGATGCCCGGCATGCCCGCCGGCGTCCGGCGTGTCGCCGATCCGAAGGACGGCGAGGATCTCCTCTACATCGAGGACTTCGATGGGCTTGCCGGTCTCGTCCAGATGGGCGTGCTCGAGGTTCATGTCTGGGGCGCGACCATCGACGCGCTGGAACAGCCGGACCAGATCGTGTTCGACCTCGACCCCGATCCGGGTGTCTCGCTCGCGCAGGTGCGCGTGGCGACGACGGAGCTCAGGGCACGACTCGAGGCTCTGGGGCTCCCGAGCGTCGTGAAGCTCTCCGGCGGCAAAGGCTATCATGTGGTCGTGCCGCTGAAGCCGGCGGCGGACTGGGCGGCCGTGAAGGGCTTCGCTCACGATTTCGCGCGCGCCATGGAACAGGCCGCGCCCGACCGATACACCGCCACGCTCTCCAAGAAGGCCCGCAAGGGTCGCATCTTCATCGACTACCTGCGCAACGGGCGAGGCTCCACCGCCGTGGCGCCTTGGTCGACGCGCGCGAGAGACGGCGCCCCCGTCTCGGCGCCCATCCCGTGGACAGACGTGCCCCGGCTCGGCCCGGCCGATCTTGCGGTTCCTGCAATCCTGAAGGGCGACATTCCCCCCGACGCGTGGAAGGGCTGGCGGAACAAGGCCGGGCCCCTCGTCTACACCCCCCGCTGATCATCCCCGCGACGTGCCCCGGTGTGACGCGTGCGGAACCATGACGGTCGCCGCTGGTTGCTTCGTCGACCCGATCACGCGCGGATGCGGAGGATGTGATGACGTCACCCAACGAGACACCGTCGGGGCCGCTCGGCTCCGGCCGAAGCGGAACCCCCGGAAGCGAGACTTCTGCCTCGACGACGGGCGGCATGACCGAAGAGGCGCGGCGCAAGGCCTACGACCTGGCGGAACGCGCGCGGGAGACGGCCGCCGAGGCGGCCGAGCAGGCGAAGTCGGAGGCCGGCGAACTTGCCGAACGCGCCAAGCGACGCGCCATCGACGCCGCCGAGGAGGGCAAGAGCACCGGCGCCAACCGTCTAGAGGGCGTCGCTCATGCGGCCCATGCCGCCGCCGATGCCCTGGAGGATCGCGCCCCCGAATTCGCGCCCTACGCCCACCGGGCCGCGGAATCCATCGAGGAGTTCTCGCGCAGCTTCAGGACCCGCAGCATCACCGACATGCTGCAGGATGCGAACGCCTTCGCCCGGCGCGAGCCGGTTGCCGTCTTCGGCGCCACCCTGATCGCCGGCTTCGCCATCGCCCGCTTCCTGTCGAGCGCGCCGCCGCGTCATCGCGAGGCGCGTGGCACATCGCAGGGGGCAGGTTCGGGCATGGGCGGCCGGTGGGAGGAGCGAGGCGAAGCCCTGGCGCGACTGCGCGGCGGATCCGGTACCGGGGTGGGCACTGGCGGATCGTCCGCGACCGGGTCGGCTCCGCGTCAGCCCGGCATGACGACGGGGCCCGAACCGGGCAGCAGGAGTTCCGGCACAGGGGTGAGCGGTCGCGTGCGGCCGGAGGAGCGCGATCGGCCTGCCGGCACCAGCGACACCCGGCCCGCCGAAACGCGGCCGGGCATGGCGCGCGGCGTCGGTGAGGGACCGCCCCTTCCGCCCATGACGCCCGGCGGCGAGAGCCCGATGCGTGGCACTCCCGGCGGCGAGGGTGGCATCTCCAGCGTGGCGCCCTCCAGCGGGCCGGGATCGTCCGGGAGCGTGCCCAACGTCGGCGGAACGGCTGGTGGCACCACGCCGGGGAGCCGTCGCACGACGCCCGGGCGCGCGCAGGACGGGAGGCCGTGATGGCGTTCGACAACGGTTCACGGTCCCTCCCCGAGCTTTTCGGATCGCTTGTCGATGACGTGACGCGTCTGTTCCGCCAGGAGATCCAGCTCGCGAAGGCGGAAACGTCGGAGAAGATCGCCGGGTACGCGACGGCAGCCGTCAAGTTCGGCGCCGGCGCCGCCATCCTGATCGCGGCGCTGGTGATCCTCCTGCAGGCTGTCGCGCTCTTCATCACCGTGGCGGGCCTCGCGCCGCACTACAGCCTCCTGCTGGTGGGTGTCGTCGCGGCGATCCTGGGCGCGCTCCTGCTGATGAGCGGGCAGTCGCAGGTCAAGAACACGAGCCTCACACCGCATCGCACCGTCGAGCAGGTGCAGCGGGACGTGGCCACAGCCAGGGAACAGCTGAGATGAGCATGACGGACGACACCAACGGCCGGTCGGCCGACGAGATCGCAAGGGACGTCGAGAGCAGCCGCGCCCGGGTGACCGAGACGCTGGACGAGCTCAAGGCCCGCATGTCGCCTGGGCAACTGCTGGACGAGATGCTGGCCTACACCAAGGGCGCCGGCGGGGAGTTCCTGTCGAACGCGGGACGTGCCGCGCGCGACAATCCCCTGCCCGTGCTGCTGGTAGGAGCCGGGCTCGCGCTTCTCGCCACGTCCCGTGGAGGCGCTTCGGATTCGCGCAGCCGGTCCTATCGGTCGTACACCCGTGACCGCGGCTACATGTACGGCGACGATGGCCGTTCGTACGGCTATGGCGAGGACGGTGAGGGCGAGCCCGGGATCCTCGACAGGGTCGGCGCCACGGCATCCGGGGTCGCGTCCTCCGTCAGCGACGCCGCCTCGCGCGTGAGCGAGGCAGCGTCGAGTGGCGTGCGCCGCACCCGTGACACGATGGGCCACGTCGCCGACACCGTAGGAGGGGCCGCTTCGGCGGCTTCCGAGGCCGGGAGCGAGATGGCCCGTCGGACCGCCCATGCGGCGTCTTCCGTTCGCGACACGCTGGCCTCGACCACCGACTACGCCCGCCGCGCCATCCACGACCGGCGCGACGATCTCGCCTGGGCCGGCTCCAACGTCTGGCGCCGTGCGACGCAGGTGATGGAGGAACAGCCGCTGGCGGTCGGTGCCCTCGGATTGCTTGTCGGAGCTGCTCTCGGCTCGATCCTTCCCCGCTCGCGCGTCGAGGACGCGTGGATGGGCGAGTATGCCGAAGAGGCCCGCCATCAGGCACTGGAGATGGCCGAGGCCGGCTATCAGGAGGCCAAGCACGTCGTCCAGGAAACGGTCCGGACAGTCTCCGACGAACTGGGCCAGCGCGGCCTCGATGCCGACTCCCTCAAGGATGCGGCTTCCGCTGCTGCCGAACGAGCCCGGGAGGCAGCCCGCAAGGCCGTGGAAGGAGCCACCGGAGCCACCCCGACCGGAGGCGAGTCCGGCCCCGCGTCCTCCCGGGCCGTCGGCGGCGAGGGGTACGTGCCGCCGTCGTCTCCCGGCTCCCAGGAGGGGCTCGGCGGACCCCATCGCGAGGCAGGCTCCGGCACCGCGCCGGGTGCTCCCAGCACCCGCAGCGGGCCTGTCATCTAAGCCTCGACCCGCGGCCGGTGAAAATCCTCCGGCGGCGGGTTTCGGCTCCGGTCAGTTGAGATGACCACCCCCGAGCACGAACGCGGGCGGATTGACGCCGGCCGGACGGGCGACAAGGTCGCCTTTCCGGACCCGGCCGCGGCGCCGCTGGGAACGGATGCGGAGGCCGCCGGACAGGCATCCTCCGCAGCCCAGCCGCGGGCCCTTCAGACCCCGCCGCATGAACCTCCCGGAGCCAGCGACGAGCGACTGCGAAGGATCGACGGCAACCTGACCGCGACCGGTCGCCGCCGCGCCGCGGTTCTCACCGTGGCGGGGCTGCTGATCGTGAGCCTGCTCGGTTTGGCACTGGCTCTGGTGGGCCTCGGTCTGCGCTGATCAGTAGCCCCCGATGACGGGGAGGATCTCGCCGGTGATGTAGGAGCCGCTCGCGGGCGAAGCGAGGAAGACGAAGGCCGGAGCAATCTCCTCCGGCTGGGCCGGCCGGCGCATGGGGGTATCGGCGCCGAACTGCGCCACAGCCTCCGCATCCTTGTCGGCGGGGTTGAGCGGTGTCCAAACAGGTCCCGGGGCGACGCAGTTCACCCGGATGCCCCTGCCGACGAGCTGGCCGGCGAGCGACCGCGTGAAGGCGTGGATGCCTCCCTTGGTGGCGGAGTAGTCGACGAGCGACTTGCTGCCCTGGATGCCGGTCACGGAGCCCGTGTTCAGGATCGAGGACTGCTCCCCGAGATGCGGCAGCGCCGCCTTCACCATGTGGAAGTAGCCGTAGAGGTTGGTCTTCATCGTACGGTCGAACTGCTCTTCGCTGATGGCGTCGATCGCGTCTCCATGCTCCTGGAAGGCCGCGTTGTTGACGAGGACGTCGAGGCGTCCGAAGGCGCCCACCGTCTCCTCGACGGCCCGCCGGCAGAACGCGGCGTCGGCGACGTCGCCGGAGATCGCGAGGCTCCGGCGCCCTTCGCGCTCCACCGCCGCGACGGTTTCCCGCGCATCTTCGTGCTCGTCCAGGTAGACGATCGCGACGTCAGCACCCTCGCGGGCGAACAGCACCGACACGGCGCGTCCGATGCCCGAGTCCCCGCCGGTCACGAGCGCGACCATGCCCTCGAGCTTGCCGGAGCCTCGCCAGTAGGGCGCGTCGTAGAGCGGGCGCGGGTCGAGCCGTGTCTCCTCTCCCGGCTTCGACTGGTGCTGCCGGGGGAGGGGCGGGGCCGGATAGTCCCGCATCCCGGTCCGCGGCGGGTGTTGTCCAGCCTTCGGTGCAACGGCCTGTGCCGCCTCCGCCTCCCTCTGGATGCGGCGTTGTTCCTCGGCCGTTTCGTGGCCCTGTCGTCCGTCCCGGACCTCGGGTGTCTGTCGCATCGTCGTCTCCTGTGGTGGCGAGAAGGCCGGAACACGGTGCGGGTGCACATCGTTCCGCACGGGGACACCTGCGGGAGAGCACCCATGAGCGAAGCCACGACGACCATCGACCACGACGAGATCCGCCGCTGGGCAGAAGAGCGCGGCGGCCGGCCGGCGGCGGTGCGGGGCACCGGCGGCAAGGACGACGCGGGGATCCTGCGCATCGATTTCCCGGAGCGCGGCGATCCCTATGCGCTGGAGGAAATCAGCTGGGACGAGTTCTTCGAGGCCTTCGAAGCGAACGAGCTTGCCTTCCTGCACCAGGACAGGACGAGCGACGGCAAGCTCAGCCGCTTCTCGAAGTTCGTGACCCGCTCGGGCTGATCACACGCGCGCGGTGGCGAGGGCGTCCAGCCGGGCCACCTCGGCCGCGACGCCCAGGCCTTCGACGAGATCGCCTGCTCTCGCGACCGCGTGATGGTGCTGGCGGACGCGTCGAAGGGCACCGGCCGCGATCCTGTTGCGGTAGCCATCGTCCGGGTCCCGCAACAGGGCGACGACGTCGTCCGCGGACCTTGCGAGATGGATCGCGTCCCCCGGAGGAAAGAGATCGCCGATCCCGTCCCAGCAGTCGCTGATGATCGCGGTCCCGCACGCCGCCGCCTCGAACAACCGGACGCTCGGCGACCAGCCGGCCGCCACCATGTCGGCCCGCGTGACGTTCAGGGTGTAGCGCTGCCGCCGGTAGAACGACGGATGGTCGAGCGGAGGGACGTGGTCGATGCGCTCCACGTTCGCCGGCCATGCGATGTCCTTGGGATAGGAGGGCCCTGCGACGACGAAGCGTGCGTGGGGCATCCGCCGTGCCGGCTCCAGCAGCAGGCGCTCCAGGGTCGGCTGGCGATCGGGGCTGTAGGTGCCGAGATAGCCGAGGTCCCACGCCCGCGGCTCATCGGCCGGTCGGTAGGTGTCCGTGTCGGCGCAGCAGTACAGCGGCAGCGCGACCCGCGCCCCGAATGCGTGCTGGAGACGCTGCAGCGTCGGGCCGCCGGTGAACGAGAAATAGACGTCGAGTTCCCGGATCTGCCGGGGCGCGATGTAGGGCGTCGTGCCGCGCTCCAGCCCCGCGAGGGTGACCGGGGTGTCGATGTCGTAGAACGCGACCAGTCCGGACGCCCACGAGAGGACATCGTCGAGCACCCGCACGCCGTCCGGGACATAGGAGCCCACGATCACCGCGTCGGCGTTGACGATGGCGCTGGCGAACCGGTCGGCCAGGTCCTGCGGATCACCGTAGAAGTCCAGGACCGCATGCTCGCTCGAGACGAGGTCCCGGTTCTGCGCGTACCACGGCACGTCCCGCTCGACGAAACGGACCCTGTGCCCCAGGCGGTGCAGGCCTTTCACGAGCGCGCGCCACGTCGTGGCATGGCCGTTGCCCCAGCTGGAGGAAAGCGACAGCCCGAGGATGACGATGTCGAGCGAGCCGGGATCGGACCGCCGGGTCATGCCGCATCCTCCGTCGCGCGGCGCCGCGCCAGCGCCTGCTGCAGGATGGTGTCCACCTCCACGGCGCGGCGGTCGTAGGTGTGGTCGGCCAGCACGCGCGCAAGGGCGCGGCGGCCGATGGTACGGGCCTCCTGCACGTCGATGCTCTCGACCATCGCTGCGACATCCCTGCCGTCCCGCGCGACGAGGATCTCCAGTCCCGGCGTCAGAAACGCCTCGAGCCCCTCCCAGGCGTCCGTGACAATGCACGCCCCCGCCCCGGCCGCCTCGAACACGCGTGTCGCCGGGGACCAGCCGTTCTCCGCCATGCTCTCGCGGCTCACGTTGAGGACCAGCCGGCTCGACACGTTGAGAACATTGTGGTCCGCCGTCGGGACGTGACCGACGACCTCGACGTTCCGGGGAACCGTCGCCGCATCCCAGCCCGCGCCACCGAGGAGGAACTGTCGGCGAGGGGCACGCGATGCCGCATCGAAGAAGTAGCGGTGGACCCTCGCCTCGCGGTCCGGCAGTCGGTTCCCGAGGAATACGAGGTCGGCCGCGTACCGGGCCTGCGGCGCGACGGGGTGATGGGTCTGTGGATCGAGCGCGTTGTAGACGGGCCGGCACAACCGGGCACCGAGGCCTTCGTAGGCGCGCACCACCGGTTCGCCGCCACCATAGGTGAGGACGAGGTCGAAGGAGCCCAGGACCGTCCGAAGTGGATTCGTCGGCTGGGTCCGCAACTCGGCCAGCGTCGCCGGCGCGTCGACGTCCCAGAACACGGCCACTGCATCCCCGCGCCGGGCCGCCAGAAGAAGGCCCGGCAGGGCCTCGTCACCGTATCCGACGCCGCTCGCCTTGATCACGACATCCGCCTGCGCGGCCTCGGCCGCCGCGCTGCGCAGGCCCGCCTCGCTCGCGCGGTAGACGACGCTCCTGCACCAGGGCGGCGGGTCAATGTCGCGGTGTGACTGGCGGTCGAACGCATCCGGTTCGTAGAAGCTGATCGCGTGGCCATGGGCGGCGAGCGCCTTCAGCAGTCCGCGATAATAGGTCGCTGCTCCGTTCCAGTAGGAGGAGAGGAGGCTGGACCCGTAGAAGGCGATCTTCATGGCATGGCCTCCCGTTCTGGTTGTTCTTCTCGCTGCGATGCTCCCAGCCCCGAGAGGATGAGCAGCAGCTCGTCGACACGGTGACGGCAGGTGTGGCGTGTGAGGATGGTCGCGAGGCCCTGGGCGGCCTGCTCGCGGGCCCGCGCCGGATCGGCGAGCAGGTCGCGCAGGGCCGCCGTCATGGCGTCGGCGTCCGGCGCCATGAGGAAGTCGCGGCCTACCCGGAGGAGTCCCTCCGCATCGGTCCAGGGTGCCGAGACGAGCGGTATGCCGCAGGCCAGCGCCTCGAAGACCCGGATGGTCGGGATACCCGGCAGCCGCTCGACGTAAGGTCGGCGAGGAACGTGCACGGTCACCCGATGCTGCGCGAAGACCGCGGGCACCCGGGCGTTCGGGAGCCAGCCGGCATAGTCGAGGCCAGCCGCCGACACCCGCTCCAGCGCTTCCGCCGGATAGCGAACGCCATGGACCGTGCCCGAAAGCCGCAGTAGTCGCGCCGGTTCGAGCAGGAACGCGTCCAGTTCGCGAGTTCGCTCCCCGTCGCCCCAGTTGCCGATCCAGACGAGGTCCCGCCTGTGTTCGGGCGCGGGCTGGGGCCGGAAGAGGCTCGTGTCGGCCGCCTCGTGCCAGGTGAAGACCCGTCGCCCCCAGCCTCGCTTGCGGTAGCGCTCGCTCAGCGTCTCGCCAAAGCAGAGCACGGCGTCGTAGCCGGCGAGGTCGAGGCCGGCGATTCCGGCCTCGTCCGACACGGCGCGATGATGCGTGTCGTGGAAGAGAAGGGTGAAGCGTCCTCCCTCCATCCGCGCACGGCCGATCCGCGCGACGAGCTCCGGCTCGGTCCACTCGTGCACGACCACGACATCCGCCTGGTCGAGGGCTCCCTCGTGTGGGAAATCCGGCCCATAGCAGTCGGAGACAAGCTCGGGAAAGGTGCGGGCAAAGGCCATTTCGCCAGCGTCGCCGTGCTCACGCCGCAGGTTGTCCCGGCTCCAGCCGCCGTCGGGTTCGAGTGCGGTCGCCGCGTGCCCCCGCGAGAGAAGCTCCCGCATCACGCCGCGCAGGAAGTGTGCGTTGCCGTGGTTCCAGTCGGAGACGAGGGAGTGACTGTAGAAAAGGAAACGCATCTCTCGCCCTCATGTGGCCGCGGCGAGGGCATCGCGGTACACGGCCAGCATCGCCCTCGCCTGGGCCTCCGGCGTGAAGCGACGGACCCGCTCGGCCGCCGCGACGCCGAGGCGTCGTCGGTCGGCGGGATCGGCGGCGAGGGCATCGAAGGCCCTAGCAAAGCCCGCGGCGTCCCGGGGCGGAACGAACATCGCCGCGCCGTCCCAGATCTCGCGGTAGGTCGGGATGTCGGAGAGGACCAGCGCGCAGCCGGCCTGCGCCGCCTCCAGCGCCGTCAGCCCGAATGGCTCGTAGAGCGAGGGCGAGCAGAAGATCGCGGCCTGCGCCATCAGGGCTCGCAGCTCATGGTGGGCGCACGCACCAAAGCGCGTCGCATGGGCAAGGCGCGTCTCCTGCGCCGCAAAAGTCGTCGGGCCGGCCATCACCACGGGCACCTTCGATCGTCCGGCTGCGGCATCCAGCGTCGCGGCGTTCTTGCCGTCATCCCACCACCGGGCTGCCGCCAGCACGACGAGGTCCTTCTCGACGGCCCCGACCGGAGCCGGGTCGACGGCGTTGGGCACCACCCGCGGCGCCGTGATCCCATAGGCGGCGACGACAGCCCGCGCATGCGAAGCGCTGGGCGCGACAATGGCATCAGCGCGCGAGAGGCCTGCGGCGTCGCAGGCGATCCGCTGGCGCCAGTCGGGCGGCGGGGCGCCCCCGCGGACCGCGTCCCACCATGTGGCGAGACATGAATGGGAGACAACGATGGTCGGCAGGGACGCCACCGGGTCGGCCGCGTCGGACGGCTGGTTGAGGTGCAGGAGCTCGATGCCACGTGCGCAGGCGAGCCGCTCCAGTTCACTCCGGACCCGGTAACGGACGTCGGCCGGTCCCTCCATCCACGCGAGAGGCAGGTTGGTCCAGACGATCTCGCGAGTGGGGGCTCGATCGGAGAGAGGCTCCCCGTCGGGCCGGGGGCCGAAGCCCGTGAGGACGGTCTCGACCCCTAGCTCGGCAAGCGCGTCGGCAAGCCGCCGGGCATAGGTCCAGACGCCGCCCACGGCATCGCAGGTCATGAGGATCCGCGACGGCGTCCTCATGGAGCAGGACTGCAGCAGCCGGCTTCGAGCGCCGGCAAGGGAAGGGGGCGGTCCTCCTGCAGGTCGCTGAACCGCGCGAACGACCGCAGGTAGTGCTCGTGGGCGCGTTCCCACGCATGGTCATCCGGCTCTCCCCAAAGCGCCCTGTAGTGAGGCGAACTCGGATAGGGGTAGAGCGGCACGGGGTCGTTCGCCCAGACGCCCCGGTCGAGCAGGTGCCGCCGCCAGAAGGCGACCTCGTCGGGGCCGTCATGCGGCGTCCCGATCAGGTTCGCCTGGACGAAAGGCACGTGGCGCCGCGCCGTCACCAGCAGGGCCGCCAGGGCCGAGGTGTCCAGCCGGCACCGCTTGTCGAGTTCCGCGCGACCCTCCTCGGTCAGGCTCTCCAGCCCGGCCTCGATCGAGACGCAGCCTGCCGCGCCGAGGAGTTCGAGCAGCGCCGGCTTCCACAGGTCGATCCGCGTCTGGATGCCGAACCGGACCGGTCGTTCCGCGAGCGCCTCCAGCAGCGCCTTCTGCGGAAGAAAGATCTCGTCGATGAAGTAGAGGTAGCGCACGCCCTGCGCGAAGAGTCCGTCGATCTCCTCCAGCAGAAGGTCGAGCCGGCGTCGCCGGTAGGCGTCGCGGAAGTCGATCTTCGCGCAGAACGAGCAGGTGTAGGGGCAGCCGCGCGAGGCCTCGACCTCGGCACCGAAGCCTTCGTGGAAGCCCCTCTCGAACCGGTGATGGTGGTGGCGGTGGGCCTCGATGAAACGTTGCGGCCAGACCAGCGGCGCATGGTCCACGAACCGGCTCGCGCGCGGCGGGCCGGCCACATGGAGCCTGTCCCCGTCCCGCCACGCGACGGAGGGCACGGCATGGCGGTCGGCAGCATCCGCGAGCTCGGCGATGACCTCCTCGCACTCGCCCCGCACGACGAGGTCGACACCGAGCTTGGCGAGCGTCGGAGCGGGTGTTGCGGTTCCGTGCGGTCCCACCGCCACGGTCAGGCCGCCCCGTCGGCCGAGGGTCCGCAGGAAGGAGGCCGGCACGCGCAGTTCTGGCGGTGCGCAGCGCCAGAAGAGATAGGTCGGCGCCGTCGTCACCACCGTCATCTCGGGACCGAAGGCAACGACCCGGTCCACCACGGACCGTTCGTCGAGACGCTCGAGGGGCGCATCGATCAGCAGCACATCGTGGCCGCCGCGTTCGAGCAGAGCGGCGGCGTAGCCCAACTCGAGCGGCAGATGCGGCTCACGGCAGCCGAAGTAGATGCTGCCCTCGAACGTCCACGGCGGATTGACGAGAGCGACCTTCATGCCCTGCGCCTCCCGCCGGCGGCAGGGCGGCGCTCGGCGACGCTGTGGGTGATCCCGGCAAGCCATTGGTGGAGGTCGGCCAGTCCCCGTCGCCAGCCGATCCGCGCGCTCCAGCCCAGGTCGTCCTGCAGGCGCGTGGTGTCGGCCACGAACCACAACTGATCCCCTGCGCGCCATTCCGACGTCTCGGTGCGGGGACGGCGTCCGACGAGGCGCTCGATCTCCTCCAGCACCATCCTCAGGCTGACGGCGTTCGCGGGTCCGCCGCCCAGGTTGAAAGCCCGTCCCTGCACCTCTCCGATGCGCTCGACGGCCATCCGGTAGGCGGCCACGGCGTCGGAGACGTGGAGGACGTCCCGCACCTGGCGGCCGTCGCCGAACAGCATGATCGGCTCGTCGGCCAGGGCCCGGATCAGGAAGTGCGCCACCCAGCCCTGGTCCTCGGTGCCGAACTGCCGGGGGCCATAGATGCAGCTCATGCGCATCACGGCGGCAGGAATGCGGAAGGATGAAGCGAAGTCCAGCACGTACTGGTCTGCCGCCCCCTTGGAGCACCCGTAAGGCGTGCAGAAGGAAAGGGGCCGGTCCTCCCCGACGCCGGCCTCCCGCAGGGCGGGATCGACCGGGAGGTAGCGGTCCGCGAACGGCGTCACGGCGACATCGGCGAGGGAGCCGTAGACCTTGTTCGTCGAGGCGAAGAGCACGGGGATCGGCCGTCCTGACGCACGCACGGCCTCCAGCACGTTGAAGGTGCCTGCCGCGTTCACGTCGAAGTCGTCGGCCGGCACCTCGAGGCTGGTGGTGACCGCGACCTGCGCGGCGAAGTGGAAGAGCGCCGCCGCCGGCCGCACGACCTCCCGCAGGGCATCGCGGCATCGCACGTCGACCGGCGCAAGGTGGACCCGCTCACCGTGGCGCTCCCGGAGCCACTCGACGTTGGCCTCCACGCCCGGTCGCTGCAGGCTGTCGGCCAGCACCACCTCGCGCCCTTCCGCGAGGTAGCTGTCCGCGAGGTTGCAGCCGATGAAGCCGGCACCGCCGACGACCACCACGGGATGGGCGGGCCGGGCCACCCGGGGTGCGAGGACGCTGGCGATCCGCGCGACCGGCGCGAAGGTCGCCGCCGTCAACGCCCGTCCGAGGAGCTTCGGACGGGCGTCCTCCGTCAGGACGCCGAGGTGGTAGTGGCGCTCGTCGAAGTGGTAGCCCTCCTGCACCGGCACGTCGGTGGCGAGGTCCTGCCATCCGTACCAATAGAGGCGGTCGACGGGGGCCCGCAGCGCATCGAGGAAACAGGCGACCTGACCGGCCTCGTCATGCCGCCAGGTCGAATAGCCGGCTTCGGTGATCCAGAGTTCCGCGGCGGGGTTGAAGCGTTCGAGGATGGAGCGTGCGGACGCCACCTGCTCGTGCCACGGCGTCCACGTGCCGGCCTCGCTGTCCCACGTTCCGGGGAAGCCGTGGAGGCCGACGGCATCCACCTCGCCGAGCACGCCCCGCTCGCCGATCATTCCGAGCCAGTGTGGATCGTATGGGCACGGACCGCCGAGCACGCAGCGGAACCCGCGCCGACGGATCCACCACGCGGCGTTGCCGATCATCTCGCAGAACATCAGCCAGTCGGGATCGACGCGGGAATCCCAGTCGAGCAGGTTGTTCGGCTCGTTCCACAGCTCGACCTCGCGGATGCAGTGTCCGTAGAGCGTCAGCACCTGGTCGACGAAGTCGGAATAGGCCTTCAGGTCGCGCGGAGGGCCGCTGGTGCGGCCGGTTCGCGACAGGGACGGCGGCGTGTAGTGGATGCAGGGGAGCACCTCCATCCTTCTTGCTAGCGTCGGCAGCAGCCAGTCGTACCAATCGCGCCCACCCGGGGCGTGCCAGTCCGCCCAGGACAGGTGAATCCGCAGGCGGGTCGCCGGCGTCTTCGCCATCGCTTCGAGCGAACGGATGACGCGGTCCCGCTCGCCGGGTCGGAACCATTCCACGAAGCCGAAGCCTCCCGGCGGCCCCTTCGGTACTGAGGGTGGCGCTGCGCGGACCGTCATGACACGAGCCCTCGCGCTTCGAGCTGCCGTCGCATTTCCGCGCCCCTGTCCACCGGGGACTGGCTTGCCACCCACGTCGCGAGTTCGCCCAGCGTGTCCACGAGGCGGCGCTGGGGCGCATAGCCGAGAAGGTCGCGGGCCTTGGCGATGTCGGCGAAGCAGTGCCGGATATCGCCGGCCCGGGCCCGACGCAGGATCTCGGGTTCGATCTCGCGGCCCATGGCGGACGCCAGGGCTCGAGCGACGTCTGCGATCGCATGCGACTGGCCGCTGCCGATGTTGAAGACGTGCCCCGGCGCGCGGGGCGACTCCATGGCGAGCCGGAATGCCTCCGCGACGTCGGCGACGTGGACGAAGTCCCGCCGCTGCAGGCCGTCCTCGAACACCATCGGCCTTTCGCCGGCCGCGAGCCGCGCGGCGAAGTTGGCGAGCACGCCGGTATAGGGGTTCCCGAGCGCCTGCCCCGGTCCGTGGACGTTGAAGAGTCTCAGCGCGACGGCGTCGACCCTGTAGGCCTCGCCGAACAGCATCACCGCCCGTTCCTGCACGTATTTCGTCAGCGCGTAGATCGAGGCGAGATCGACGGGCTTGTCCTCGTCCGTCGGGATGGGCAACAGCGCCTCTCCATCCGGCGAGACCGGCTCCCAGCGCCCCGCCTGGACGTCCTCCCCGCGCCGCCGCGCCGAAGGCACCGGGCGACCCGCAGCGTCGCGGTAGCGTCCCTCGCCGTAGACGCTCATCGACGAAGCGACGACGATGCGCGGAACGGGAGAGGCGATGAGCGTCTGGAGCAGGACGGCGGTGCCGAGGTCGTTGGCGCCGACATAGCGCTCGATCTCGTACATGCTCTGCCCGACTCCGACCTCCGCTGCGAGGTGGAACACGCCGTCGACCCCGCTCACGGCTTCGCGCACGGCGCCGGGGTCGCGGACGTCACCGAGGATGAGGCTCGCCCCATCCGGGAGCGCCGGCGGGTCGGCGCCGTGCACCTGCGGAACGAGACAGTCCAGGATCCGGACATGATGACCTGCCGCGATAAGGTTCTCGCACAGATGACGTCCGATGAATCCAGCGCCACCCGTGATCGCGTAGGTCAAGGCCATGGTGACGCACTCCCCGGAAGAAGATGTGATTGAAGAAGAACCCGCCCGGGGAGGTCGGGTTCCGGAAAAAATCACTCCAGTTTCGGAAAGGCACGATGTCCACGAAGTAGACGCGGGAGTTCAATCGTACGAAAGCCGCCTCGCAGACGGTGTTACGACGGCGAGGTCACGCTGCGAACGGTTGCGGAAGCGAAATGGTTCCGGCCGCACCGGCCCTTCCCGGGTCGACGCCTCAGCGCGCCGAAATCGTCGCCGTCACGAGCTCGTCGAGCGGGTCCGGGCGGTCCAGCCCGTAGACGTCGTCGCGGAAGTGGACCGATCCGTCGGCCGTGACCCAGCCGGTCAGGTAGACCCACGCCACGGGAACGGGTCGCGCCAGCGAGAGGTCCTTCCGTTCGCCGGACGCCAGCGCCGCCTCGACCGTCGCCTTGCTGAAGCCCTGTGCCTCCAGCAACCAGGCCGCGAGGTCGACGACTCCTGAGACGCGGACGCAGCCATGGGAAAGGAAACGCCGGTCGTTGGCGAAATGTCGCTTCGACGGCGTGTCGTGCATGTACACGTCGTGGCTGTTCGGCATGGCGATGCGCAGTTGCCCAAGCGCATTCGCCGTCCCGGAGTCCTGCCTCAACGTGTAGTTGACGGCTGCCGTAGTCGACCAATCGATCCGCGCCGGGTCGATCTCCTGTCCCGATGCGCCGTAGATCCGGATCCGCTGCTTGGCGAGCGTCGTCGGGTCCTTGCGCATCTTCGGGATGATCTCGTTGCGCACGATCGAGACGGGCAGCGTCCAGGTCGGGTTCAGGTTGACCGCGCCGATGCGGGCGACGACGGTCGGGCTGGGATGCTTCGGATCACCGACGACGGCGACGTAGCGCCGGACCACGGCACCGTCGGCGATCGCCTCCACCGCCGCGGAGGGGAGGTTCACCACGACGTGGCGCGGGCCGAACGAGAACTCGGTGTCGGCGAGACGCTGGGCCGACCAGGCGAGAGCCTGCTGGCGCCGCTCGACCGGGACATTCATCTCCCGAACCGTGGCCGGCCCGACGATGCCGGTATCCGGGAGCCCGTGCCGCCACTGGAAGCGCCGCACGGCGGCGACGAGGCCGGGATCGAGCCGCGTGGAGGAGAGGTCCGCGAGGAGTTCCCCCTCGGCCGCGAGGCGCGCCCGGACCGCGGCGATCGACGGTGCGTCCTGTCCCGGCTTCACCGGAGGCCCGTCCGGAACCGAAGGCCAGCCGCCGCGGGCGGCGATTTCGGCATAGCGGCGTGCGGCAGCAGCGGTGAAGGCGAGGCTCCCGGCGTGCAAGGTCGGCTGCGGATCCTGCGAGATCTTCGCCTCGGGCGGCGGGGCAGGGGGCTTCGCCGCGACGGGCGCGACCCGCTGCGTCGGTGCGGGGGCCGTCGCCTGCGCAGGCGCGGAGGAGGCCGGCCCCCCCGACGGGACGGTCGCGCCCTGCGTCGACGGTGGCAGCCCCGCGGGCGCCGTTGCCGGGGTGGCGGGCGGCAAGGCCTGCTCCGGTTGCGGCAGGGCAAAGGGCTCCTGCGCGAGGACGGAGGTCGCGGAGAGGAGCCCCGTCAGCAGCAGGGCGACGGTACGGCGGGGGATACGCGACGAGGACGGCATGGACGGGGCCCGGTGACCCCGCCATGGTGAACGAGACTGGTTAACCAATTGCGGCGACGGCAGAGCCAGCGCCGCGCAGGGGGGCTCAGTCGCGCACGAGCACGATGTGAAGGCTGCGAGGGCCGTGCGCGCCGAGCAGCATCGTCTGCTCGATGTCGGCGGAGCGCGAAGGGCCGGTGATCCAGTTCACCGTGCGAGGCATGACCCCCTTGCCGTAGCGCTCGCGCAGCCGCGCCCAGAGCGTCTCGTAGTCGCCCGCGATCTCGCTGCGCCGGAGCACCGCGATGGCGTAGTCGGGCAGGAAATTCAGGGTCGTCGGGCTCGGCTGGCCCGAGACCATGGCGATCGTGCCCGTCTCCGCCACGCCGCCGAATGCCCGGTTGACGGCGACGAGGTCGCGGCCGTCGCTCGCGCCCGCGGAAACCTCCACGGCCGTGGACCCCCAGGGAAGGTCCTGCAGCGCGTCGCCGATGCGCGCCCGCGCCGGCAGGTTGCCGCGGCGCAGGTAGTCGGCCACGGCCGCCGGCACCTGCTCCAGCGTGTCGACCTCCTCCAGCGTCGCCAGCGCCGTGCCCGTCTGCGTCCGGAAGAGCTCGACCAGCGCCTCCCCGGCGAGCTGGCCCCGCTCGGGCACCAGGCCTTTCGGCGCCGTCGAGAGACGGTCGTCGACAGCCGTGCGCCGCGGCCGCTCGGTGCCGGTGACGCCGAGCGAGCGGCGGATGGTGCCGAGGATCTCGTCGCGCGCCGACATCAGCGGCCTCCCCGCTTCGCCTTCCACTGGGCCTGGAACGTCTGGCCCTGCGGGGCCGGGAAGTCGCGGTACTTCGTCCAGCCGCCGGCGAGCGGCAGCGAGCGGAACCGGCCGCCCTTCCGGTTGCCCATCCAGCCGAGCACGCCCATCGCCGCGCGTGTCGCCCAGCGGTAGAGCGTCGGCCGGCGGGCGAAGAAGCCCCACACCGCGAGGCCCGAGCGCACGGTGGCGGGCGACAGGTGCCGCTCGAACTCGCGCTCGCGCCAGTGACGCATCATCTTGGGCAACGGGATGCGAACGGGGCACACGCTCTCGCACCGCCCGCAGAAGGTGGACGCATTGGGCAGGTGGCCCGCTTTGTCGACGCCAATCAGCGACGGTGACAGCACCGCGCCCATCGGTCCCGGGTAGACCCATCCGTAGGCGTGCCCGCCGACCGCATGGTAGACGGGGCAGTGGTTCATGCAGGCGCCGCAGCGGATGCAGCGCAGCATGTCCTGGTAGGCCGTTCCCAGCATCGAGGAGCGGCCGTTGTCGAGCACCACCACGTGGTACTCTTCCGGCCCGTCCGGATCGCCAGGACGCCGCGGCCCGGTGGAGAAGGTCGTGTAGACGCTCATCTCCTGCCCGGTCGCCGAGCGGGCGAGGACGCGCAGCACCTGCGACACGTCCTCCAGCGTCGGGATCACCTTCTCGATCGAGGCGATGACGATGTGCACGCGCGGCAGGATCTGCGTCAGGTCCCCGTTGCCCTCATTGGTGACGATCACCGAGGTGCCGGTTTCCGCGATCAGGAAGTTGGCGCCCGTGATGCCGACGTCGGCGGCGAGGAAGCGGTCGCGCAGCACGCCGCGCGCCTCGGTGAGAAGCTGCACTGGCTGGGACAGGTCGCGGGCCGGGTCGAGGTGGGTATGCACCCGGCGGAAATCGCTCTCCACCTGCGTGGCGTTGAGGTGGACCGCCGGCGCGATGATGTGCGACGGGAGCTCGCCGCGCAGCTGGATGATGTACTCGCCGAGATCAGTCTCGACCGGCGTGATCCCCGCCGCCTCCAGCGCCGCGTTCAGGGCGATCTCCTCGGAGATCATCGACTTGCCCTTGGTGACCGTCTTCGCGCCCACCCTCCGGCAGATGTCGAGCACCGCCGCGCGCGCGTCCTCGGCCGTACGGGCCCAGTGCACGTGGCCGCCGGCGGCGGTGACTTTCTCCTCCCAGCGCTCGAGATAGAGGTCGAGGTTCTCCAGCGTGTGGTTCTTGATGTCGCGCGCGCTGTCGCGCAGCGCCTCGAACTCGGGAAGCTTCTCGGCGGCCGCACGGCGACGCTCGATGAAGTTCACCCGGACGTTCGACATGGCCTTCTGCAGCGGCTCGTCGATGAGCGCACGGGAGGCGTTCTGCTTGAACTGGGGCGAGGTGATGTGGGCGGTCATCGGCGACCCTCGGGCCGGAGCGGGCAGGGAAGGGGTTCAGCAGCGGGACGGGCCGGCCGGATCACTCCGCCGCCTCGCGCGCCACCCCGATGGGCGGCTCGTCGGTCATGCCGGCCAGCACCTCCGCGACGTGACGGACCTCGACGTCGCTGCCCTCGCGCATCAGTTTGCCGGCCATGTTCATCAGGCAGCCGAGGTCCCCGGCCAGCAACAGGTGCGCGCCGCTCCGCGTGATGTTGCCGGTCTTCTTGGAGACGATGGAATCCGAGATCTCGCCGTACTTCACGGCAAAGGTGCCGCCGAAGCCGCAGCAAACCTCGTTCTCGTTCATCTCGGTCAGCGTCAGGCCCTCGACCGAGGCGAGCAGCGTGCGCGGTTGCGACTTGACGCCGAGTTCGCGCAGCCCCGAGCAGCTGTCGTGGTAGGTAGCGGTCGCGTCGACCTTCGCCGAGACGGCGGTGACTCCCATCACGTCGACGAGGAAGCTCGTGAGCTCGTGCGTCTTCGCCGCCAGCGCCTCGGCCCTGGGCGCGAGGTTGGGGTCGCCGGCAAAGAGCTCGGGATAGTGCGCCTTGATCATCCCGGCGCAGGAGCCGGAGGGCGCCACGACGAAGTCGCAGCCGGAAAAGGCATCGATCACGCTCTCGGCCAGCGCCTGAGCGGTCGCCCGGTCGCCGGAATTGAACGCGGGCTGGCCGCAGCAGGTCTGCGTCGGCACCTCCACCACGCAGCCGGCATCCTCGAGCAGCTTCACCGCAGCAAAGCCGATGGACGGCCGCATCAGGTCGACGAGGCAGGTGACGAAGAGCCCCACCCTGGGGCGCACGGGGCGCGGGGTGCGGGCGGACGTGTCCAGCAGAACGGTGGCCATGGGCCTCGGCGTCTCCTCAGCGACGCGCCATGCGTCGCGGCGGACCCTAGCGCATGTCCGAGGCGGAGGGAAACCGTCCCCTGCCCAAATCCGACGCGAAAACAAGCGCATGGCCTATCGGAAGCCGTCGCGGCGCGACGCCGGGTTGATCCGGGGGCGGCCCTGCTGCGCATAATGAAGCGCCGCGGCAATCCGACGCGGCGCCCTTCTCCTGTCGCCGCGAATGGCGGCCCGACCCCGGACGGCCCGACGTGAGCAACGCCAGCAGCACCTCCGCCCTCGCCGCCTCCGCCGATGGGCCGGGCGCCGACGCCGCACGCGACATCGGCCTCGACGTGGGGCCAGGGACCTTTTCCCTGCTGCCCCACCCGTCGCGCGACGCGGTGCTGGGCGAGGTGCATGCCCGCCCGTTCCATCCCATTCTCACGCCCCGGCGGTTCCTCCACTTCGCCTTCATGACGGCTGGTGCCGTTCCGGGCGCCGACCGCGCGGCGTTGACGGCGTTCTGCGTCGCCCGCGGCCTTCCCGTTCCGGGCGAGACCGCCCGTCACCACCGCATCACCATCCCCCAGGGCTCGTTGCGCTGGGAGTCGCATGCCGAATTCACCACCTACACGTGGGAGCTCGACGGGGAGGGGGATCCTTTCCAGCCGCCCTCCGGCATGCTGGCCTTCGTCATGAAGGCTCTGCCGCAGCCGGGCCCGCTGCTCGCGGCGGTCGACCTGCACCTGCGGAAGGTCGACGGCCGGCTGCCCGACCTCGACAGCCTGTTCGATCCCGCCAGCCTCGCCGTGTCGCGCGTCGACGGCGACGCGGCGATCATCGCGTCCGACTTCCGCGCCGATGCGGCCGGGTTCGTGCGCCTGCTCGTCATCGACGAGGGGCTGGGCCCGGCCCGCGCCGGCGCGTTGACGCAACGGCTGCTCGAGATCGAGACCTACCGTACGCTGGCCTTGTTGGGCCTGCCGGAAGCGCAGGTCATGGCGCCGCGCGTCAAGAAGATCGAGGAGGCCCTGACCCGCATCGCCAAGGGCATGGACGAGGGCGGGGGCCTCGAGGCCGACCACCGCCTGCTCGACGAACTCACCTCGCTGGCCGCGGCCATGGAGGCCGACACGGCGACGTCCGGCTACCGCTTCGGCGCCAGCCGCGCCTATGACGGCATCGTGCAGCAGCGTCTGGCGGTGATCCGCGAGAAGGGCGTGGAGGGCTGGCCCACCTTCGAGGACTTCCTCGCGCGCCGCATGGCGCCCGCCATGCGCACCTGCACCATGCTGGAGGAACGGCAGGCCCGCCTCTCCGAGAAGCTGAGCCGCTCGTCGAACCTGCTGCGCACGCGCGTCGACGTCGAGATCGAGCGCCAGAACCGCGACCTGCTGTCGGCGATGAACGAGCGCACCCGCCTGCAGTTGCGCCTGCAGCAGACCGTCGAGGGCCTCTCCGTCGCGGCCATCAGCTACTACGTGATCGGCCTCGCGTCCTACGTGTTCAAGGGTGCCAAGGACGTGGGTCTGCTGCCCGTCGACCCCGGCCTCGCCACGGCGGTGGCCGTGCCGATCGTCATTGCGGGCGTGGCGCTGATCGTGCGGCGCATCCGCAACCGCACCGAGGTCTGATCCGTCAGGCCAGCGCCTTCGACAGGTCCAGCTCGACGATCCGGATGTCCTGGTCGTCCGGGTCGGGGCGCGATTCGAAGCCCAGTGCCTTGCACATCGAGATCATCGTGGTGTTCTCGCGCAGGATCTGGCCGGTCACGCGGTCGAGGCCGTCGGCGCGGGCATACTCGATCATCAGCTTCATGAGGGCCCAGCCGAGCCCGCGGCCCTTCAGGTCGGACCGCAGGAGGATGGCGTACTCGCCCTCCTGGTGGTTGACGTCCGCGTGCAGGCGCACGACGCCCAGCAACTCCCCCGTGTCGTGCTCGATCGCCGCGAAGGCGATGGCGCGCGCATAGTCGATCTGGGTCAGCCGGGCGATGAAGGCGTGGCTGAAGTCCTTCACCTTGGCGAAGAAGCGCAGCCGCAGGTCCTCCTGCGTCACCTTCTCGAAGAACGGCGGATAAAGGGCCTCGTCCTCCGGCCGCACGGGGCGCACGTCGACTCGCCAGCCGTCCTTGAGGGTCAGCTGGCGCTCCCACTCGACCGGATAGGGCCGGATGGCGAAGCGCGGGTTCAGGCCCTCCCGCCGCGGCGAGGGCGGGACAGCGGCGATGCCGATCCGGGCATCGAGCGCGATGCAGCCGGTTTCGTCCGCCACGAGCGGGTTCAGGTCGAGCTCCATGATCTCCGGCACGTCGGCGGAGAGCTGCGCCAGCTTCACCAGCGTCAGCGCGACTGCGTCGAGATCGGCCGGCGGAACGTCGCGATACCCGAGCAGCAGCCGGTGCACGCGGGTGCGGGCCATCAGCGTGCGCGCGAGGCTCATGTCGAGCGGCGGCAGCGCCAGCGACTTGTCGTTGATGACCTCGACCGCCGTGCCACCACGCCCGAAGACCACGACCGGGCCGAAAGTCGGATCGTCGGCGAGGCCGGCGATCAGTTCGCGCCCACGCGGCCGGTGGATCATTGGTTGCACGGTGACGCCGTCGATGACGGCGTCGGGTCGCGCTGCCGCAACCGTAGCCAGCATCGTGCGCGCCGCCTCCTGCACCGCCCGGGCGCTGGACAGGTTGAGGACGACGCCGCCGACGTCCGACTTGTGGGTGATCTGCTGCGACAGGATCTTCACCGCGACGGCCGAGCCCGCGGCAAGGAATCCCTCGGCGATCCGCGCGGCCTCCTCCGGCGTGGCCGCCGATCGAACCGGCGCCACCGGGACGCCGTAGGCCTCGAGGACGCCTGTCACCGCCACCGGATCGAGCCAGCGCTGGCCGCGGGCGAGCCCGCCGCGCACGATGGCGCGGGCCGCCTCACGGTCGGGCGCGAAGTCCGCCGGCAGGCTCGGCGGCATCTCCATGAGGAGATCCTGCGCCTTGCGGTAGGCGACGAGGTGGGTGATGCCCTGCACCGCGTCCGCCTCGGTCTGGTAGCTGGGGATCCGGGCGCTGTCGAAGAGGGCGCTGGCCTCGTCGTGGTCGCCCAGCCAGACGGCGAAGACCGGCTTCGGCCGGATGTGCGACGCCCTGTGCGCCTTCACGACCTCCGTGACGGCCTGAGCGGCGCCGATGCTCGGCGCCAAGGCGGTGGCGCAGTTCATCACGAGGATGGCGTCGCATTGGGGATCGTCCAGCAGCGCCGTCAGCGCCGTCGCGTAGCGTGCGGCGTCGGCGTCGCCGATGATGTCGACGGGGTTGGGCCCGTTCCAGCCCCGCGGCAGCGCGGCGTCGAGACGCGCGAGGGTCTCGTCCGTCGGGCGGGCGAGCGTGCCGCCGAGGTCCATGAGCCGGTCGACCGCAAGGACGCCGAGCCCGCCGCCGTTCGTCAGCACGGCGACACGGTCGCCGCGGAACGGCGCCACGCGGGAGAGGGTCTCCACCGCGGCGAAGAGCTCGTCGAGGTCATAGACGCGCAGCAGCCCGGCACGCCGGAACGCAGCCTCGAACACTTCGTCCGCGCCGGCCAGCGCGCCGGTGTGCGAGTTCGCCGCCCGCGCTCCAGCGCGGTGCCGGCCGCCCTTCACCACGATCACCGGCTTGGTGCGAGCCGCGGCGCGGGCCGCCGACATGAACTTGCGCGGGTCATTGATGGATTCGACGTAGAGCAGGATGGCGCGCGTCGCACGGTCCTGCGCGAACCAGTCGAGGCAGTCTCCGAAGTCGACGTCGATCTTGTCGCCGAGGGTGACGATGCCGGACCACCCGACGCCGCGCCGCTCGCCCCAGTCGAGCAGGGCCGCGGCGATGGCACCCGACTGCGAGATCAGGGCGAGATCGCCAGCCCGCGCCGGGGTGGCCGAGAAGGAGGCGTCGAACTTCGCCCGCGGCGCCATGACGCCGAGGCAGTTCGGCCCCACGAGCCGCAGGCCATGGCGGCGGGCGGAGGCGCGAACGCGTTCCTCCGTCGAACCCGGCCCACGGTCGAGTCCCGCGGTGATCACTACAGCCACGTGCACGCCGAGGCGTCCGGCCTCGTCGATCACGCCTTCCACCGCCGAGGCCGGCGTCGCAACGATGGCGACGTCGGGGACCGACGGCAGGTCGGACAGCGAGGGCACGCAGACCAGCCCGTCAATCACGGCATGGCGCGGATTGACCGGCATGAGCGGTCCCGCGAACCCGGCGCGGCGCAGGTTCGCGATGACGGCCCGCCCGAGCGAGCCCTCCTTCGGGCTCGCACCCACCACCGCGACGGATCGCGGGGCGAAAAGGCTGTCCAGTCGATAGGTGCTCATGCGTCCTCCGCCCAGGCCGCGAGCGGCCATCAGCGCCCGAGAATGAGTCGGAAGCATGGATGCTGCACTGCGATATCGCAATGCAGCATCCGGCGCGACGTTCCCTTGAGGAACGAAAAAGGGCGGCCTCCGGGGCCGCCCTCGCAAACCAGTCCGCAGACCGGATCAGATCTTCTTGCCGTCGGGGCCGAACGTCTTGAGGTAGGCGACGAGATCCTCGATCTCCTTGTCGTTCGTGATGCCGGCGAAGATCATCTTCGTGCCCGGGATCTTGGCCTTCGGGTTCTTGATGTACTCCTTGAAGGTCGCCTCATCCCAGGTGATGCCCGAGTTCTTGTTGGCGTCGGAGTAGTTGTAGCCCTCGACCGAGCCGGACTTGCGGCCGATGAGGCCGTTCAGGACGGGACCCACGGCGTTCTTGGCGTTCTCGCCCACCTGATGGCATGCGCGGCACTTGAGGAAGACCTTTTCCCCGGCCGCGGCGTCCTGCGCCATGGCGGAGCCGGCGGAGAGGGCGAGAAGCGCGGCTGCGGCAGCCAGGCCAGGCAGTGACTTGATCATCGTTGAACCTTCTCTCTCGGGTGGTGGATCGTGGAACACGAGGCTTGCAGGCTGGAGAATGCTCCGGCCGTCGGAGGGTTTCCTTGTTCTCTCGCACACAACGGGCAATGGAACCGGCGGTGGGTCCCTTATCACGGCCCGCTGCCCGGCGTCAGTGCGTGATGGTGATAATTGGTGCAGGGTGAACCCGGGATGAAGGGGGCGGGCTGTCGCAGTTCAGGCGGCGGCCGGCATGAAGCCCAGGCCTTCGTCCCACGCCGGCGTCGAACCGTAGAGCGACGCCAGGTAGTCGATGAACACCCGCACCTTCTGTGCCAGGTGCCGCCGGCTGGGATAGACGGCGTGGATCGCGACCTTCCGCGAGCCGCCCCACTCCGGCAGCACCCTGACGAGCTTCCCGCTGCGCAGTTCGGGCCCGATGTCCCACGTGGAGCGCAGGGCGATTCCCATCCCGGCAAGAAGCGCCTCGCGCACCACCTCGCTGGAGTTTGTCCGCAGCCGGCTTTCGATTCGCACCGTCGCAGAGCCCGATGGCCCCTCCAGGCGCCACTGGTCGGCATTGTGGGCAATCAGCCTGTGGGAGGAGAGATCGGCAAGCGTCCTGGGCTCGCCCTGGCTCGCAAGGTACGCAGGAGCGGCGCACAGCAACCGGTGATTGGCCGCCAGCCGGCGTGCGACGAGGCTCGAATCCTGAAGGTCCGCGATCCGTACCGCCACGTCGAACCCTTCGCCGACGATGTCGACGAAGGCGTCCGACAGGACGAGGTCGACCGTCAGGTCCGGATGAGCGTCCAGGAATGCCGCGAGGTGCGGCGCGATGTGGAGGCGCCCGAACGACGTCGGCGCGGACACGCGCAGCAGCCCGCGGACGGCGGATGAGCGTCGCGAAACCCAGGCCTCGGCCTCCTCGGCGCTGGCGAGGATCGCCACCACCCGCTCGTAGAAGCCCTGTCCCGCCTCGGTGAGCGCGATCTTGCGCGTGGTCCGCTGCAGCAGACGCGTGCCCAGCCGCTCCTCCAGCCGGCGGATGCGCTTTGAGATCACGGCCGGGGAGAGCCCGAGCTCCCGCCCCGCCGCGGACATCGAACCGGCCGTGACGATCCGGGCGAACACGTCGAGGTCGGCGAGCGATTCCATCGTCCTGCAGTCCGCAGCGAGAGTGGCAGTGATTTGTTCCCTGGGGGAAATAATCTTGCGACTCTCTTGATCCTGCAAGCGGCCGGGTGCTTAGGCTAGGATGCGGATGACGGGGTGGAAGAGGCGGTACGGAGGATCAAGACCATGGGCGGAATTGCGTTTCCTGCGCCCGATCAGGGGATCCTCGCCCGGCGTGCGGAGATCCTCTCGGCCCTTTCCCGGCTCGTCCCGGCCGAATCGCTCGTGACCAGCGAGCACGAACTGCGCGCCTTCGAGACCGACGCGCTGACCGCGTACCGCCGGATGCCTCTCGCGGTGGTCCTGCCGACCTCGACCGACGAGGTTTCGGCGGTTCTGTCCTACTGCCACCGCGCGGGTGTGAACGTCATTCCGCGCGGTGCCGGGACATCCCTGTGCGGCGGCGCCATCCCGCAGGAGGACGCCGTCGTCATCGGCCTCGCCAAGATGAACCGTGTGCTCGCCGTCAGCTTCCCCGACCGCACGATGCGCGTCGAGGCGGGCATCACCAACCTCGCGATCAGCGGCGCCGTGGGCGCGGAAGGCTTCTTCTACGCCCCGGACCCGTCCTCGCAGCTCGCCTGCACCATCGGCGGCAACATCGCCATGAACTCGGGCGGCGCCCACTGCCTGAAGTACGGCGTCACCACGAACAACGTGCTCGGCGTGCGCATGGTGCTCATCGACGGCACCGTCGTCGACATCGGCGGAGACGCGATGGACGCCCCCGGCTACGACCTGCTGGGCCTTGTCGTCGGGTCCGAGGGACAACTCGGTGTCGTCACCGAGGCGGTCGTGCGCATCCTGCCGCTCGCCGAGGGGGCCCGGCCCGTGCTGTTCGGCTTCCCCACCAGCGAGGAGGCCGGCGCCGCGGTGGCCGCGATCATCGCCGCCGGCATCGTCCCTGTCGCCATGGAGTTCATGGACAAGCCAGCGATCGAGATCTGCGAGGCTTTCGCCAAGGCCGGCTACCCGCTGGACGTCGAGGCCCTGCTGATCATCGAGGTCGAGGGCTCGGATGCCGAGATGGACGCCGCCCTCGCCCGCATCGTCGCCATCGCCCGCGAGCACGGCGTGAAGACGGTGCGCGAGTCGAAGTCGGCCATGGAGACGGCCGCCATCTGGAAGGGCCGCAAGTCGGCCTTCGGCGCCACCGGCCGCGTCGCGGACTACATCTGCATGGACGGCACCATTCCCACCGGCCAGCTGCCGGCGGTGCTGCGCCGTATGGACGAGATCGTGAAGGGCTACGGCCTGCGGGTGGCAAACGTTTTCCACGCGGGGGACGGGAACCTCCATCCCCTCATCATGTACAACGTCAACGATCCGGAGGAGGCACGGAAGGCGGAGGAGGCCGGCAACGACATCCTGCGCCTGTGCGTGGAAGTCGGCGGCTGCCTGACGGGCGAGCACGGCGTCGGCATCGAGAAGCGCGACCTCATGCGCTCGCAGTTCACGCCGGCCGAACTCGAGCAGCAGATGCGCGTGCGTGCCGTCTTCGACGCCGCGTGGCGCCTCAACCCCGCCAAGGTCTTCCCGCTGGATGACCGCTGGCTGCCGCAGGACGCGGCGGCGTGATGCCGTCCTCCGCCCCGATCCCCGAAAGCCACGGTTCCGGCGCATGAGCGATGCCCTGAAGCCACGCGACGAGGCCGACCTCGTCGCCGCCATCGCCGACGCCGCGCATGCGGGCACGCCCCTCTCCGTGCATGGGGCCGGCACGAAGGATGCGATCGGCCGGCCGGTCCAGGCGGCGCGGACGCTGTCGCTGTCGGGCCTGTCCGGCATCACGCTCTACGAGCCGGCCGAGATGGTCATCGCCGCCCGTGCGGGGACGCCGCTGTCGGAGGTGGAGGCGGCGTTGGCCGGAAAGGGCCAGATGCTGCCGTTCGAGCCCCTCGACTACCGGGCGCTGCTCGGCGCCGGCGGCGAGCCGACGGTCGGCGGCGTCGTCGGCGCCAACCTTTCCGGCCCGCGCCGGGTCGTGGCTGGCGCCTGCCGCGACAGCCTCATCGGCGTGCGGCTCGTGAACGGCCGGGGCGAGGTCATTCGCGCCGGCGGCCGGGTCATGAAGAACGTGACCGGCCTCGACCTCGTGAAGGGCGTCTGCGGCTCGTGGGGCACGCTGGCCGCCTTCTCCGAGGTGACGTTCAAGGTGCTGCCGACGCCCGAGACGGCGGCGACGCTGGTGCTGCATGGGCTCGCCGACGCCGCGGCGGTAGAGGCGATGTCGTCCGCTTTGGGCTCGCCCTTCGAGGTCAGCGCCGCGGCGCACCTGCCCGGCACCGTCGAACGCGTGCCCAAGACGCTGCTGCGGCTGGAGGGTTTCGCCGCGTCGGTGACGTACCGGGCTGGCCGCCTGGCCGAGCGGCTGGCGCGCTTCGGCACCGCGAACAGGCTGGAAGGCGAGATCTCCGCCGGCCTGTGGCGCTCGGTGCGCGACGCCATGTTCCTGTCCGAACCCGCCGACGCGGTCGTCTGGCGGGTGTCGGTGGCCGCCTCGAAGGCCGCGGCGGCTGTCGCGAGCCTGTCGGAGACGGTCCCGTTGCGGCACTTCTACGACTGGGGCGGCGGACTCGTGTGGCTGGCGCTCCCGGCGGACGACGACGCCGGGGCTGGCCTCGTGCGACGCGCCTTTGCCGGCACCGGCGCCCACGCGACGCTGGTCCGCGCGCCCGTCGAACTGCGCGCCAGCGTCGACGTGTTCGAGCCGCTGCCCGAGCCCGTCCGGCGCCTTTCCGCAGGGCTCAAGGCGAGCCTCGATCCGCGCGGCCTCTTCAATCCCGGCCGCATGTACGCCGGCATCTGACGGCGGGAGTTTCCGATGCAGACCAACTTCTCGCCCGAGCAGCTGCGCGATCCGGCCATGCAGGCCTCCGAGAAGATCCTGCGCACCTGCGTGCATTGCGGCTTCTGCACGGCGACATGCCCGACCTACCTGCTGCTCGGCGACGAACTCGACAGCCCGCGCGGCCGCATCTACCTCATCAAGGACATGCTGGAGAACGGCCGGCCGGCCACGCCGCAGGTCGTCAAGCACATCGACCGCTGCCTCTCCTGCCTGTCCTGCATGACGACGTGCCCCTCGGGCGTGCACTACATGCACCTGGTCGATCATGCGCGCAGCTACATCGAGGCGACCTACAAGCGACCCTGGCACGACCAGCTGATGCGCCGCGTGCTGGGCTTCGTGCTGCCGCACCCGACCCGCTTCCGTTTCGCCCTGCTCGCCAGCGTGTTCGGCCGTCCGCTGAAGCCGCTGCTGCGGCCTCTCCCCTTCGTCGGCCCGCGGCTCGCCGCGATGCTGGACCTCGCCCCGGCCCGCATCGAGCCCCGTTCGACGCTCGAGGGGCCGGGCACGCACAGGCCAACGGGGCAGCGCCGGGGGCGCGTCGCCCTGCTCTCGGGCTGCGCCCAGCCGGTGCTGAAGCCGTCCATCAACGACTCCACGATCCGCCTGCTCAACCGGCTCGGCGTCGAGGTCGTCCTCCCGCAGGGCGAGGGATGCTGTGGCGCGCTGGTCCACCACATGGGCCAGGACCACGACAGCCACGCCTTCGCCGCCCGCAACATCGAGGCCTGGACGCGCGAGATCGAGGGGGAGGGACTCGACGCCATCCTCATCACGGCGTCCGGCTGCGGGACGACGATCAAGGACTACGGCTTCATGTTCCGCGACGACCCGCGCATGGCGGGGAAGGCTGCGCGCGTTTCGTCGCTGGCCATGGACGTGACCGAGTACCTCGCCACCCTGGAGCTGCCGGAACCCGAGCGGCCCTCCGGCCTCACCGTGGCCTACCACTCGGCCTGCTCGATGCAGCACGGCCAGAAGATCACCGACCTTCCCAAGACCCTGCTGCGGCGCGCCGGCTTCGTCGTGAAGGACGTGCCGGAGGGCCACATCTGCTGCGGCTCGGCGGGCGTCTACAACATCCTCCAGCCGGAGATCGCCGGGAAGCTCCGCGACCGCAAGGTCGCCAACATCGGCCGTACGCGGCCGCAGGTGATCGCGACCGGCAACATCGGCTGCATGCAGCAGATCGGGAAGGGACTGGCCGACGCCGGCAGCCCCGTGCCCATCGTCCACACGGCCGAACTGCTCGACTGGGCCTATGGCGGCGACATGCCGGAACCGCTCGTGGAGGCGGGAATCGCCGAGCCCCGCCCGGCCGCGATCGCTGCGGAGTGATCGGCGGACCGCCTCCGGGCCGCCTGTTGAGACTTGCAATCATGAGTTGAGAGGCGTTCGATCGAGCGGTTGTACTTGCCGCTCGCAGGAGAACGCCATGTCGAGATCAGCAGTCCTCCCCGCCCTCGCCGCCGTGCTCGGCGCCGCCATCCTCGCCCCGGCTCCGGCGAGCGCGCTCACCATGAAGGAATGCAGCGCCAAGTACCAGGAGGCGAAGGCGGCCAACAAGCTGAAGGGCATGAAGTGGAACGACTTCCGCAAGGCGGAGTGCGGTGACGACGATGCGTCCGAGGCCGACGCCGCCGCCGCCGTGAAGGACGATCCGGCTCCCGCCAAGCCTGCTGCGCCCGCCGCGGCCTCGGCCGCGAAGCCCGCGGCCACGGCTGCCGCTTCCGCCACCAAGCCGGCCGCGACGGCTGCCGCCTCCGCTGGAAAGGCCCGGGCCGCCGTGTTCCCGAAGGCGGTGTCGTCGAAGTACGCCGACGAGCCCGCCGGCAAGGCCCGCCTCAAGACCTGCGCCGACCAGTACAATGCCAACAAGGAGCGCAACGCCAACGGCGAGCTGAAGTGGATCCAGACCGGCGGCGGCTACTGGAGCCAGTGCAACGCCAAGCTGAAGGGATGACCCGATACAGCCCCGACCGTCCTTCCCTTCTCCCCCTGCGGGGGCGAAGGGAGCGGCGGCGGCGCCATGCCCACATGGCAGAGGTCACGCACCGAGGCTGAGGCGGCGCCACACGCGGGGGCAGATGGAGCGCAGTTCGCAGGCACTGCGCCATTCTGCGGCCGCGACCTCGTCTGCCTGGGTGCACAGGCGCGCTGAGTCGTCCGCGACGAAGACGTAGCGCAGGTCGAAATGCCAGTGGTCCGGCTCGTCCTTCGACGGCCGGGCCGGGATGGCGTGGGTGTCGACGTCGATCGGCAGGCTGGCGTTCGCCGCGTGCCAGGGGTGCGGGCGCAGGCCCGCCACGCCCGTCTCCTCCTCGGCTTCCCGCTGCGCCGACGCGGCGAAGGAGGGCGCCGGCTCCCAGTGGCCGCCCGGCTGCAGCCAGCGTCCCGTCGCCCGGTGATGGACCAGCAGCACCCGGCGCGCCGACGGATCGAGCACGATCGCGCTGGTCGTCACGTGACCGGGGAAGGTCCGCCGGCTGTCGAGCGCGTCGCCGGCCTCCATCCGCTCAAGCAGGAGGCCGAGGTCGTCCGTTCCGTCGGCCAAGGCGGCGCGGTAGCGGGCGAGAACGTCCGCCAACGCCGTCCGGAAGGCCTCACCCGTCAGCATGGGATGCCGGGCTGCAGGCTCTGTTCAGCCGAGCAGCTTGTAGGCTGGCAGCGTGAGGAACTCCGCGAACTCCTTGGCGAGCGACATCTCGGCGAAGAGCTTCGTCGCCTCGGCGAAGCGGCCCTTGTCGTAGGTCGCCGGGCCGATGGCCTCGCGGACCTTGGCCATCTCGTCGGCCATGATCTCCTTGAACAGCTCCGGCGTCACCTTGCGCCCGTCGTGCAGCGTGGCGCCGTGGTAGAGCCACTGCCAGATCTGAGCGCGGGAAATCTCGGCCGTCGCGGCGTCCTCCATGAGGTTGTACAGCGGCACGGCGCCACGTCCGCGCAGCCACGCCTCGATGTACTGCACGCCGACGCGGATGTTCTCGCGCAGGCCCGCCTCCGTGCGCCGACCCGGGTGGACCGACAGCAGGTCGTCGCGGATGACGTTGACGTCCTCGCGCATCTTGTTGAGCTGGTTCTGCGACGGCATCAGGCGGTCGAAGACCTCCATGGCCACCGGCACGAGGTCCGGGTGGGCCACCCACGTGCCGTCGTGCCCGTCGGCCGCCTCGCGCTGCTTGTCGTTGCGCACCTTCTCGAAGGCGACCTCGTTGGCCTTGGGGTCGCCCTTCACGGGGATCTGCGCCGCCATGCCGCCCATGGCGAAGGCGCCCCGGCGATGGCAGGTCTTGATCAGCAGGAGCGAGTAGGCGGCGAGGAAGTTCGAGCCCATCACCATCGCCGAGCGGTCCGGCGTGAGGAAGCGGGCGTTCTTTCCGAGCCGCTTGATGAACGAGAAGATGTAGTCCCACCGGCCGCAGTTGAGGCCGACGATGTGCTCGCGCATCTCGTAGAGGATCTCGTCCATCTCGAACGACGCCGGCAGCGTCTCGATCAGGATGGTCGCCTTCATCGTGCCGCGCGCAAGGCCGAGTTTCTCTTCGACGTGCGAGAACACGTCGTTCCATAGCCGCGCCTCGAGGTGGCTCTCCAGCTTCGGCAGGTAGAAGGCCGGGGTCGAGCCCTTTCCGACGATCGCCTTGGCGTTGTGGAAGGCGTAGAGCCCGAGGTCGAAAAGCGAGGCCGACATCGGCTCGCCGTCAACCGTGACGTGGGCCTCCGGCAGGTGCCAGCCGCGCGGGCGCACCAGCAGGACGGCGGGCTTCTCGGAGAGGCGGTAGGCCTTCCCCGTCGTCGCGTCGGTGAAGTCGATCGTGCCCTGCCAACGGTCCTTCAGGTTGACCTGGCCCTCGAGCATGTTCTCCCACGTCGGCGACGACGCGTCCTCGAAGTCGGCCATGAACACCTTCGCGCCCGAGTTCAGCGCGTTGATGATCATCTTCCGGTCGACCGGACCGGTGATCTCGACGCGGCGGTCGAGCAGGTCGGCCGGGATGGACGCGACGCGCCAGTCGCCCTCGCGGACGTGCCGGGTGGACTCGAGGAAGTCGGGAAGCTCGCCCGCGTCGAAGCGCTTCTGCCGCTCCTCGCGCAGCTTCAGCAGCCGCTTGCGGGTCTCGTTGAAGCTGCGGTGCAGGCCTTCGAGGAAGGTCTTCGCCTCGGGATTGAGGATCTCCGCGGCCCGCCCCGCGACGGGCCCCTCGATGACCAGACCGGACAACGTTGCGACGGACATGCGAACCCTCCCCTGGGCAATGCGGCTCATGACGGCGGGCACTCTCGCAAGCACCCCGGCTTTTCGGAAGCAGACAGCAATACCATTCAGTCTTTCCGAAACGGAAATAATCGCCCCAAAACTTCGGGGTTCGCGTCCCGGCCCTGGTGCGATCGGCCGTTCCCTTCAGGAACAGGGTGTACAACTCATAATTGTTAATATGCAGGCGATACTCTCCCTGCGTGACGAACCGAGCCCTGATCCCCCCGGAGAGTGCACCGTGCTGTTCGCCCGCCTGCTGAGGCGGCGCGCCGAGGCGCCTGTGGGACCGCCGGCCTCGCCTCCTGAAACGGCGCCGCCACCGGCTTCGCCCGCGCCGGCGCAGTCCGAGCCGTTGTCGGAGGTGCTTCGGCAGGTCGAGGAGGACGTCATCCTGACGATGCGGGTCGTCGGCCACGCCGCCGAGGACGTGCGCGGCAAGATCGACCGCACCACTGAGATCATGGAGAGCATGCGCGAGGCGAGCCACGAACTCTCCTCGCTGTCGGGCGCGGCCTTCGAGGTCGCTTCGGGTCTCGCCGACACGACCCGTCACCTCGAGCAGACCGGGGAGGTCATCGAGGGTCATGTCGCCGGCAGCGACGAGTTCATCGCAGACGCCCAGTCGCTCGCCGGCACCGTAACGGCCGACATGACGCAGCTCTCCGCGGCGGTGGAGCGCATCGCGGGCGTCGTCGCCATCATCAACGCCATCGCACGGCAGACCAATCTGCTCGCCCTGAACGCCAGCATCGAAGCGGCGCGGGCGGGCGCGGCTGGCCGGGGTTTCGCCGTGGTGGCGACCGAGGTCAAGGCCCTTGCCGGGCAGGTACAGGCGGCCACGAACGAGATTTCCTCCCACATCGTCGGCCTCCAGGCGGTCGCGCGCGGCAGCGGTGAGACGGTCACCGACATCGCCGACCTGCTCGAGCGGGTCGGTCCCGTCATGGGCTCCGTCCGCGACGCCGTGCGCACCCAGATCGAGGGCGCCCGCGAGGTGGCGTCGCGCGCGGGCGAGAGCCTCGAGTTCGTCAGCATCGTCTCGCGCAAGGCCGAGGCGATGACGCGCATGACGGCCGAGGCGGCCGATGCGACGCGCCGCGTGGGCGATACCGCGGCCCGGATGGCGCCCACCGTGCGGCGCCTGTCGGAACGCTCGACCGCCTTTCTCCACCACGCGGAAGGGCGAGACCGGCGCCAGGGCGCACGGTTCCCGGTGCGGCTCCCAGCTCGCTTCCTGCCGCCCTCCGGCAGCAACCGCCCTGCCGCCGAACTGCAGACGCTCGATCTCTCCGTCGGCGGGGGGCTGGTCGAGCCGGCGCAGGTCGGGCTGCACGAGGGCGATGCGGGAACCCTCGTCATCGAGGGAATCGGCACGGTCGAGGCGGTCGTGCGGTCGGTCATGGATGACGGCATCCACTTCGCCTTCCCCCGCGTGACCCCCGAGACGATGGCGGTGCTCCAGGCCCGGCTCGCCGAGGCGGAGCGGGAGAACCAGCCGCTCATTCGCTTGGCTCAGGATACGGCGGCCGAGATCGCGACGGCCTTCACGGACGCGCTTCTCGGAGGTGCGGTCGCGGACGACGACCTCGTCACGACCGAGTACCGGCCGATCCCCGGTACCGATCCGCTGCAGTACGAATCGAAGGCGCTCGCCTTCTACGAGCGCATCCTGCCGCCGATCCTCGAGCGGCACCGGTCGCTGTGCCCGCAGCGGCTTTTTCTCGTGGCATGCGACCGCAACAGCTACATCCCCGTTCACGAGCCCGCCACGTCGCAGCCCCAGCGTCCCGGTGACAGCCTCTGGAACGAGCGGCATGCCCGCAACCGGCGCCTCTTCGATCGGTCCAAGGTCATGATCGCGGCCCGCAATCAGGCGTCGTTCCAGCTGAGCGCCTTCATGCGGCTCATGCCTGACGGCCACTGGCGGGCGGCGAAGCTGATCGCCGTCCCGGTGGTGGTGCGGGATCGGCTGTGGGGCAATGTGCTTCTCGGCATGCCGCTATAGCCGACAAGGCGCCGTTTCGCGTCCTGATCGAAAAATCTTTGTCCAGACTCCTGTTGATTGTACCTTCCGCGCACTGATTTGCCGCACTGATTTGCTTCGCCCACGCGGGATCGCTCCATGGCCGACGTCGACGAACGCCGCGCTTCCGAACTCACGGGCCCCGAGCGGGCCGCCGTCCTCCTGCTCGTCCTGGGCGAGGACCATGGCAGCCCGATCTGGTCCTCCCTCGACGACGACGAGCTCCGCAAGGTCACGCTCGCCATGTCGACGCTGGGCACGGTGAGTTCCAAGCTGGTCGAGCAGGTGCTCGGCGACCTCGCCAACCAGTACAACCGCCTGACCGTCGTCGGCGACTTCGACCGCACGCACGAACTGCTGCTGAAGCTCCTGCCCAAGGAGCGTGTCGACCCCATCATGGAGGAGATCCGCGGTCCCGCCGGCCGCACGATCTGGCAGCGCCTGTCGAACGTGCAGGACAACCTGCTCGCCGCCTACCTGAAGACGGAGCACCCGCAGACCGTCGCGCTCATCCTGTCCCGCATCAAGGCCGAGCATTCTGCCAAGGTTCTGGCCCTCCTGCCGGAGGAGTTCGCCACCGACGTCATGCTGCGCATCCTGCAGATCGACACCGTGTCGAAGGAGACCCTCGACCAGATCGAGGAGAGCCTGCGCACGAACTTCATCGCCAACCTGTCACAGACGTCGCGGCGCGACGCGCATGACCTGCTGGCCGAGATCTTCAACTCCTTCGACCGCCAGAACGAGACGAAGTTCATGGAGGCGCTGGAGCAGGCGGCCTTCAAGTCGGCCGAGCGCATCCGTGCCCTGATGTTCACGTTCGAGGACATTACGCGCCTCGATCCCAATTCGGCGCAGGTGCTGATCCGCAACGTCGACAAGGCGGAGCTCGCCAAGGCGCTGAAGGGCGCGTCCCAGGCGACGCGGGAGTTCTTCACCAGCAAGATGACGCAGCGCGCGGCGACAGTCTTCCTCGACGAGATGGCCGGCCTCGGTCCCATCCGCCTCAAGGAGGTGGACGAGGCGCAGCAGCGCATCATCGCCATCGCCAAGGGCCTGGCCGACAAGGGCGAGATCATCATCGCCAAGTCCGGCAACGAGGACGACATGATCCTCGAGTGAGGGCAGGGCGGAGCCTCCGGCGCCGCCGGCCGTCTCTCCGGGCCCCTCGTGCCTGTCGTTGACGGAGCTTTTGCTTCGTCGCCCGGCTTTCGAGCGTCCATCCCACCGAATCTTAACGCCCGCGCGGCATGGTCGCGCGCGAAACCGGCCATGGCGCCGGAACAGGGCAGGCAGCCGGCAACGACCGGCGAGGGAGAAGACTGGTGCGGATCCTTGCGATCGACGACACGCGCACGTTGCGCGAACTTCTGTGCCGCACGCTTCGCGCGGCACGATACGAGGTGGTGGAGGCCGAGAACGGCGAGCAGGGCCTTGCCCGCTTCGCCGAGGACCGTCCCGACGTCGTCATCACGGACCTCAACATGCCGGTACTCGACGGGATCGAGTTCACGCGCGCCGTCCGCCAGCGCACCGATGGCGGCGACGTTCCGATCATCATCCTGACGACGGAGAGCAGCTCGGACATCAAGGCCGAGGGTCGCAAGGCCGGCGCGACGGCATGGATGGTGAAGCCGTTCGACCCGCAGCGCCTGCTCGACATGCTGGGCCGGCTGCCGCGCTGAGCGGTGCCGGCAGGATGGGATTGGAGAACGCCATGACGCTGTCCGTCGAAGCCACGATGTCACCGGCGCCTGCTGCCGTCGTGGGCGGGCTCGCGCGCCTGCAGCAGGTCGTCACCTTCAGGGTCGAGGGACGCTCCTTCGGCGTGGACGTCTCATCGGTCCGCGAGATCAAGGGCTGGCAGCCCACGACACCGCTGCCCAACGCGGCAGCCCATGTCCTCGGCGTCATCAACCTTCGGGGCGCGATCATCGCCGTCTACGATCTGCGCGTGCGCCTCGGCCTCGGCCCGTCGCCCGTGTCCCGCTCCTCAGTGGTGATCGTGATCGATCTCGGCGAGCGCTATGGCGGCATTCTCGTGGATGCCGTCTCCGACATCGTCGACGTGTCTCCGTCTGATCTGCGTCCGGCGCCCGAAGTGGCCGGCGATGGCGACGACGTGCTGCAGGCGCTGCTGGTCAAGGGGGACGAGGTGGTCGCCCTGCTCGATCTCCAGGCGGTGGTGCGGGAGAGCCGCTGACGCGTCCGGGCGTGTGTCAGCCCGCGGCCCGGTCCGCCTCGGCGATGAGCGTCTCGGCGGTGAAGGGCTTGAGCAGGATGTTGTGGATGTGGGCCCGCTCGAACTTCGTGCGGTCGTAGGTCTCCTCCTTCGTCGTCATGATGACGAAGGGGATGGCCTTCCAGTCGGGGCGGCGATCCATCACCAGCTTCAGGTCGATGCCGTTCATCGGCATCATGAAGAAGTCCGAGATCACGAGGCCGTAGGGCTTCTTGGCGAGGAGGCGGATCGCCTCCGGCCCGCTGCCCGCTCCGTCGACCTCGCGCACGCCCTGCGCACCGAGCAGGGTTTTCACGATCCTGATGATCGCGAAATTGTCGTCGACGACCAGCACGGGGCGGGAACGGTCGAACGGCAAGGGCAACCCTTCTCCAGATAGCCGACCTAAGGTTGTCCCATTCGGGAACTACACCTTGATAATGGGCAACCCTTAAAATTGTTCTCTCCGCGTTCGAGGCGAACGCGAAGGGCGGACGAGCGTCGGTTGGAAACGGATCGGAGTTCAGTCGCCCGCGCGTTCGCGCAGGGCCACGGCGCGACCTTCCGCGACGCGGGAGCGGTACTCCGTCACGACATGCGCGAGGGTGCGGGCGAGTTCGACGGCGAGCGAGTTCGCCTCGTCGCGGATGCCGGCGCGCACGATGGAGGCGATCGCCTCCACGTAGCGGCGCATGATGATCGCCGGGATGGGCGCCTCGTGGCGGCTCTCGAGAAGGGAGCAGAGGCCCCCGGCGAGCTGGCCTGCGATGGGATAGCCGAACTGCAGGGCCTGGCCGCGGATGTCGTGGACCACGATGTAGAAGGCCTTGCTCGCCTCCTCGCCCTGGTCGCTGGCGTCGAACGTGTCCATGGACTCGAACAGGCGCAGGACTTCGTTGTTCATCCACTCGGTGAAGCTCGGCGCAAGGGACTCGAGCGCCCTGTCGGCGCGCTCGATCATCTCGTCGATTTCCTGCTGGCCCTTCTTCACCTTGACCAGTGCCTTCGCCCGCAGCGTGTTCGGCGGCACGATCACCGAATGGTCCGCATGGACCGTCCGCTGCGGCTCGAGGTTGTTGAGCTTCTTCATCATGCCCGTCACTCCTGCACGAGTCCTGCCGCGAGCTTGCGCGGAGCGATGAGTTCGGCGTTGCCTCCGGAGCGGCGCTCCGGCCCGTTGTACTCGCCGGTCTTGGTGCGCCGGCGGTCAGGTCCGAAATAGGTCGCCGTCCGGATGAAGGGCCTCGGCTGGGCGATCACGCTGAGGATCCGCTGGTGCACCACCTGCGCGGACAACGGCTTCACGAGGAACTCCGTCACGCCGGCATCGCGCGCCTCGATGACGCGGTGGCGCTCGGAGTGCACCGTCACCATGATGATCGGCACGTAGGGGTTCACGCTGTTGTCGGAACAGCGCATCAGCTTGGCCATGTCGATGCCGTTGATGAGCGGCATCTCCCAGTCCGTGAACACGATGTCGGGGTAGTGGGACGCGAAGGCGTCGAGCGCCGCGGCGCCGTCCTCCGCCTCGAAGACCTCGCGCGCGCCGAACCCGTGCAGCAGCGTCTTCACGATGCGCCGCATGTACGTGTTGTCGTCGACGACGAGGAAGCGGAGACGGTGGTACTCGACGCGATACATGCTCGACCGGAGCGTGGGAAACCGACCCCATGATGATCCGGCACCGTAAATGTTCCGTTTCCGTCGGCCGACATACTCGCAATGATTGCACTGCCAGGTTCTGGCAGTGTCAGCAAAACAATTACAAAAGCGGGGTCGAAGCTTGATTTTGCGCAGCGTGGGCTTAACTGATGTTTATTCCAAATTGCATACAAAAAGTCCTGCAAGCAGCCGGATAGGTCATTCGGGCGAGTGACGACGGGTCCGCCTGCATTATTTGAGCACGTGAGGCCACCCATGAAGTCCGGACTGTCGATCGTCCGTCGCACGCTCGATCTCAATATCGGCCCGAAGATTGCCGTCCTGCTGGCGCTCGTCGCCGCCCCGCTGGCGCTGCTGACCTTCCTGTACGTGAACCAGGTGCTGAAGGATGACGCCTTCGCCCGCAAGGAGATCGCCGGCGTCGCCTATGTCGACAAGATCCTGCAGGCCTATGCCGCCGCGGCCAGCGGCGACGCCTCGCGCATGGCGGCGTCGGCCACTGCGCTGAAGTCCGTTGCGCCCGCCAACGACGCGTTGTTCGGCAGCGGCGAGACGGTTGCGGCCTTCGTGGGCCACCTCGCGGCGGGCAAGGTCGCCGAAGCTCTCGAGAGCGGCCAGCTCGCGCTGCGCAAGGTGGCCGATGGCTCGAACCTGACGCTCGATCCGGACCTCGATTCCTTCTACCTCATCGATGCGATCACGAACCGCCTTCCCGGTGTCACCGCAGCGACGGTGGACTTCCTGCGCGGCGCCGAGCCTTTGTTCACGCAGGGCAAGCTCACGATGGCCGACTACGGCCGGATGCGCGTCGCCATGGGTCATCTCGACGACCAGCGCGACGGCCTGAAGGCGGCCTATGCCTCGGCGCTCGCAGCGATGGATGGCGAGCTCGCGGCGAAGCTCCGTCCCCTCCTCGCTCCCATGCTCTCGCGCATCGATGCATTCGATGCCGTCGGGGAAGGCCTCATCCGCAAGGGCGCCGAAGGCTCGCCCGTCACCCCGGCGGACCGGCAGGCGCTCAAGACCGCCTTCGACGGCATCGTGGCCGAGGTTGCCACGCTGAGCGCCGAATCCGACAAGGCCCTCGTGACGGTCCTTCAGAACCGCATCGTGAAGATGCGCACCGAGATGGGGCGCAACCTCGGGGCGGCGGCGATCGTGATCCTGCTCGTGCTCGGCCTTGCCGTGCTCTTCGCCCGCACCATCCAGCGGCCGATCGCCGACCTCATCGGCGTCATCCGCGGCTTCCAGGGTGGCGACTACAAGCAGCTCGTCCCCTATACCGAGAACCGGAACCAGATCGGCGACATCGCCCGGGCGCTGAAGATGTTCCAGGGCCTCGGAGCACAGCAGACGCTGACGCTCGCGGCGCTCGACGGCTCGCCGACGATGCTCATGATCACGGACCCCGACGAGCGCATCATCTACATGAGCAGCGCGCTCGGGCGGCTCATCCGCCAGCTCGAGCCGAATTTCCGCACGACGAACCCCAGCTTCAGCCTGGAGTGGATGCAGGGGCAGCACATCGACTGCTATCGCACGAACCCGGCGCTGAAGCGCGACCTGATCAGCGACAACGGCGAGACGCGCAAGGTGCGCTACGTCGTCGGCGGCCGCACGATCATGGTGGACATGGCCTACATCTACAACGCAGCCAAGGAGCGGATCGGGCACACGCTCGAGTGGCGCGACGTCACGACCGAACTCGAGGCCGAGGCCGAGGTCGCCGGCGTCGTCGATGCGGCCAGCCGCGGCGACTTCACGCGCCGGCTTGCCATGGACGACAAGCAGGGCTTCGTCCGCGAGATCGCGGCCGGCATGAACCGCGTGTCGGAGACGGTCGAGGTCGTGATGAAGGACTTCGCCCAGACTCTCTCGGCGCTGTCGCACGGGGACCTGACCCGCACCGTGACCAGCTCGTACGAAGGCGTCTTCGGCGAGCTGCAGGCGAGCCTCAACGAGACGATCGCACGCCTCTCCGACACGGTGGCGACCATCCAGACCACCGCTGTCGACGTCGCCGGCGCCGCCCGCGAGATCAACGCCGGTGCCGACGATCTCTCCCGCCGCACCGAGGAGCAGGCCTCCTCGCTGGAGGAGACGGCCGCCACGACGGAGGAACTCGCCGCGTCGGTGAAGGCCTCCGCTCAGTCGTCCCGTCAGGCCGTCGACCTCGCCGAGGAGGCGATGAAGGTCGCCGAGAACGGCGGCTCCATCGTCACCCAGGCCGTCAACGCGATGACCCGGATCGAGCAGGCGAGCCAGAAGATCACCGACATCACGTCGGTCATCGACGACATCGCGTTCCAGACGAACCTGCTCGCCCTCAACGCCGCCGTCGAGGCGGCTCGCGCCGGCGAGGCCGGCAAGGGCTTCGCGGTCGTCGCCAGCGAGGTGCGCACGCTCGCCCAGCGTTCGTCCGACGCCGCCAAGGACATCACGGCGCTGATCAACACGTCGACGACAGAGGTCGCCCAGGGCGTCAAGCTGGTGCGCTCCGCGGGGGATGCGCTCGGCCGGATCGTCGAGGCCTCGCAGAAGGTGGCGGGGACGGTGAGCGAAATCTCGGCGGCCTCGAGCGAGCAGGCCAACGGCATCGACGAGATGAGCCAGGCCGTCGCCCACATGGACGAGATGACCCAGCAGAACGCGGCGCTCGCCGAGGAAAGCGCCGCCTCCGCGGCCTCCCTCTCCAGCCAGATCCAGCGGCTCAACGACCTCGTCGCGACGTTCCGCACGAGCCATGCGGCGGCGGCCCGGACCCCGGCCGCGACGAGCGAGCCGGATCGCCTGCGGCGTCTCGCCGCGGATGCCTTCGCCGAGGAACCGCGAGCCGCCCGCGCCGGAGCCGGCAAGCCGGCGCCGAAGCTGGCGGCGAAGCCCGCGGCCGCACGCCCGGCCCCGCAACCGCGCCGCGCCGCGGGCGGAGGGGCCGGCTGGGAAGAGTTCTGATCGGCGCATACGTCGTCGTTCGGCAGGGCGTCCGCCGCGAGGCGGGCGCCCTTCGCATGGGTTGGCCCTTGGTGAACGGCCCCGCGCTTCCCACATACCGGCTGCGACGCCGGCGCGGAGGCCGGCGCCACCAGCGAGGATCGATCATGACCCCCGATGAACGTCAGTTGCTCGAAGGTCTCTTCGACCGCGTGAGGCAGAACGCAGCGGCGCCGCGCGACCGTGACGCCGAGGCCCTCATCGCCGAGTCCGTGCGTGCGCAGCCCTACGCGCCCTATCTGCTGGCACAGGCCGTCATCGTGCAGGAGGAGGGGCTCAAGGCCGCCGCCGCCCGCATCCAGGAACTCGAGGCCGAACTCGCCGAGGCCCGCCGGACCGCCGAGCAGGGCGCCGGCAGTTTCCTCGGCGGCTTCGGCAAGTCGCTCTTTGGCGGCGAGCCGCCGCGTCCGGCCCAGCCCGCCGCGCCCCAGCGCTCGGCGAGCGGGATTCCCTCCTTCGGCGCGCGGCAGGCAGCGGCGCCCATGGGCGTTCCGGGCATGCCGGCCCGGCCGGCCGGCCCGTGGGGCGGCCAGCAGGCCGCCATGGGCGGTGCACCGGCCGGCGGCAGCTTCCTGCGCAGCGCCATGGCCACGGCCGCCGGCGTCGCCGGTGGCGCGCTGCTGTTCTCGGGCATCCAGTCGCTCATGCAGAGCCACGGCGGCGACCTCGCCTCGAGCCTCACCGACCCGGTGACCAGCCTGAGCGACGGTTCGCTGGGCGATCAGGTGGGCCAGGCGCTCGGCGGTTCGCCCGAGGCGAGCCCGGCGAGCCATGCGGCGCCCGACGACCCCATGGCCGACGATGGCGGCTACGACACTGCCGCCTTCGACGACGGCGGCGACATGGGCGATGACGGCGGCGACTGGGCCTGATACCCGTCGTCCGTGACCGACGACAACGCACCCCAGAAGGCGTCGGCGGCTTTCAGGCTGCCGGCGCTCGATTCCGAGTTCCTCCTCGGCGACAGCATGCGCGGCGTGCGCTTCATGCTCGAGTACGCCAAGGCGGAGGAGCATCTGCGCCATTGGGGCGTCCGCTCCACGATCGTGGTGTTCGGCTCCGCTCGCGCCCGGGAGGACGGGGCCGGCCCGCTCGGCGCGGACGGCGCCCGCTGGTACGCCGTGGCCCGCCGCTTCGGGCAACTGGCGTCGCAGCGCGGCGGCGCGCTGACGCAGAACGGCGGGTTGAGGGACAACGTCATTGCCACCGGCGGTGGTCCGGGCGTGATGGAAGCCGCCAACCGCGGCGCCCGCGACGCCGGCGCGCCGTCCATCGGCTTCAACATCACCCTGCCGCACGAGCAGGAGCCCAACCCCTACTCGACGCCGGACCTCACCTTCAACTTCCACTACTTTGCGATGCGCAAGATGCATCTCGCGATGCGCGCCAACGCGCTGGTCGTGTTCCCCGGCGGCTTCGGGACGCTCGACGAGCTCTTCGAGATGCTGACGCTGCGCCAGACGGGCAAGGCGCCGCGCGTTCCGATCGTGCTCGCAGACCGCGCCTACTGGACGCGGATCGTGAACTTCGAGGCGATGGCAGAGGCCGGCGTCGTCGAGCGCGCCGACCTGTCGCTGTTCAGCTTCGCCGACGACGCCGAGGCCATCTGGCGAAGGCTCGTCGACCTCGGCCTCGTCATCGCGGGCCGGGCCAACGGCGCGTCCGGCTGAAGCCCCCTCAGATCACGACGACGCGGGTGCCGACCTTCACGCGGTTGTAGAGGTCGATCACGTCCTCGTTCAGCATGCGGATGCAGCCCGACGAGACGTTCGTCCCGATCGTGTTCGGCTCGTTGGTGCCGTGGATCCGGTAGAGCGACGAACCGAGATAGAGCGCTCGCGCGCCCAGCGGGTTGTCCGGCCCTCCCTCCATGAAGCGCGGCAGGTCCGGGCGGCGCTTCAGCATCTCCGGCGGCGGCGTCCAGTCTGGCCACTCGGCCTTTCGCGTCACGTTCTTCGTGCCGGTCCAGAGGAAGCCGGGCCGGCCGACGCCGATGCCGTAGCGGATCGCCTGTCCGCCGGGGAGGATGAGGAAGAGGAACTTCTCCTCGATGTCGATGAGGATGGTGCCCGGGGCGTAGGTGCCCTCGAAGTCGACCCGTTGCCGCGCGAACTTGGGGTCGAACGCCTGCTCGATCTGCCCGGAGCCTGACGGGATGCGGGTCGCGGGGCCGGCCAGCGCCGCGGTGCTCACCGTCGCCGGTGCAGACGGTGCTTGCATCATCCCGGTCGCAGGTGAGGCGCCGCGCGAGGGGGTGGGGTCGCGGCCGGTCATCAGCAGCTCGATGAAGCCGCCGCCGAGATTGGGGCGGGTCTGCGCGGCGGCGGGGGCCGCGGCGGCAAGGGCTGCGGCCATCAGGCCGAGGAGCAGGGTCTTGTTCATGACGGTCCTCGCGATCGGCCCGGACCTCCTGTCCGGACGGCCGCGATCATCGGCGGGCAGGGTTATCCGCCGGTCAACGACCGTGGTGAACGAATACTTGCGGTTGCGCTTCCTGGCTGACGGGCCGGCGCCATGCGCCGCCGGCGTTAACGCGCTCTTCGCCGCTGTGCGGCACACTCCCCGACGGCGCCGGATCCGTGGCGCCGGGGTCTCCAGCATGGCCGTCACCACCAGGCTCTACCGGATCGAGCGCAGCGCGGGCTCCCGCCCGGGCCCGGTCGAGCCGTCGCCTGCCGTGTCCGACCGGTCGGTCGGGGTCGTTCGCGCCGCGCTGGTGGCGGGGACGGGCCTGCGGAGGGCCATGACCGAGCTCGAGGCCGTCGTGGCGGACGCCGCCCGCGCCGCCCATGCCATCCTGGCCGCGAGCGAGGAGATCGACGGCGCGGCCGAGCGCCTGCGCGTACTCGTCGGCCGCGGCCCGGCAGCCGACGCCATCGACGACATCTCCGAGCGGGCGCTGGCGATCTTCCAGGCCTGCGACTTCCAGGATCTCACCGGCCAGCGCATCGGCAACGTGGTCGGACTGCTGGCCGACCTCGAGTCGCGGCTGGCGGCGGTCCGCGCCGTGGTCGACACTCCCGCCGATGTGTCGGATCGGCTCGCGGAGGAGGTGCGGCCCCGCCGCGCCAATGCCGGCACCCTCGAGAACGGACCTCGCCTGCAGTCGGACGACGGGCATCTCACGCAGGCCCAGGTGGACCGGATGCTCGCCGACGAGGACGAGCGCGGCGGCTGACCCGGTCGTGGGCCGGCCCGAGGAGGGGCGATCCCGGCGGTTGCCCCCTTCTCCCCGCCCGTCGTTCATGCGAGAAGCGGTAGCCCCGCCGCGGCCTGTCCCCCGACCCATGTCAGCCACATCCTCTCTCACCATCCGAACGGCCGTCGACGCCGACGGGCCCGGCATCCGGGCTCTCATCGCCGGCGTCTTCGCCGAGTACGAGGACTGCCCCTTCGTCGACGCGGAGTTCCCTGAACTCGCGGCGCCAGCCACCCACTTTGCGGCGCACGACGGAGCGCTGTGGGTCGTGACGGAGGGAGACCGCGTCATCGGCTCGCTTGCCGTGGCCCGCACTGTCCGCCCCGACGTCTTCGAGCTCTTCAAGGTCTACCTGGCCGCTGGCATGCGGGGGCGCGGCCTCGCGGCGACCCTGCTCGGCCTCGCCGAGGACCACGCCCGGGCGCGGGGCGGACACCGCCTCGTGCTGTGGTCGGACACCCGGTTCACCGCCGGCCACCGCTTCTACCAGCGGCACGGGTTCGAGCGCTTTCCCGGCACCCGCGCGCTGCATGATGCCGCCCGCTCGCTCGAGTTCGGCTTCTCCCGCGCCATCGCCGGGCGTGCCGGGGCGTGAGCACCGACCGCAACGACCCCTCGGCCCTGCCGATCCTGCTCGCGGTCCTGGCGCTGATCGTGCTGACGGCGATGGACGCCGTCATCAAGAGCCTGACCGCGCAGTGGAGCACGTTCGACCTCGTCGCCGCCCGCTACGTCGTCGGCACGCTGTGCTGCATCCCGCTGCTGCTCATCCAGCGCCCCCCGTGGCCGACGCGCGAGATGATCAGGGCCAATGCCGTCCGCTCGGTGACGGTCCTCGCCACGGCGGTCTTCTTCTTCTACGCGCTCTCGCAGCTGCCGCTCGTCGAGGCGGTGGTTTTCGGCTACCTGGCGCCACTCTTCATGGCGCTCCTCGGCCGCGTTATCCTGGGCGAGCGGGTGAGCCCGGCGACCGGCTTCGCCATCGTGCTCGGCTTCGCCGGCGTGCTCGTCATCGCCGTGGGCAAGGGGCTCGGTCGCGACGGTTTCGGCCACGACGCGAAGGGTGTGGCGGCAGCCATCGCGGCGGCGTTCACCTACGCGCTGGCCATGGTGCTTCTGCGCGCCCGCACGGCGAGCGACCACATCACCTGGATCGTCGCCACGCAGAATCTCTTCACGGCCAGCATGGCCCTGCCGCTCGCGGCCGCGACCTCGGCGCCCTTCGCACTCATGCGGGCCGAGCCGGTGTCCGTCGCGGTCATCGGCATCCTTGGCACGCTGGGCCACTTCCTCTTCGCGCAGGCCTTCAAGCGTGCCCCGGCCGCGCGCGTGGGCGCGGTGGAGTACACCGGGTTCGTCTGGGCCGTGCTCATCGGCATCCTCGGCTTCGGCGAGTGGCCGACGTGGAGCGCGCTGGCGGGCGCCGCTCTCATCGTCTCGGGCTCGCTCCTGCTGCTGCTCAAGCCGCGCAAGCCGTGAGCGTCAGCCCTCCGGCGGCGGCTCGCCGCGCGCTTCGGCCTCCCGCCGGGCGGCCTCTCGCGCAGCAGCGCGCTGGTTGAGTTCACGCAGCTGCCACCACGCGAAGGCGAGCACGCCTCCGAAGGTGAGCACGAGTTCGATCAGGATCAGCGGCGTCGCGTCGTCCATGGAGACCCTCCGCGGTCGATACGCGCGTTGCGCCGCACCGGATGCCCGTCAGGGAGCGAGGACGCGCCCGCGGTCCGCCGGCCCGGGCATGGCGTGCTGGCGCTCCTCGATCTTGCCGAACAGGTCGATGACCCAGCCGATCCGCTGATCGACCGCCTGCAGCGGCCCGGCGCCCGTGACGTCTGCTTCGGCGGGGCTGACGCCGGCCGCCGCCGCCTCCACGAGGAATCGCGTCTCTGGCAGCGGGTCCACGGCCATGCCGCGTCCGCCCGCCGTGGCAGCGCCCGCCAGCGCCGCGGCGACGAGCGTCAGCTTGCGGGAGGTCGGTACCACGGCCCTGCGCGTCACCGAGTCGAAGCCGTTGCGTGCCACCTCCCGGCCGATCTCGCGGTAGATCAGGCGCGCGGCATGGATGGCGGGCCGGCAGGCCGGCGGCAGGCCGGCGATGCCGCCCGTGGCGCGCTCGTAGAGCGCGTCGGCCGCCGCGAGCAGGCGCTCGACGAGGCGGGCGGTCCGCGCACAGGGGGAGGGGGCGGCGATGAAGCCGTCGGCGTCCAGGCCTTCCTCCTGCAGCCAGTCGAGCGGCAGGTAGATCCGCCCGTTGCGGGCGTCCTCGCCCACGTCGCGGGCGATGTTGGTGAGCTGCATCGCGACGCCGAGGTCGCAGGCCCGCGCCAGCGTCGGCCCGTGCCGCACGCCCATGAGCACCGTCATCATGGCGCCGACCGTGGCAGCGACGCGGGCCGCATAGGCGCGCAGGTCGGCGAGCGTCTCGTAGCGCCGGCCGTCGGCGTCCCATGCCAGTCCCTCGAGCAGCGCCTCGGGCAGGGCGCGCGGCAGCGCGGTGCGGGCCACGACGTCCGCGAAGGCGCGGTCGGCCGCGTGCGCGCCGGGCCGACCCTCGTAGATGCGGTCCAGCCGTCGCTGCAGGCGCTCCACGGCGTCGCGCCGGGCATCCGGCGCGTCGACCGCGTCGTCGGACAGGCGGCAGAAGGCGTAGAGCGCGTAGGAGGAGCGCCGCACCTCGTCGGGCAGCAGCAGCGAGGCGGCGAAGAAGGTCTTCGATCCCTGCCGGATGAGCGCCCGGCAGGCCTCGTAGTCGGCCTCGGCGCGGCGGTCAGCGGAGCGTCGCGCCATGGGGCACCAGTTGGTCGAGGATGCGCGCGGACGAGATCACGCCCGGCACGCCGGCGCCCGGATGCGTGCCGGCGCCGACGAGGTAGAGGTTGGCGATGTCCTCGCTGACGTTATGCGGGCGGAACCACGCGCTCTGCAGCAGCGTCGGCTCGAGCCCGAAGGCGGCGCCGTGGATGGAGGACAGCCGGTCCCGGAAGTCGATCGGCGTGATCACCTTCGAGGACACCACGACATCCTTCAGGCCCGGCATCAGCCGTTCCGACAGGGCCGCCTCGATGCGTTGCCGGTATGGCTCGGCCTCGCGTTCCCAGTCGACGCCGGCCTGCAGGTGCGGCACGGGTGACAGCGCGTAGAATGTGTCGCAGCCCGGAGGCGCCATCGACGGGTCCGTCGCGGTCGGCCGGTGGATGTAGAGGCTGAAGTCGTCGGCGAGCACCTTCCGGCGGAAGATGTCGTCGAGGAGCCCGCGATAGCGCGGTCCGAGCAGGATCGTATGGTGGTCGACGTGCGGGTAGACCCGCTTCGTGCCGAAGTACCAGACGAACAGCGACATGGAGTAGTCGGCCTTCGCGATCTTCTCCGGCGACCAGCGGCGCGAGGCGCCGGGCGGCAGCAGTTTCGTGTAGGTCCAGGCCGAGTCGGCGTTCGACACCACCACGTCCGCCGCGATGCGATCACCGTTTGCGAGCGTCACGCCCGTCGCCCGGCCTTCCACGACGTCGATGCGGGCGACCTCCGTGCTGCAGCGGACGCGGTTGCCCTGGCCTTCGATCAGGCCGACGAGGCCCTTGACCAGCTCGCCCGTGCCGCCCATCGCGAAGTGCACGCCGAAGCGCCGCTCGAGATAGCTTACGAGCGCGTACATCGACGTCACCCGGAACGGGTTCCCGCCGATGAAGAGGGGGTGGAAGCTGAAGGCGATGCGCAGCTTGGGGTCGCGGATGTAGCGGCTCACCAGCGCGTGGACCGAGCGATCGGCGCGGTGCCGGACGAAGCCCGGGACCGCCTTCGCCATCGTGCCCAGTGTGTTGAACGGGATCTGGCCAAGCTGCTCGAATGCGAAGCCGTAGATCTCCTTGCTCACCCGCAGGAAGCGTTCGTAGCCGTCGAGGTCGGCCGGATTGATCCGCCGCACCTCCTCGCGCATCGCGACGTCGTCGCCGGAACAGGCGAAGCTCGACCCGTCCGGGAAGATGATCCGGTAGAAGGGATCCAGGGGCCGCAGGTCGACATCATCTTCCAGGCGCCGGCCGCACAGGGCCCACAGCTCTTCGAACAGCGAGGGCAGGGTGATGATGGTCGGGCCCGCGTCGAAGACGAATCCGTCCTGCCGGAAGACGCTGGCGCGTCCGCCCGGCTGCTCCAGCCGCTCAAGGACTTCGACCCGGTAGCCCCGTGCGCCGAGCCGGACCGCGGCGGCGAGCCCGCCGAACCCGCTGCCGACGACGACCGCAAGCGGTCGCCGGTCCTCCGCCACCGGCGGGCTGGAGCGGACGGGATCGAGTGTCAACATATACTGACACTATCAGTGTCAACGTGATTGGCAAGCCGTCGAGCGCTGTCCTCAACCGCTCGCGGCGATCGAACGGACGACGGACGAGACCCGGGCCGCATCCGCATGCGGCAGCGGCAGGTAACGCCCGCCCATGGCCGCCGCAACGCCGGCGCCCTGCTCGGCGGGGCGGGGCGAGATGTCGATGAGGAGGGAGGCGATGCCGGTCGCGCGGATCCGACCCGCCGCCGCAAGCGCGTCCTCCGCCGCGGGCCCGCGTCCCTGCCGCCCGTCGCGCGCGATGTTGGCGCGCCCGTCGGTCAGCACCACGATGACCGGGGTCTGGCCGCGCCGCCGCGCCGCCTCGGCGACCGCGAGGGCCGCGTCGAGGCCCGACGCGAGCGGCGTGCCGCCGCCGCCGGGCAGGGCGGCGAGGCTGCGCTTGGCGCGGACGAGCGAGCGCGTCGGCGGCAGCAGCAGCTCGGCCTGCGTGCCCCGGAAGGCGACCAGCGCGACGCTGTCGCGGCGCACGTAGCAGTCGGCGAGCAGCAGCTCGACCGCGCCCTTCGCCTCCGCCATGCGGTGCAGGGCCGACGATCCTGACGCGTCGACGGCGAAGATGGTGGTCGTCTCCCGCTTCTCCGCGAAGCGACGGATGCGGAAATCGTCGCTGCGCACCTGGACCCGGCCGGACCCAGCCGCTCGCCGCAGCCGCTGCCACGGAGCCGCGGCACGCAGCGTCTCGACCACGTCGAGCCTTGCACCGGCTCGTGGCTCACCACGACGGCTGCCGAGCGGCCTCCCCCGCAGAGCGGACGACTGCGCCGCGCCGGCCTTGCCCGCGGACGCCGCGCGCTGGCGCGCGGCGATGCCCGCCTGCAGCCGCGCCAGCAGGCCGGCCGGGATCGTGGCGGCGACCGCGTCGACGATCCGGTCCTCCAGCGGCCCGTCCTCGCGCGGCTGGTTCTCGGCCTGCGGATCCTCCGGGGGCGGCTCGGGCTGCTGCTGTTCGTCGGGCTGCTCGGACTCCTGCGGCAGTCGGGTCGCGCGCGGGAGGAGGATGAGTCTGGCGGCGCGGACGATGTCGTCGCGCGTGACGGCATCCCGACCGTCGAGGGCCGCGGATGCACGCGCAGCGTGCAAGGCGGCCAGCGGCGCGCGTAGCGACGGAACGCCGAACGCGGCCGCGGTTTCGACGAGCGCCGCGACGTCGGCCTCGGTCGCGGTCACGCCCGGCAGAACGGCGCGCGCGGCCGCAACGCCGGCCGGGTCGGCCTCGCCCTCGGCGGCCTCGCCCGCCGTGATGGCGTCGATGTCGACGAGCATGGCGCAGCGCTCGAGGAGGGCCGCGGGTGGCGCCTCGTCATCGATGCCCTCGTCGAGAAGCACGAGGCCGATGCGTGCCGGAAGACGGGCGGCGAGGCCGTCGCGCTCCACCGCGATCTCGCCGCGGTCGAGCGCCGCCGAGAGACGGGAGGCGGTGCCGGCGGAGAGCCGCTCGGCCATCGGAACAACGAGAAAGCCGCCGTCGCACTCGGCGAGGAGGCCGCGCTGGAGGACGGGACGGCCGCCGGAGAGCGTGGCGGAGAGATCAAGCCCGCCGAGAAGCCTGTCGTCCGTGACGTGGGACGGCAGTTTTCGCCAGGGCGTTCCCGCCGGCAGGGACCCGCGCAGGACGGCGAGCCACTGCTCTCGCGCCGGGCCGGGCCGGGCCTTCACGCAGACGGCGAGATGGCAGGGATCGACCGCCGCGAGCATGGCGGCTGCCAAAGCCTCCGCCCACGCCGACGGGGCGGCGGCCTCGCTCATGCGGCGAGGACCTCGGAGATGGCACGCTCCACGCGCACGTCCGAGCCCGCGTCGTCGAGCGGGTTGCGGCGCAGCCGATGCCGGAGCGCCGGCGGCGCGATGCGCCGCAACTGCGCGAGCCCGACGCTGTCGGCGCCTTCCAGCGCCGCCAGCGCCCGCGCCGTCCGCAGCAGCGTGAGCTCTCCACGGAGACCGTCGGTCCCCAGCGCGAGGCAGAGCCGAGCGGCCGATTCCAGTGTCGCAGTGGGCACGTCGACCGTCTGCAACCGGTTGCGCGCGGCTGCGATGCGCCGGCGCAGCGCCTTGTCCTTGCCTTCCCACTGGGCGGCATAGCCCGCCGGATCGCGCTCGAAGGCGTCGCGACGTCGCACCACCTCCACCCGCGTGGGGATGTCGGTCGGCGTCCTGACGTCGACGGAAAGGCCGAACCGGTCGAGCAACTGCGGCCGCAACTCGCCTTCCTCCGGGTTGCCGGAGCCGACGAGGACGAAGCGGGCCGGGTGGCGCACGGAGAGACCCTCGCGCTCGACGACGTTCTCGCCGGACGCGGCGACGTCCAGCAGCAGGTCGACGAGATGATCTTCCAGCAGGTTCACCTCGTCGATGTAGAGGAAGCCCCGGTGTGCGCGGGCGAGGAGGCCGGGTTCGAAGGCCTTCTCGCCGCTTGCCAGTGCCTTTTCGAGATCGAGGGCGCCGACGACGCGGTCCTCGGTGGCGCCGAGCGGCAGGTCGACAACCGGCACGGGAGCCAGCCGCGTCTTGCGCTTCTCGCCCATCCGGTCGGCACAGTCGGCGCAGCGCCCGCCGGCGCCATCCGGATCACAGCCGTAGCGGCAGCCATCGACCACGCGCATGGCAGGCAGGAGCGCCGCGAGGGCACGCACGGCGGTCGACTTGCCGGTGCCGCGGTCACCAAAGACGAGAACGCCGCCGACGGAAGGATCCACGGCCGCGATCATGAGGGCGAGTTTCATCTCGTCCTGGCCCACGATCGCCGAGAAAGGAAACGCGACTGCCATCGTCCAAATTGCCCCACCGCCAGGCGCGCGCCCTGCGGCCGGGCCGGAGGAGACGTCGAAGCGACGCGCATGAGCGCAGTCGCGCGCCGACGGACCTTAGCCTGCGCGTCACAAAGTGTCACGCTGCCTTGACATCCGGGTGCCGCCATTCACGAGGACGAGAGGTCTTGCGATCCATCCACACGTCCCCGGCGTAAAATGAGCGGCCGAAAACCGGCCCACGCAGGAGACATCCAACATGAAGACGATTCACACCGTGCTGGCCGCAGCTGCGGCTCTCGCGCTGTCATCGGCTGCGGCTCTGGCCCAGGACGCTGCCGCCGGGGAAAAGGTTTTCCTCAAGTGCCGCGCCTGCCACCAGATCGGCGAGAACGCGAAGAACGCGGTCGGACCGGTCCTCAACGGCGTGATCGGCCGCAAGGCCGGCTCCTATGAGGGCTACAACTACTCGGAGGCCAACAAGAGCTCGGGCATCACCTGGGACGAGGCGACCTTCCGTGAGTACATCAAGAACCCGAAGGCGAAGGTGCCCGGCACGAAGATGATCTTCGCCGGCATCACGAACGAGCAGGAGGTCAACGACCTCGTGGCGTACCTCAAGTCGTTCGGTCCGGACGGAAAGAAGCTCTGACGCGCCAGGCGTCAGGTTTCCCAGAGACGGGGGCGACGCGGCGTCTGGCCAGGGGGCACGCCGCGGCAAGAAAAAAGGCCGGCTCACGAGCCGGCCCAAGTCTAGGGAGGAAACGCCCAAGGAGGGCAAGTGGCGCGAACGCCACGACCCCTATATAGATGTTGCAGCGCAGCATGACAAGGGTTTCGAGAAAGATTTTCTGCCTTTCGTGTTTGTGCTGACAAACGAAAGGCTTAGGCCCGTATCGCCTACGTTCTAGGCATGACGTGCCACACTGCAGTGCAACATGGTGCAAAAATGTGCACGTCGGCCCTCAGGCCGCCAGCGGCGCAACGACGGCCGCCAATCCGCGCATGAGGTCGGCTGGCGTCAAACGGATCTGCACGCCCCGCTGGCCCCCATTCACGTAGACATGCCCGTGGCCGAGCGCCGACGCGTCGACAACGGTCGGAACGACCCGCTTCTGCCCGAACGGGCTGATCCCGCCGACGTGGTACCCGGTGATTCGCTCCGCCGCCTCCGGCTTCATCATCCGGGCGCCCTTGGCCCCGAGCGCCGCCGCGAGGCGCTTCATGCTCACCTCGGCATCGGAGGCCAGGACCACGCAGGCCGGCTTGCCGTCCACCTCGGTCATCAGCGTCTTCAGGACGACCGCCGGAGGCTCGCCGAGCGCCTCCGCCGCCTGCAGGCCGATCCGGTCGGCCGAGGGGTCGTAGGCGTAGGTCTTCACCTCGTGGGCGATCCCGAGGCGCTCGAGCGCCTGCGTCGCACGGGTCCGCGCCATCAGCGCGATCTCAGCCGGAGGAGTCGAGCCCGTCGCGCCGGTCCCGCGCGACGAGGTCCGCTTGCCTGTCGGACGGGCGTCCGAGCCCCGCGCCGCCGGGCGTGCGGACGACGAGGCGCTCTCCCGCCGGAATGTGCTGCGTGCCCTTGCCCCGCAGCCGCTCGCCGCTACCCCGCAGAAGCAGCTCGCCCGCGCGCCCGTCGCCCCCGCCGTCGCGGCCGCGCGGCGGGTGCTCGATGCGGTCGAAGGACGCGAGCAGGTCCATGCTGCGGCCGGACCGGTTCTCGATCTCCATGTCGAGCCCGTGGCCGCCGCGGAACGCCCCCGCGCCGCCCGAGCCGACGCGGAATTCCTTGCGCCAGAAGAGAAGCGGCGTCATGGCCTCGACGATCTCTATCGGCGTGCCCCGCACCCCGCTCGGATAGGCCGTGGCCGACAGGCCGTCGCGGCCCGGCCGCGCCCCCGTGCCGCCGTTGGTCACCACCGTGTAGACGAACTCGCGCTCCGCCAGCGGGTCGTGGCCGCGGAAGGTGACGTTCCAGAGGCACGACGTGCCTTCCGCCGGGACCCGGTCGGGCAGGGCTTGCTTCAGGCACCCGAACACGACGTCGGGCAGCATCTGGCCGATGATGTGCCGGCAGGTCACGGGTGCCGGCTTCAGCGCGTTGACGATGCAGCCCGGCGGCGCCGTCACCGTGTAGGGCGACAGGGAGCCGGCATTGTTGGGGACCTGAGGCACCAGCGCGCTGGCGAGGCCGAAGACGGTGTAGGCCGTGGCGTAGGTGAGGGGCACGTTGATGCCCTTGCGCGACTGTCCCGACGTGCCGGCGTAGTCCACGTGGATGCCGTCGTCGGCGATCGTGAGCGTCGCCGTCAGCGTCACCGGCTCGTCGTAGCCGTCGCAGGTCATGCTGTTGGTCCACGTGCCGCGCGGCAGCGCGGCGAAGGCCTCCATGACGGCGGCGCGAGAGCTGTCGACGACGTGGTCGGCGAGTGGACCGAGGTCGTCGAGGTCGAACTCGTCCATCATCTCGACGAGCCGCCTCGCCCCGATCTCGTTGCAGTTGGCGAGCGAGTAGATGTCGCCCTCGCACTCGATCGGCAGGCGGGTGTTCTCCTTCACCATCGCCATCAGCGTCTCGTTGAGAACGCCGCGGTCGAAGAGCTTCAGCATGGGAATGCCGAGCGCCTCCATGTGGACATCGGTCGCGTCCGGCCCGAAGCCGATGCCGCCCAGGTCCGTCAGGTGGCTGGTGCAAGAGAAGATCGCCACGAGTCGGCCGCGGCGGAAGACCGGGGTCGTCACCACCAGGTCGTTGCGGTGGCCGCTGCCCATCCAGGGGTCGTTGGTGATGTAGACGTCGCCTTCGCGCATCGTCTCCAGCGGGAAGTGCCGGATGAAGTGGTTCACCGACGCCGCCATCGAGTTGATGTGGCCGGGCGTCCCGGTGACGGCCTGTGCCAGCATCCGGCCCCTGAGGTCGAACACGCCGGCGGAGAGGTCGCCGCACTCCCGAACGATCGGCGCGAACGCCGTGCGCAGGAGCGTCTGGGCCTGCTCCTCGACGATCGCGAGCAGGCGGTTCCACATGATCTGGTGGCTGAGGCCGGCGAGGCCGGCGGCGGTCGCGGGAGCGGTCATGCGGCGGCCCAGTTCTCTTCGGAAGCAGTCTTGCGGGTCATGACGATGCAGCCGAGCGTGTTCACTCCGGCGTCGAAGGTCGCGGTCACGAGCGTGGTCGTCTCGTCCTCGGCGATGACGGCCGGGCCGATGACCCGGTGTCCCGGGCGCAGCGCCGCGCGCTCGTGGACGGGCCAGCGTGCCGTCACCCCGGTCATGGCGTCATACACGTCCCGCCAGCCCGACGGCACGGCGTCGGCTGCGGGGACAGGAGCGAGAACGGGATCGCCGGTCGGCCCCGTTTCGGCCGGGCCGATGACGGCGAGCGTCCAGGAGAGGATCTCGACGGGGGCGTCGGGGATCGTGCGGGCGAACAGGGCCGTGTAGGCGGCCGCGAAACGCTCGGCGAGCACGGCCGGCGTCTGCGGCCCGAAGGTCCCCTCCGGAAGCGCCACGACGATCTCGTGGCCCTGGCCGACATAGCGCATCAGCGCCGCGCGGGTTTCGGTGAGGACGGCATCCTCCCCTGCGCCGGGCCTCACCACGGCCTCGGCCTCCTCGCGCATGGCCGCGACGAGCGCGTTCGCCTCCGCTGCGTCGAAGGCGCCGAGCGTCATGCGGCGGCTGCGCACCACCTCGAAGGAGAGCGGCGCGCGCAGGAAGCCGACGGCCGAACCGACGCCCGCGTTGGGCGGGATCACGACGGACGGAGTGCCCAGCTTCTCCGCCAGCCTTGCGACATGCAGCGGCGCGGCGCCGCCGAAGGCAATGAGCGTGTAGTCCGCCGCGACCTTGCCCCGCTCGACGGCGTGCACGCGGGCCGCGTTGGCCATGGTCTCGTCCACCATCTCGGCGACGCCATAGGCCGAAAGCGGAGCATCGAGGCCCAGCGGCTGGCCGACATGGGCGAGCAGCGCCCCCTCCGCGCGGGTCGGGTCGAGCGGCATGCGCCCGCCGGCGAAGCCGGCCGCGTCGATGCGCCCGAGCGCGACGTCGGCATCCGTCACCGTGGGCCGCTCCCCGCCGCGTCCGTAGCAGGCCGGGCCGGGCTCGGAGCCGGCGCTGTCCGGCCCCACCGTGATGCGCCGCAGCGCATCTACCCTGGCGATGGAGCCGCCACCCGCGCCGATCTCGACCATCTCGATGACGGGGATGCGCAGCGGAAAGCCGCTGCCTTTCTTGAAGCGGTCGCGCCGGTCGACCTCGAAGGCGCGCGAGGACTGCGGCGTTGCGTCGTCGATGAGGCAGATCTTCGCGGTCGTGCCGCCCATGTCGAAGGACAGCGCCTTGGCGATGCCGTTGCCGCGCGCCAGGTGGCTCGCGAGGATGGCTCCGCCGGCCGGCCCGCTCTCCACGAGGCGGATGGGGAATCGTGCCGCGGCCTCGAGCGTCGTCAGGCCGCCGCCCGAGGTCATGAGGTAGACGGGGCAGCGGAAGCCGCGCGCGGCGAGTTCGTAGTCGAGCCGCCGCAGGTAGCCCGCCATCAGCGGCTGGACGTAGGCGTTGGCGACGACGGTGGACGTCCGCTCGTACTCGCGGATCTCGGGCGACACCTCGCTCGAGAGACTGATCGACGCGCCGGGGAGGGACTCTGCGAGGATCTCACGCACGCGGCGCTCGTGCGCCGGATTGGCATAGGCATGCAGCAGCGCGACCGCGACGCTCTCGATCCCGAGGCCGGCCAGCGACTGTCCGACCGCGCGAACGTCGGCCTCGTCGAGCGGCAGGGCGACGGCGCCGCGCGCGTCCATGCGCTCCGCGACCGTGAAGCGCAGGTGCCGCTCCACCAGCGGGCGGGGCCGTTCGAGGAACAGGTCGTACTGGTCGTAGCGGCTCTCGTCCGCCACCTCGATGATGTCGCGGTGCCCGCGCGTCGCGACGAGCGCGACCCGGGCGCCCTTGCGCTCGATGATGGCATTGGTCGCCAGCGTCGTGCCGTGCACGAAGACCGCGATGTCGGCCGGCGACAGCCCCGCGCGCTCGATGAGCGACAGAGAACCGGCGATGACCGCTTCCTCCGGTGCGCGCGGCGTCGTCAGCACCTTGAGAGTCAGCCGCTGGCCGCCGCCCTCCAGCACGACGTCGGTGAAGGTTCCGCCGATGTCGACGGACAGGCGATGGCGCGGATCGGAGGCGGCAGGGGGCACGAAGCAGTCCTTGGCGGAGAACGGACGGATGCGCCGGCCGATCTGGACGGCGGCGCAGCGATTGTTAGAGCATGCGGCGAAAAGGTGGAAACCGGCTTTTCGCGAAGAGTGCGCAACCACCGACAGGCATGCTGCCCTTCTGCAGAAGCCCAGCATGCTCTAACGTCGTGCCATCGCCTCGCCAGCCGCCCGCGGCATGGGTGGCCGGCGCCGGATTGGGGAGCAAGGGCCGGGATGCCGTTGCGTCCCCGCCGTGGCACACGAGGACCACCGCGGACCCGTCGCGGCGTCCTGGAGAACCGCCATGCCTCGCCTCGCAACGTCCATCGCACCGGCCCGCGCCGATCGGGAACTCGACGACGCCCGCTGGGCGGCCGTGGTGCGCCGCGACCGCACGGCGGACGGCACTTTCGTCTACGGGGTGCGCACGACGGGCGTGTATTGCCGCCCGAGCTGCCCCTCGCGGACGGCGCGGCGCGAGAACGTCCGCTTCTATGCCGACGGGACGCAGGCGCGCGCCGCCGGGCTGCGGGCCTGCAAGCGCTGTCGACCGGACGAGGAGGATACGGAGGCGGTCAATTCCGCGCGCATCGCCCGCGCCTGTCGCATGATCGACGAAGCGGATGAGGCGCCCGAGCTGGCCGCCCTCGCCACTGCCGCGGGGCTCTCGCCCTTCCACTTCCACCGGGTGTTCCGTCAGGTGACGGGCCTGACGCCGGCGGCCTATGCCGCCGCCCGCCGGGCGCGTCGCGCCGCCGAGCGCCTGCAGGCAGCCGGAAGCGTGACGGAAGCGATCTACGACGCAGGCTACGGCTCGGCGAGTCGCTTCTATGCCGCCGCCGCGCCCCGCCTCGGCATGGCGCCGGCAACCTACCGCAGGGGCGGGGAGGGCACGGTGATCCGCTTCGCGGTGGGCCAGTGCTCGCTCGGCGCCATCCTGGTGGCCGCTACGCAGGGCGGTGTCTGCGCCATCACGCTGGGGGACGATCCGGACGCGCTTCTGCGCGATCTGCAGGATCGCTTTCCGCGCGCGGAACTCGTCGGTGCCGACCCCGATTTCGAGCGCACGGTGGCGCTGGTGGTGGGGCTGGTCGAAGACCCGCAGCGCCGCGTCGACCTGCCTCTCGACGTCCGGGGCACCGCGTTCCAGGAGCGCGTGTGGCAGGCCCTGCGGGAGATTCCACCAGGACGGACCGCGACCTATGCGGAGATCGCCGCGCGCGTCGGCCGACCAGCGGCCGTGCGCGCCGTGGCGCAGGCCTGCGCCGCGAACCCCGCGGCGGTCGCCATTCCCTGCCACCGTGTCGTGCGGACCGACGGCAGCCTCTCCGGCTACCGCTGGGGCGTCGAGCGGAAGAGGGCCCTGCTCGACCGGGAGGCTGTCGACGATGCCGTCAGCGCCGGCGCGGCATCCTGAACGGCAACATCAGCCGCACCAGGGACGTGTCGAGGCGCGAGACAGAGAGGCTCTCGTGCACCGCGGCCACCTGTCGTCCGAAGAGCCGGGTCTCGAGCTCGGACCGCGCGTAGAACGGCGTGTCCTCGAGCGTCCGGACGACCTTCACCGGGCCGCCCGGTTCCGCCTGCGTGCGGCGGCGGAGCAACCAGCGCGTGCGCGGCAGCTGGACACGCGGCGGCGGGGTGAAGTCCTCGCAGGCCCCGTGCCGGTCGTAGCGAGCGGCAATGGAGCGGGTCGTGCCGTCCCGCTCCACGACGTCGTAGAGCACGGCCGATCCGTCTCGGCCGAGGTCGGCGCGCGACCAGTCCCAGACGTCGAACGTGTTCTCCACCGGCTCGTCTCCGGCGTTGGTGTCGACGTAGCCGTGGCCGGTCCAGCGGCACCCCGGCTCGCTGAAGTCGACCTCGGCCGTGCACGAGGGGGCGAGGGGCATCCAGCGGTGCCGGCCGGCGGCGTCGATGGCGAAGGCGCGCTCGGTGAGCGCGTGGGGGACGAGCCGGATCGTCCCGCGCAGGCGCCGCGGCACGGGAACGGCCCACTCGCAGACGTCGATGACGAAGGCGTCGCCGTCGCGGCGCAGCACGCTCGGCCCGATCGCCAGCGTGCGGCTGTCGCGCCAAACGCGGGAGCGTCCGCGCTCGGTCATGCTCCAGCGCCCGACGCCGGGACCGTAGAGCGCCACGTTGACGGCGCAATGATCCTCCGGCTCGCGCCGCCCGGCCCAGTGGTAGTAGGGCGAGAACACCGAGCCGACGAAGACGATGACGCTCAGGCCGAAGCGCCCGTCGTCGCTCAGGGCGTCACAGTACCACCAGACATAGCCACCTGGCGGGACGGCCTGGTCGAAGCGAGGTCCGACAGCACCGAGCGGGCGGCCAGCCGCCCCGACAGCGCCGCCATCGGCACTCCCGGCCCGGGGTGGACGCTCCCGCCCGCGAGATAGAGCCCCGGCACCCGGGTCCGCGAGTCCGGCCTCTGGAACGAGGCCCACCAGCCGTGCGAGGCCCGGCCGTAGAGGGCTCCCCCCGTCCCCGGGAACAGCCGTCCGAACGTCTCCGGCGTGCTCGTCACGCAGCGCCGCGGGTCCATCTCCACGCTCAGGCCGCAGCGGTCGAGCAGGCGTGTCATGCGGTCCTGGCATGCGCCGATCTCCGGGGGTTCGAAAGCGCGGACGTCGCCGACGGCCGGGGCATTGACGAGGATGAGGAGGCGCTCGGGGGCGTCACCCGCAAGGGGCTCATCGCCTCGATCCTGCGCGCATACGTAGACGGTCGGCTCATCCGGCAACTGCCCCCGCCGGAAGATGCGGTCGAATTCGTCGGGGTAGTCGCGGGAGAAGAACACGTTGTGCCGCACGAGGGGAAAGCCGCGCGTGCGTGCCACGGCCGTCCAGACGACCGCCGAAAGAGAACGCGCCCGCACCGGCACACGCGAGACGGCCCTGGCAGGGCCGGGGCCGAGCAGGCCTGCCCCGACGGCGCCAGCGTCGGCGTTGACGACGACAGCGTCGGCGCGCAGGTGCTCTCCGGTCGCCAGGCGCACCCCGTCGATGCGGCCGGCCCTGGTCGTCACCTCCGCGACCTCCGCTCCGCAGCGGATTTCGGCGCCCAGCCGGCCGGCGGTGCGGGCGAGCGCCTCGGCCAACCGGTACATGCCGCCACGGACGTACCAGACACCTTCCTGCTCGACATGGGCGACCAGCATCAGCGTCGCCGGGGCGGCGAAGGGCGAGGAGCCGCAATAGGTGGAGTATCGGCCGTAGAGCTGGCGCAGCCGGGGATCCCGGAAACTCTCTCCGAGCGCGGACCACATCGTGCTGAAGGGCTTCAGCCGCATCAGGGCGTCGAGCCGGTTGAATCCGACGCGGGTGGTGAGCGACACGGGGTTCGGCCGCGAGTCGCGCAGGAACGGGCGCTCGAGCGTCTGGTAGATGTCGCGCGTCCGCTCGCAGAACGCGCGGTAGCGCCGGCCCTCCTCGGGGCCTGCGAACGCGGCGATGGCATCCTGCGACTGCGCCATGTCCGCGAACAGGTCGAGCCGCTCGTCGGCGCTCCACGCATGACGGGCCAGAAGGTTGGCCGGTTCGAGAGCGACCTCCGAGCCGAGCGTGGTTCCGGCGGCCTCGAAGAGCTCCTCGAAGACCCAGCGCATCGTGAACACGCTCGGTCCGCCGTCGATCCTCGCGGGGCCGACCGGGATCTCGCGCATCTTGCCGCCCGGCGCGGCGGCCCGCTCCAGAACCGTCACGTCGGTGCCGCGCGCGGCCAGATCGACGGCCGCCGACAGGCCGCCGATGCCGGCGCCGACGACGAGGACCCGCTCTGTCCGCACGGAACGTTCTCCCTCTGCGCCCTTGCGCGGACGCCTCTTCACTCTACGTCCAAACGGGATGACAAAGCGAGTGTCAAATAAACTGGACACATGTTGACGCGGATCAATGGCTGCCCGTCGCGCCCGCGCTTTCCTCGGCTCAAGGCCGGAGGCTCCCGATGCAGCAGCGGAACGACGACAGGAGCGATCCTCGCATCGGACCCAACGCCATCATCCAGATCGCGGCCGTGCTGCGCGAGCGACACGGCGTGCAGGCGCTTGACAGCGTCTTCGTCAGGGCGCGGCTCGCGCACTACCTCGACGCCCTGCCGGCCACCATGGTTCCCGAGCGGGAGGTCGCACGGCTCCACGCTGCCCTCGGCCACGAACTGGGAGCCGACGAGGCCGAGTCCGTGTCGCGCGAGGCCGGCACGCGAACGGCTGCCTATCTGCTCGCCCATCGCATTCCCGCGCCCGCGCGCCGGCTCCTGCGCTGGCTTCCCGCGCGGCTGGCGGGACCGCTCCTGCTGGCCGCGATCCGGCGGCACGCGTGGACCTTCGCCGGCAGCGCCCGGTTCGAGGCCCACGCGGGCCCACCCGTGGCCCTGTCGCTCACCGGTTGCTCTCTCTGCCGCTCTCGGCTGGCCGGAGGACGACTTGGGGCCTTCTACGCTGCCACGTTCGAGGGGTTGTTCCGGTCGCTCGTCCACAACCGGTCACACGTCGAGACGGCGTCCCAGGGATGGCCCGTGACGTGGCGGGCACGGTTGGACTGGCGCGGCTGACAGCGCCACTGTCAAGTTGACAAGACAGTCAAACTGTCAAACTCTATTGACGCCGTCATGGCACCGGAGAGACCGATGGACATCAGGTCGCGCATCGAAGCCGCCCTCGAGAAGGCCGTCGGCCGGGCCTGTGCCGCCAAGGCCCCACCCGCCATCGCAGAGGCCACCCGCCATGCGGTGTTTCCCGGCGGCGCCCGCGTGAGGCCCAGGCTCTGCCTCGCCGTCGCGGGAGCCTGCGGCGATGACGCCCCCGCGCTGTCAGACGCGGCCTGCGCTGCGGTGGAACTGCTCCACTGCGCCTCCCTCGTCCATGACGACATGCCCTGCTTCGACGATGCCGCAACCCGTCGTGGACGGCCGTCGGTGCACGCTCTCTACGGCGAGCCCCTGGCACTCCTCGTCGGTGATGCGCTCATCGTCCTTGCCTTTGAGACCATCGCCCTCGAGGCGGTGGCCGCGCCCGCGCGTCTCGCACGTCTCGTCACCACCGTCGCGAGTTCCGTCGGTCTCCCGCTCGGGATCGTCGCCGGACAGGCGTGGGAGGTGGAGCCTGACATCGACATGCGGACCTACCACCGCACCAAGACCGGGTCGCTCTTCGTCGGCGCGGCCATGGCCGGGGCCATCGCGGCCGGTGCCGACCCGAACCCCTGGCGGGCATTCGGGGAGCGGCTCGGCGAGGCCTACCAGGTGGCCGACGACCTGCGCGATGCCGTCGGCAGCGCCGCGGACATCGGCAAGCCCGTCGGTCAGGATGCCGCCCATCACAGGCCCAACGCCGTGGCGGCGCTCGGCACGACGACGGCGCTCGCGCATCTTCGCGAGATCGTCGGGGCGGCGATCGCCTCGATCCCGGACTGTCCGCGGGCCAGCGAGCTCGAAGCCCTGATTCTCAGCGAGGCCAAGCGCCTCGTGCCGAAGGAGCTGGCGCACGCCGCCGCCTGACCGCGCCATGACGACCATTCCGGCCGTGCCGCCCCTGGCGCCGCCCGCCTCCCTCGCGGAGCGCTGGTACCGCCTGCGCGACCGTCTGCTGCGCGATCCTGTCTTCCAGCGCCGGGCCGCGGCCTTCCCGCTGACGCGGTGGATCGCGCGCCGCCGAGCCCGAGAGAGCTTCGATCTCGTCGCGGGCTTCGTGTACGCGCAGATCCTCCATGCCGTTGTGAAGCTTAAGGTTCTGGAGACCGTTGCGGCAGGGCCCGTCGACCTCGGTGCCATCGCCGCCGCGACCGGCCTTCCGCTGTCATCGGCCCGCAAGCTCTGCGCCGGCGCCGCAGCCCTTCGCCTCCTGCAGGAGCGCGGGGGAGGCTACGGGCTGGGGGACCTCGGCGCAGCGCTGCTCGGCAATGCCGGCGTGCTCGCGATGGTCGAGCACCACGCGATTCTCTACGAAGACTTGCAGGATCCCGTGGGCCTCCTGCGGGACCCGTCGCGGCCGACGAAGCTCTCGGCCTACTGGGCGTACGCCACGCAGGATCCCGCCACGCTCACCGCCGACAAGGTGGCGGACTACAGCCGCCTGATGGCCGCCTCGCAGCAGTTCATCGCAGGCGAGGTTCTCGACGCCTATCCCGTCGCGGGCCACCGTCGCCTTCTCGACGTCGGGGGCGGCGAGGGGGCATTCATTCGTGCGGCTGCACGACGTGCGCCGGCGCTCGAGTGCATGCTCTTCGACGTCCCGCCCGTCGCGGACCGGGCGACCGCGGCCTTCGCGGCCGACGGTCTCGCGCAGCGGGCCCGGGCCTTCGGCGGCAACATGTTCACCGATCCGCTGCCGCAGGGCGCCGACCTCGTCAGCCTCGTGCGCGTCCTCTACGACCATCCCGACGACCGCGTGCTCACGTTGCTGAAGGCGACGCGCGCCGCATTGGCACCCGGGGGAACCCTGATCGTGGCCGAGCCGATGGCCGCCACGCCCGGCGCAGAGACGGTCGGAGCCGCCTATTTCGGCTTCTACCTCATGGCGATGAAAGGCGGCGAGTCGCGGAGCCCCGACGCCCTCGCTGGACTGCTCCGACAGGCCGGCTTCAGCCAGGTCGACACGCGATCCACACGCAGCCCCCTCCTGACGGGTCTCCTGGTCGCTAGGCCGTGACGCCTGCGGGACCGGAGGCAATCGTTCCTGCGGCCCCGCACGAAAAGACCAGAAACAAGGCAGTTGCCTGTGAAGAAAGATTGACACTTTAGAGTGTCAAGATAAGCTGACATAGGCCGTCGGATCCGCCATCGGATCTGCAGCCAAGGGGTCCACAACCGTGAAAGCGCTGGCCGTCATCCTGGAGAAGCCGGAGCACCTCGTGCTCGGCGAGGTCGACCTGTCGGCCCCGGGCGATGAGGACGTGGTCGTCGAGATCGCCTACAGCGGCATCAGCACCGGGACTGAGCGGCTCCTCTGGTCGGGACGGATGCCACCCTTCCCCGGCATGGGTTATCCCCTCGTCCCCGGCTATGAGTCGGTCGGCCGCGTCTCTCACGCCGGCCATGCGTCCGGTCGGCGCGAAGGCGAGTTTGTCTTCGTCCCCGGTTCCCGTTGCTTCACGTCGGTGCGCGGCCTCTTCGGTGGTGCCGCCTCGCGGCTCGTCGTGCCCGGAGCCCGCGTGACCCCCGTGGGCGAACGGCTCGGCGAACGCGCGGCTCTCCTTGCGCTCGCCGCCACGGCGCGGCACGCCCGCGTCGGCGTGGCCCAGGGTCCCGAACTCATCGTCGGTCACGGCGTATTGGGCCGGCTCCTGGCGCGCCTCAGCGTGCTCGAGGGCGGTTCGCCCACCGTCTGGGAGACGAACCCGCTGCGGGCCGAGGGCGCCGAGGGCTACCGAGTGGTCGATCCCCGTGACGACCGCCAGAACGACTACCGCACCATCATCGACGTGAGTGGTGACAACGCGATCCTCGACCAGTTGCTCATGCACCTCGGGCACGGCGGCGAGATCGTGCTGGCCGGTTTCTACAGCGGCCAGCTCGCCTTCACGTTCCCCACCGCCTTCATGCGGGAGGCGCGGATGCGCGTCGCCGCCGAGTGGCGGGAAGACGACCTCTCGGCGGTGCGTGAGCTCGTCGAGTCGGGCCGCCTGTCACTCGACAACCTGATCACGCATCGCGAGCCGGCCCTGACGGCCGCCTCCGCCTACAGGACGGCCTTCGAGGATCCGTCCTGTCTCAAGATGGTCCTCGACTGGAGATCGGTCGCATGAGCACGACCCATACGCTGATCGACCGCCAGCGCGACGCCCTGCGCGCCGAAGCCGCCGTCGCCCCGGATCCGGTCCCGACGGCCGCGACCAAGGAGACGCAGGTCATCGCCATCTACGGCAAGGGCGGCATCGGCAAGAGCTTCACGCTCGCCAACCTCAGCTACATGATGGCCCAGCAGGGCAAGAAGGTGCTGCTCATCGGCTGCGACCCGAAGAGCGACACCACCTCGCTGCTCTTCGGCGGCCGCTCCTGCCCCACCATCATCGAGACCTCGTCGAGGAAGAAGCTCGCCGGCGAGGAGGTGAAGATCGGCGACGTCTGCTTCAAGCGCGACGGCGTCTACGCGATGGAACTCGGCGGGCCTGAGGTCGGTCGCGGCTGCGGCGGCCGCGGGATCATCCACGGCTTCGAGCTGCTCGAGAAGCTCGGCTTCCACGAGTGGGACTTCGACTACGTGCTGCTCGACTTCCTGGGCGACGTGGTGTGCGGCGGCTTCGGCCTGCCGATCGCCCGCGACATGTGCCAGAAGGTCATCGTCGTCGGCTCGAACGACCTCCAGTCGCTCTACGTCGCCAACAACGTCTGCTCGGCGGTGGAGTACTTCCGCAAGCTCGGCGGCAACGTCGGCGTCGCCGGCATGGTCATCAACAAGGACGACGGCACCGGCGAGGCGCACGCCTTCGCGGAAACGGTCGGCATCCCCGTGCTGGCCGCGATCCCGGCGCACGAGGACATCCGCCGCAAGAGCGCGAACTACCAGATCATCGGCAAGCCCGGCACCGAGTGGGCGCCGCTCTTCGCCGAACTCGCCCTCAACGTCGCCGAGGCGCCCCCGCGCCAGCCCGCGCCGCTGAGCCAGGACGGCCTGCTCGGCCTCTTCTCCGGCGATACCGTCGGCCGCGACGTGGTGCTGGAGCCGGCCACGGCCGAGGACATGCGCGGCGTGTCCGACCTTTCGAAGCCGTCCCTCGAAGTCGTCTACGAAACCGTCTGAGCGCACCATGGACGAGCGCCCCACCGACAGCCGAGACGAGCGTCCCCACGGGGACGACGACCTGCGCGCACCGGCACCTGCCGAGATCGCGACGGGAGGCGGCTGCCATGCGGGCGCCGCCGAGATGGAACGCGCGGCCCGTGCCGCCGGCCAGAGCGAGGTGCTCGACCGCTACGCGCAGGACTACCCCAAGGGACCGCACGACCAGCCTCAGAGCATGTGCCCGGCCTTCGGCTCGCTGCGCGTCGGGCTGCGCATGCGCCGCACCGCCACCGTGCTCTCCGGCTCCGCCTGCTGCGTCTATGGGCTGACTTTCACGTCGCACTTCTACGGCGCCCGCCGCACCGTCGGCTACGTGCCGTTCAACTCGGAGACGCTCGTCACCGGCAAGCTCTTCGAGGATATCCGCGAGGCCGTCTTCGCCCTCGCCGACCCCGAGCGCTACGACACGATCGTCGTCACCAATCTCTGCGTGCCGACCGCATCGGGCGTGCCGCTGCGGTTGCTGCCGAAGGAGATCAACGGCGTCCGCGTCATCGGCATCGACGTGCCCGGCTTCGGCGTGCCGACGCATGCGGAGGCCAAGGACGTCCTCGCAGGGGCGATGCTGAACTACGCCCGGCTAGAGGCGGAGCAGGGCCCCGTCCAGGCGCCGGCCGCGGGCCGCTCGGGCAAGCCGACGGTGACCCTCGTCGGTGAGATGTTCCCGGCCGATCCCATCGGCATTGGCCGCATGCTCGACCTCATGGGCCTTGCCGCCGGCCCGGTCGTTCCGACGCGCGAGTGGCGCGAGCTCTATGCCGCGCTCGACGGGGCCGTCGTGGCGGCGATCCATCCCTTCTATACGGCCGCGTTCCGCGAGTTCGAGGCCGCCGGCCGCCCGATCGTCGGATCCGCGCCGGTCGGCGTCGACGGCACCAGCGACTGGCTGGAGCGCATCGGCGAGGCCGCCGGCGTCGGCCGCGAGGCCATCGACCGCGCCCGCAACGCCATGCTGCCGGCGATCCGCGGTGCACTGGCCGGAAGCCCGATCAAGGGCCGCATCACGCTGTCCGGCTACGAGGGTTCGGAACTGCTCGTCGGCCGCCTGCTCGTCGAGAGCGGCGCGGACCTGCGCTACGTCGGCACGGCCTGCGCGCGCACGCGGTTCTCGGACCACGACCGCGAGTGGCTGGAGGCCCATGGCGTCGCCGTGAAGTTCCGCGCCTCGCTCGAGGACGACCTCCACGCCTTCGACGCCTTCGAGCCGGACCTCGCCATCGGCACCACGCCGGTCGTGCAGAAGGCGAAGGAGAAGGCGACGCCCGCCCTCTACTTCACGAACCTGATCTCGGCCCGCCCGCTGATGGGGCCCGCCGGTGCCGGTTCGCTCGCCCAGGTGGTCAACGCCGCCATGGGCAACAAGGGCCGCTTCGACGAGATGAAGGCGTTCTTCGAGGGCGTCGGCGAGGGCCACGCCGCGGGCGTCTGGCAGGACACGCCGCAGGACCGCCCCGAGTTCCGCAAGAAGTTCGCCGCGCGCACGAAGAAGACCAACGCCGTCGACACCGGGGAGGCCGTGGGATGCTGATCCTCGACCACGACCGCGCCGGCGGCTACTGGGGCTCCGTCTACGTCTTCACGGCGATCAAGGGCCTGCAGGTCATCATCGACGGCCCGGTGGGCTGCGAGAACCTGCCGGTCACGTCGGTGCTCCATTACACGGACGCCCTGCCGCCGCACGAACTTCCCATCGTGGTCACGGGCCTCGCCGAGGAGGAACTCGGCCAGAACGGCACCGAGCAGGCGATGAAGCGCGCCCACAAGGTGCTCGACCCGACGCAGCCCGCCGTGGTCGTGACGGGCTCCATCGCCGAGATGATCGGCGGCGGCGTGACGCCCGAGGGCACGGGCATCCAGCGCTTCCTGCCGCGCACCATCGACGAGGACCAGTGGCAGTCCGCGGACCGCGCGCTGCGCTGGTTGTGGACGGAGTACGGCGCCAAGGGCGGCAAGCTCCCGAAGGCCCGCCCCCGCAAGGAGGGCGACAAGCCGCGCGTCAACATCATCGGCCCGATCTACGGCACCTTCAACATGCCCTCCGACCTCGCCGAGATCCGGCGGCTGGTGGAAGGCATCGGCTGCGAGGTGAACCTGGTCTTCCCGCTCGGTTCGCACCTCGCGGATGTGCCGCGGCTCATCGACGCCGACGTCAACATCTGCCTCTACCGCGAGTTCGGGCGCCTGCTCTGCGAGGAACTCGGCAAGCCATACCTCCAGGCGCCGATCGGCCTGCACTCGACGACCCGTTTCCTGCGCACGCTGGGCGAGCTCACGGGTCTCGACCCCGAGCCCTTCATCGAGCGCGAGAAGCACACGACCATCAAGCCGCTCTGGGACCTCTGGCGGTCCGTCACGCAGGATTTCTTCGGCACGGCGAGCTTCGGCATCGTCGCGTGCGAGACTTATGTCCGCGGCGTCCGCAACTTCCTCGAGCACGACCTCGGCCTGCCCTGCGCCTTTGCGGTGCCGCGCTTGGCGGGGCAGAAGACCGACAACGCGGCAATCCGGCAGCTGATCCGCGAGAAGGGACCGCTCGTCCTCTTCGGCAGCTACAACGAGCGGATGTACCTGGTCGAGGCCGGCGGCCGCGGCACCTACATCCCCGCCTCGTTCCCGGGCGCCATCATCCGCCGCCACACCGGCACGTCCTTCATGGGCTACGCGGGCGCGACCTACCTCGTCCAGGAAGTCTGCAACGCCCTCTTCGACACGCTCTTCAACATCCTGCCGCTCGCCGCCCAGCTTGACGCCGTCGAGCCGACCCGCGCGCGGCTGCACGAGGAGCTGCCGTGGGACGGCGAGGCCAAGGACGTCCTCGACGCCTTCGTCGAGGCCGAGCCGGTGCTCGTGCGCATCTCCGCCGCCAAGCGCCTGCGCGACGCCTGCGAGCGTTCCGCGCGGCGGGCCGGCGAAACCACCGTCAACGCCGCCCGCGTGCGGCAGACACGTCAGTCACTGCTGGAGGGGCAAGCGACATGAGCGGTTCGATGACCTTGGCCGACATCCTGGCGCAGCGCGAGGCGGCCAGCGCCGCCGGCTCCGAGGGCCACAAGCTGCACCGCACCTGGGAGGCGACGCGCGCCACCCACGGCGGCACGCGGCACTCGGCCGAACGGGATTACCGCGCCGTCTTCGCGGTTTCATTCCCGATCTTCGTGCTCGTCGCGCTGTTCGCGCGGCTGCTGCCCTATGCGTGGCGCGGCCGGATCTGCGGCAGCGAGACGCGTTCGGTTCTGGGCGATGCCCGCGCCATGGCGGCGGCGACGGTTGCCGTCGCTTTCGGCGCCTGAGGCCGGCCCTCCGGGCGTGTGCCCGGGGCAGCCCGCCATGACAGCTTCCGCGCCGGTCCCCTGCCGACGCGCCAACCTTTCGCCCGGTGCCCCCGGGCGAAACTTCGCGGCCGACAAGCCGTGACGTACCACGCCGCACGGGGTTGTGTGCGGTAACCGCCGTAAGGCTCGTCAGTCGGAGGGAAACGATGGCTGATAAATCTACGTCTTGGTCGGGACTGTCCGACCAGGAAGCTGAGGAGTTCCATCGGTACTACATCCAGGGAACTGTCCTGTTCGTCGCAGTTGCAGTCGTGGCTCATTTCCTCGTCTGGATGTGGCGTCCGTGGATCCCCGGGCCGAAGGGCTATTCCTCAAGCTTGCTCGACAGCGTGACCACGGTGGCTTCCACCGTGCTCCCGTACTTCTCGTAAGGAGATCCGCACATGTGGCGCATCTGGAAAGTCTTTGACCCGCGGCGCGTCCTCGTGGCGCAGGGTGTGTTCCTGTTCGCACTGGCGGTCATGATCCACCTCGTCCTCCTCAGCACCGAGCGCTTCAACTGGCTGCTCGGCGCTCCGGTCGGGAAGTGAGTCGAACGCTGCCGTGATCCCGGCAGGCCCCGCTGCGGCGGCGGCCTGTCGGCACGGTGCGATGGCGGACGGCCGGACGATGTCCGGCCGCCCGCCGTCACTGCCCGGGCCCCGTCACGGACGGTCGCCTGGCCCGCATGGGATCGAGGGAGGGGCGCATGGCCTTGCTCAGTTTTGAACGGAAGTATCGCGTACGGGGCGGGACGCTGATCGGCGGCGACCTTTTCGACTTCTGGGTCGGGCCGTTCTACGTCGGCTTCTTCGGGGTCACGGGGACGTTCTGTACCATCGTCGGTACCGCGATGATCCTCTACGGCGCCGCCATCGGCCCGACCTGGAACATCTGGCAGATCAGCATCGCCCCGCCCGACCTCAAGTACGGCCTCGGCGCCGCGCCCTCGCTGAAGGACGGCGGCCTCTGGCAGATCATCACGATCTGCGCCATAGGGGCCTTCGGATCATGGGCCATGCGCGAGGTCGAGATCTGCCGCAAGCTCGGCATCGGCTACCACGTGCCGTTCGCCTTCAGCGTCGCGATCTTCGCCTACGTCACGCTGGTGGTGATCCGCCCGGTGCTGCTCGGCGCCTGGGGCCACGGCTTCCCCTACGGGATCTTCAGCCACCTCGACTGGGTGTCGAACGTCGGCTACCAGTTCCTGCACTTCCACTACAATCCAGCGCACATGATCGCGGTGACGTTCTTCTTCACCACGACTCTGGCGCTGTCGCTCCATGGCGCGCTCGTGCTCTCCGCCGCCAACCCGCCCAAGGGCGAGGAGGTCAAGAGCCCCGAGCACGAGGACACCTTCTTCCGCGACACGATCGGCTACTCGATCGGCACGCTCGGCATCCATCGCCTCGGCCTGTTCCTCGCGCTGTCCGCCGGCTTCTGGAGCGCCGTCTGCATCGTCATCAGCGGACCCTTCTGGAACAAGAGCTGGCCGGAGTGGTGGAACTGGTGGCTGAAGCTCCCGATCTGGGCCTCGTGAGAAAGGGCCGGCCATGTATCTCATTCCCGAATACCAGAACATCTTCACGCGGGTGCAGGTCCGCGGCCCGATCGAGGCCGGTGCCCCGATCGAGAACGGTGACTTCGAACGCATCGGCTCGCCGGTCCTCAGCTACTGGATCGGCAAGTTCGGCAACGCCCAGCTCGGCCCGGTCTACCTGGGCGCGCTCGGCATCGCCTCGGTGATCTTCTTCGCCATCGGCTTCTCGATCATCGGCTTCAACATGCTGGCGTCGGTGAACTGGAACCCCATCCAGTTCATCCGCCTGCTGCCGTGGCTCGCGCTCGAGCCGCCGCCGCCCTCGCAGGGCTTCCGCATCATCCCGCCGCTCAACCAGGGCGGCTGGTGGGTCATCTCGGGCGCCTTCATCACCGCCTCGGTGCTGCTGTGGTGGGTGCGGATGTACGCGCGGGCCCGTGCGCTCAAGATGGGCACGCACATCGCGTGGGCCTTCGCCTCGGCGATCTGGCTGTTCCTCGTGCTGGGCTTCATCCGTCCGATGCTCATGGGCAGCTGGTCCGAGGCCGTGCCGTTCGGCATCCTGCCGCACCTCGACTGGACCACGGCGTTCTCGATCCGCTACGGCAACCTCTACTACAACCCGTTCCACTGCCTCTCGATCGTCTTCCTCTACGGCTCGACGCTCCTGTTCGCCATGCACGGCGCGACCATCCTGGCCGTGACGCGCTACGGCGGCGACCGCGAGCTCGAGCAGATCGTGGACCGGGGCACGGCCAGCGAGCGCGCCGCACTCTTCTGGCGCTGGACGATGGGCTTCAACGCCACGATGGAGTCGATCCATCGCTGGGCGTGGTGGTTCGCGGTGCTGACCCCGCTCACCGGCGGCATCGGCATCCTTCTCACCGGCACCGTCGTGGACAACTGGTACCTGTGGGGCATCAAGCACGGCCTCGTTCCCCATTATCCCGACGTATTCGGCGGCGTCACGGATCCCGCCCTCGCCGCAGGAGCCAAGCCATGAAGTCCTTCGGTTGGACACTCGCGCTCGGGACCGTGGGCCTCTTCATCGGCGGCTGGATGGTGGCCACCGCCGGATGGAGTCTTCCCCCGGCCAAGAGCCAGCAGATCGGGTACCGCGGCGTCGCCATGGTACAGACCAAGGACGCCAGCGTGGTCGCGGCAAACGCCAAGATCACCGCGCCGCCTCCACCTTACGTCGCGAGCCCGGAGGGCCCCAAGGCCAAGACCGTGTATCCGAACCTGCAGGTCCTTGGTGACCTCAGCGAGGATCAGTTCAACGGCCTGATGGCATCCTTCGCGGAATGGGTCGGCGGCGAGCAGGGCTGCGCCTACTGCCACAACCCCGAGAACATGGGCGACTACAGCCGCTACCAGCTGATCGTCGCCCGTCGCATGATCCAGATGACGCGCACCATCAACACCGAGTGGAAGAACCACGTCGGCGCGACGGGCGTCACCTGCTACACCTGCCACGGCGGCAACGGCGTTCCGAAGAACGTCTGGTACAAGGAAACCGGCCTGCAGAACGCCAAGGCCACGCAGTGGCTCGGTTACGAGGGCGGCCAGAACCTGGTTGCCAAGAACGCCGACCTGACCTCGCTGCCCTACGACGCGCTGAGCGAGTTCCTGCTCGGCGACAAGCCGATCCGCGTCCATACCCTGACCGCGCTGCCCTCGGGCAACAAGTCGACCATCATGGACACGGAGCACACCTGGGCGCTCATGATGCACATGTCGCAGTCGCTGGGGCAGAACTGCACGTTCTGCCACAACAGCCGCGCCTTCAACGCGTGGGACGAGAGCCCCCCGCAGCGCGTCACGGCGTTCTACGGCATCCGCATGGCGAGGGCGGTGAACAAGACCTACCTCGAGCCGCTCACCTCGACCTTCCCGGCAAACCGCCTGGGCAAGACGGGCGACGTGGCCAAGGTGGGTTGCGCGACCTGCCACCAGGGGCTGAACAAGCCGCTCAACGGGGCCCAGGTGCTGAAGGACTACATGGCGGAACTCGGCACCAAGCCGTGATCCGCCGGACCACCGGCTTCATCGGAGAAGGGGCGCGCCGCGGTGCGCCCCTTTGCATGTGATGCGACACGACCGGCTGAACTGGGACGTAGACGGCATCGACTGGCCGCACAGGGAAGCCTGCCGCTTCGTCGACGCGGGCGGCCTGCGCTGGCTCGTGATGGAGATGGGTGCAGGCCCGGTCCTCGTCCTCATCCATGGAACCGGGGCGTCGCTGCATTCATGGCGCGACCTCGCGCCCTTGCTGGCTCGCCACTTCCGCGTCGTCGCGATGGATCTGCCGGGTCATGGATTCAGCGGCCCCGCGGCCCCGGACCAGCAGACCCTTCCCGGGATGGCTGCAGCGGTCGCGGCCCTGCTGGACGCGCTCGAGCTCGAGCCCGCGCTACTCGTGGGGCATTCCGCCGGTGCTGCGATCGCCGTGCGTATGGCGCTCGACGGCGGGGCCCGGCCGGCGGCGATCATCAGCCTCAACGGCGCCTTCATCCCGTTCCGCGGCGCGGCGACGCGCTTCTTCTCGCCCATCGCGAAGCTCCTGGTTCTCAACCCGTTCGTGCCGTCGCTTTTCGCCTGGCGCGCGGGCGACCCGGACGTGGTGGCGCGCCTGCTGCGCGACACCGGCTCGCGCCTCGACGAGCGGGGCATCGCGCTCTACGCCCGCCTCGCTGGAAACCCCGGCCATGTCGCCGGCGCGCTCGCCATGATGGCGTCTTGGGATCTCGACGGACTGCTGCATGACATCAGCCGGCTGAAGGTGCCGCTCGTCCTCGCGGCCGCCACGGAGGACCATGCGGTGCCGCCCGGGCAGGCCTACGAGGTGAAGAGCGTCCTGCGCTCGGCCAGGGTGATGCGGTTGCGTCGCCTCGGACATCTCGCCCACGAGGAGAATCCGCCCGTCGTCGCGGCGCTGATCGAGGATGTCGCCAGACGCCACGGCGTCATCGCGGACGAGGATCCGAGCGCTGGCGACCCGGCGGACTGAGGCCGGTGGGCCGGGGGTGCCGGCGGGGACGGCTGGCGTCGTTCTAGAACGAGAGGTCGGGGAACCGCGACACGTAGATGCGGAACCACGGCGTGAAGGCCAGCGGCGTGGCTTCGATCTCCCGACGCAGCGTCGCCGCATCGACCCAGCGGACTTCGGCGACCTCCGAGGGATCGGGCGCGGGCCGCAGCATCTCGCGGTCGACCTCGCCGAGGAACATGTGCACGCGCTCGTTCTCGACGAGGTCGTTGCCCACGTCGGCGCGATAGTCCACCACGCGCGTCTCGCGCAGGGGCGCGCTGAACCCGAGTTCCTCCCTGAGGCGACGGCGAGCAGCCGCGGCGACGTCCTCGCCCCAGTGCGGATGGGTGCAGCAGGTGTTCGCCCACTGCCCCCCGCAGTGGTACTTGCCGAGTGCCCGGCGCTGGATCAGCAACTCTCCGCCGCTGAAGATGAACACCGAGATGGCGAGGTGGAACGCGGCCTGCCGGTGGGCGTCGAGCTTCTCGATCGGGTAGAGCGAACCGTCGCCTGCAATCCCGGGGATGAGGATCGGGGCGGGGTCCGTGGCGGGAAGGCGAAGCGCAGTCGCGTTCATGGTCGCCTCCTCAGACCGCGTGATGGGCGATAAAGCCGGGTATCGGCGCGCGTCCCTCCCAGGTCCCGTCCCAGTCGAGGATCCGGAAACGCGCGTAGAGCTCTTCCTTGAACCATTTGCCGCTGCGGACCCGCTTCACCGCCTCTCCGTGGCTGGCGGAGCGATAGGCGAAGGAAACCATGCTGGCGGGGTCGTCCCAGACGGAGAAGGTGACCTGCTGGATCCAGGGCACCTCGCCCATGCCGATCTTGAAGCGCAGGTGGTCCTCCCCGCGCACGGTCGAACTGATGTCGGGCGTGCGCCCCCAGAACCGGAACAGGTGTCGCCCCCTGACGGTCGCCCGCGTGAGGACGGCGATCGGCGAAGGCTGGGGCTCGCTCTGGAAGACCTCGAAGGGCTCCTGCGAATCCCAGCGGCCGCGGCTCGCCACGGCCGAGAGATAGATGGTCGCGTGCTCGACGGCATGGGCGCGGTAGTCGCGGTAGGCGCGCCCTTCCGCAACTGCACGGCGCGCCGTCTCGAGGTCCGGCCACGTGGCCAGCACGGCGTAGACCCCGAAGTTCGGCACGGGCGTGAAGCCTTCGCCCGTGCCGGTGCCGAACAGCTTGAAGAACCCGATCCCCGGCGTCCGCCGCAGCTTGCCGCGGGCGAACTGCATCTGGGCGAACGCCCAGAGCCGCGCGGCGAGCCCGTCGAAGCGGAAGAAGGAGATCGAGATCGCCTGCATGGCGGCCTCAGGCGACCGCGCGGCTCAGAGCGCACTGCGACCAGAGGTCGTGCAGCGCGTCGACGAGCCGCTCGATGTCCTCGTCCGAATGGAACGGCGAGGGCGTGATGCGCAGGCGTTCCGTACCGCGTGCGACGGTGGGGTAGTTGATGGGCTGGATGTAGATCCCGTAGTTGTCGAGCAGCACGTCGCTGATCCACTTGCACTTCACGGGGTTGCCCACCATCACCGGCACGATGTGGCTGGGATTGGCCATGTGGGGGATGCCCACGGCGTCCAGCTTGCGGCGGAGGGCCGCGACGCGGTTCTGGTGGCGCGCCCGCTCGGCCCCGCTGGCCTTCAGGTGGCGGATGCTGGCGCATGCGCCGGCCGCGAGCGCCGGCGGCAGCGCGGTCGAGAAGATGAAGCCGGAAGCGAAGCTGCGGACGAAGTCGCACAGCGCGGCGGAGCCGGTGATGTATCCGCCCATCACGCCGAACGCCTTGCCCAGCGTGCCCTCGATGACCGTGATGCGGTCCATCAGGCCCTCGCGCTCGGCGACGCCGCCGCCGCGCGGGCCGTAGAGGCCGACGCCGTGAACCTCGTCGATGTAGGTCATCGCGCCATGCGCATCGGCGACGTCGCAGATTTCCTTGATGGGGGCGATGTCGCCATCCATCGAGTAGACGGACTCGAAGGCCACGAGCTTCGCGCGGCCGGGAGCGACGGCGGCAAGCTTGCGGGCGAGATCCTCGGGATCGTTGTGACGGAAGATCACGCGGTCGGCCCGGCTGTGCCGGATGCCCTCGATCATCGAGGCGTGGTTGCCCGCATCCGACAGGATCACGCAGTCCGGCAGGAGCGCGCCGAGCGTGCCGAGCGCCGCCCAGTTCGACATGTAGCCGGAGTTGAAGAGCAGCGCGGCCTCCTTGTGGTGGAGGTCGGCGAGCTCGCGCTCCAGCAGCACGTGGTGGTGGTTGGTGCCCGAGATGTTGCGCGTTCCGCCGGCACCGGCGCCGCATCCATCGATGGCCGCGTGCATCGCGGCGAGGACATCGGGGTGCTGCCCCATGCCGAGGTAGTCGTTGGAGCACCAGACGGTCACCTCCTGGGTGCCCTCCGGCGTGTAGCGGGTCGCCTTCGGAAACGAGCCCGCCCGACGCTCGAGTTCCGCGAACACGCGATAGCGGCCTTCCTTGTGCAGCTCCGCGATCTTCCCCTTGAAGAAGTCTTCGTAGTTCATGGCATCCTCTGCGTCAGCGGTGGCGTGCGCACGGCGACCGGCCGCACGGCATCGCCGTTCATCGGGTCGAAGGGAGCGAGGTCGTCGGCGACGTCGCGGGCGAAGTCGTGGGCGATGCGGGCAGCCTCGGGGGACTTGACGGCCCATCGCCAGAGGGCCGCGTCGGGCAGGGGAAGCACGAGGAACCAGTGCTCGATGATGGCGAGGCCGAGGAGGGACGCGATCAGCGTCCACGACACGGTGCCGTAGCCGTCCACCGCGGTCGCGGCGGCGTGCAGGGCAACACCGAAGCACAGGCTCGCGACCGTCACCGAGAAGGGAAAGAACGCACCGACGCGTCGGCGCGCGAAGTAGGAGCCGAGATAGTCGAGATGCGGCGGCAGGAGCTCCGCCGAAACGTTCGGCGCTCCGAAGAAGAGGTTGAGCTTGGCGCTGATCCGCATGATCCAGAGCACGAGGAACGTCCAAGTGCCGACCTGGTTCGGCGCGCCGAAGGTGAGAACCACGAGGCCGATGCCGGCCGCGAGGATGGAGAGTTCGTGGTAGGCAATGGTGCCCCACGCCTGCCGGAAGCGCTCGAGGCCGCTCACCGGCTCGCGCAGCGGGACGCGGCGCGGGCCGGTGACGTAGCCGAAGAGGAAGGCCGTCTCCAGCCATCCCCAGATGACGATGCCGTAGGTGAAGCCGGCGAAGGCCCCAAGCGGCGAGACGTCGGACCGCGTGGCGGCCAGTCCCCACAGGCACGCCGCCGCCAGGACCGTGAAGCCGGCCATGGCGATGGGGTGCAGGACGCGCGGTATCCTGACGAGCATGAGGATCACGCCCGTCGAGAACCACCAGACGAAAAGGGCGAACCCTATCGCCGCGCCCCAGGAGTGCCACCACGCCTGCATGCGATCACCAGACCGGTTGCAGCCTGCTGCGGGCGGGGATCGTGTTCGGCGTCGAGGGGATCATGTAGAGCTTCCCGAAGGCGACGGCCGCCCGCGCGGAGAGCCACCCCTTGCGGATCTTCGAGCCGATGCCGCCCTTCTCGTCGAGGGCCGCCATCTCGTCGTTGATCTTGCGCAGCGTCTTGAGGCCGGCGAGGAACCGCGGGTCGTCGAGGTTCAGCGTCAGCGGGAACACCTGCTTCGAGATTTCCGACGTCAGGCGGAACACGCGGAAGTCGTAGTCGTCCACGTCGATGCCGAGCGCCTTGTGGAACGCCGGGCGTGCGTGGTCGCGCACGTACATCGTCGAGAACACGGCGAGCAGGAAGAACTTCACCCACAGCTTGTTCAGTCCGCTGATCATCTGCGGGTTGGCCCGCATCAGCAGCGAGAACGCCTCGCCGTGGCGGAACTCGTCGTTGCACCACTGCTCGAACCACTTGAAGATCGGGTGGAAGCGCCGGTCCGGGTTCTTCTGCAGGTGGCGGAAGATCGTGATGTAGCGCGCGTAGCCGATCTTCTCCGACAGGTAGGTGGCGTAGAAGATGAACTTCGGCTGGAAGTACGTGTACTTCTTCGTCTTGGTGAGGAAGCCGAGGTTCACCGCGATGTCGAACTCGCGCAGGGCGTCGTTGATGAAGCCCGCATGGCGTGCCTCGTCGCGGCTCATGTAGGAGAACAGGTCGCAGATCTCCTTGTTGGATCCGCGGCGCTTCATCTCCTTGTAGAGCACGCAGCCGGAGAACTCCGCCGTCAGCGAGCTCACCAGGAAGTCGACGAATTCCTTGCGGAGGTCCTCCGGCAGGTCGTCGAGGTTGATCGTGTTCCACTCCTCGTTGCGACGGAAGTGGCCCTTGTTCGGGTCGGCCCGCATCTCGGCGATGAGGGCGTCCCACTCCTCGCGCACCGGCGTGACGTCGATCTTGTCGAGGGCGTCGAAGTCGGTCGTGTAGAAGCGGGGCGTGAGCAGCGTGTCGGACTGCGCGATGCGCGTCGTCTCGTTGACTTCGCGCTCTTCGGCGGTGAGGGGAGCGTGCGCGTTCATAGCTGCGGCCTTTCCGAGAAGCTGAACTCACACAGCTCCATGAATTCGAGATCGCCGGTCGCGCGCGTCCAAAGACGCTCCAGCCAGCTGGCACGGTTGATGGTGGCCATACGGCTGAACACCCGCTTCTCTCCGTAGGGCACCACGACACGCTCGCCATGGACGAGCACTTCGTCGCCGGGGTGGATGACCGCCCCGTTCTCGAGCTTCACGTGGGCGTGAAGGCTCTCGAAGGTGTTCTCTACTTCGATCGTGCAGGGCACGTCCTCCGTATGACCGCCCAGGATGGACTTGATCATGGGGTAGCGCTCCTTTTCTCCAGGAAACGGGCCAGCGCGGCGGCGTTGGTGGCGCCGAACGCGTTGAGCATGACCCGCTGACCCGTGGCCGTGTCGGAAATCGTCAGGCTTCCGTCGTTCCACAGGATCAGGCGGTAGGCTTGGTCCGGCTCCACGTTGTGGAGCTTCCTCTGGTGGCCGAGGCCACGGAGGAAACCACGAATGAAGCCGTCCTGGTCGGGCCCGATGAGGGCCAGCTCGCTGCCGCTGCGGGCATCGAGCACTCGGATCCGGTCCCCTTCGAGCTCGACGAAGCTCAGGTCGCGGATCGACTCGGGGGACGTGCTGGGATTGCGCAGCGTCCCGATCTCGGTGGCCTGCCCGAACATCACCGCGGCGATGGCGAACGCGACGAGCCCGATCGCCGAGTAGAGCGGCAGGCGGGGGAAGCGGTTCGCGGGAAGCGGAGCGGTCGACGAGGCCATGCTGGGGTCCTCCTCAGGCAGCCGGGGAGAGGGTGGGGCGGGCCGTGGCGGCGGAGGCCGCCTCGGTGCGGCCGACCCGCGCCGGCTGGGCGGCGGCGTACGCCTGGCCGAGGATGGCCGCGACGGTCTCCGCCTTCGGGATGCAGCGCAGCATCGGCTGCGGATGACCGAAGCGCCACGGGCGGGCGTGCGGCCAGAGCACCGCGTACGCGACGCGCTCGCCGGGCGCGAGCCTCAGCGCGATCGAGCCGATGCCGTCACCATGCTGCACGAGGTCGGCACCGTCGATCCGCGCGTAGGGCAGGTTGAAGGTCATCGGAAAGGCGACGCCGAAGCGCATCACCACGCGGCGCGAGGTGATGGTGTAGACGGTCGAGCGCTGGATCGAACGGGCGATCCACGCGAACAGTCCGACGGCCGCCACCCCGCAGGCGGCGAGCACCGCGACGGAGACGGCCATGTCGGCGAGTGTCCCGCCGTCCGACGCGATCGTGACGACGCGCCACGCGGCGAGGATGGCGAAATAGACGCCGATCAATCGCAGGTGGAAGACGTGCCGCGAGAAGGCGGTCCGGTCCGGCCGGCCCTGCCACAGGATCGTCTCGCCCTGCGGCGGGACGGCGGGCAGGCCCGGCATCGGTTCGACGGCGAAGTCGTCGTGCGCGCTCACAGCAGCGGCTCCGAGCGCGAGGGCGTGGCGTAGAGCGTGCCGCCGCCGTAGTAGGCGCAGATCTTGTCTTCCTCGAGCATCGTCACCTGCTCGGGATGCTTCGTCACCGGCACGCCCTCGAACTGGCTGCCGCGCAGCGCGTGGACGTAGACGATGCCCTGCTTCCCGTCGACGAGAGTGAACGTCACCGGCACCAGGACCTTGCGGCCGCTGCCCGTGGTCACCTCGAAGTAGCGCGCCATGTGCTCCGACTGGTCGACCCAGACATCGGTGATCTTGCCGCCCGACTGCTTGTCGCAGCCGACCACCTCGTAGCCGCGGGGATCGGGATCCTCCTCGGCGATGTGGAAGGCCAGCGCGGCGCGCAGCGGGACGATCTTGGCGTCGCCGTGCAGCGTCACGTCGGGGCGGTCCGAGCGCTCGGCCCAGGCCGCAGGACCGACGCCGTCGACCAACGGGTTGCCGGTGGGCTCCAGCGGGGCGCCGGCGAACGGCGCGATCTTCTGCGCGGCGATGGGGCGGCGGTCGCGGATGTTGTTGGGCACCGAGACCGTGCCGTGGCCATGCGCGAGGATGAACGTCTTGGGATCGGGAATGAACGGGAAGCCCTTGGGTCCCAGTTCGCCCGTCTTGTCGTTCTCGAGCGGATAGCCCTCGCGGCGGTCTTCCTGCCGGATGTAGAAGATCAGCCCTGCGAAGAAGACCCAGAACGCGTAGAGGACGACCTGGGCGACGTCGATGTACTGGGTAATGGCACCTGTCTGCATGTTGACCTCCCGGGGTCGTCAGCCTGGCGCGCGGGCCAGGTCGAAGGATGAAGCGGCTCCCGCCGGTCCGACGTGACGGCGGACCAGCGGTCCGATCGCGACGAGGGTGACGAACAGGAGCAGGATTTCGGTGTGGTAGACGGCGACGTAGCCGGCCGAAGCGTCATTGAGCCCGTCGCCGAGCCGGTGGTGGACGGCGCTGTCGGAGATGATGTCGCGCATGATGCCGCCGGCGGCGATCGCCAGTCCCGCGGCGGTCGCCTGCACGGCGCCCCAGGCGCCCAGCGCCAGCCCGACGTCCCCGGTGCGGCGTGCGCTCTCCATCGTGGCCGTCAGGGTCCCGTGGCCGAAGAGACCGCCGCCAAAGCCGATGAGCGCAACGCCGATGCCGAACAGCGGGCCGGACCCCAGCGGCGCAGAGAACGCCACGCAGGAGAACGCGAAGATGCCGGCGACGACGCCCAGCGCGGCGACGCGGTGCGGATCGGCGCCATTGTTCAGGCGCCGTGCGGCCAGGACGAGGCCGGCGATACCGCCTGCGGCGAGGACCGCGGTGAAGGCGGTTGTCGCGCCGACGGAGAGCTTCAGGATCTGCCCGCCATACGGCTCGAGCAGCACGTCCTGCATGCTGAACGCCGCCGTGCCGATGCCGGTGGCGACGAGCCGGCGGCGGGCCTTGTCGCCCTTCAGGAACGCGGCCCAGGCGTCACCGAAACGGGGCGCCTCGACGTTGCGGTTGCGGCCCGGATCGCGCGGCTCCTGCTTCCACAGCGCGATGATGTTCACGACCATCGTCAGGACGGCCGCGCCCTGGATGACCTGGATCAGGCGCAACTGGCTGAAGTTGGCGAGCAGCGCGCCGAACACGGTGGCCGAGAGCACCATGCCGACAAGGAGCATGACGCACAGCAGCGCCACGACCTTCGGGCGCGCACGCTCGGGCGCGAGGTCCGTGGCAAGCGCGAGGCCGACCGTCTGCACCGTGTGGAGGCCGGCCCCGACCATGAGGAAAGCGAGCGCCGCGGCCGGCTGGCCGATCCACGAGGGGCCGGCGGTGACGTCGCCCGACAGCAGGATCAGCGCGAACGGCATGATGGCGAGCCCGCCGAACTGGACGAGCGTGCCTGTCCAGATGAAGGGCACGCGCCGCCATCCCAGCGCCGAGCGGTGGGTGTCGGACCGGTAGCCGACGAGCGCCCGCGCGGGAGCGAACAGCAGCGGCAGCGACACCATCGTCGCGACCAGCCACGCCGGGACGCCGAGCTCGACGATCATCACCCGGTTGAGCGTGCCGATGAGCAGCACCGCCGCCATGCCCACCGTCACCTGGAAGAGCGACAGCCGCATCAGCCGGCCGAGAGGCAGCTCCGGCGTGGCCGCGTCGGCAAACGGCAGGAAGCGGGGGCCGAGTTCGCCCCACGCCTTCACGATGCCTCTGCCGAACGGGTTCATGCTCATAGGTGCGCGAGCTCCAGCGCCTGCGAGGTGTAGAAGCCGCTGGCGATGCGCAGCGTGCGGCGCGCCTGCCAGTGGTCGAGCCCGGGCTCGCGCCCGACGAGCGAGAGGAGGGTCGTCTCCGACACCGGCTCGATGGCCGGGGCGCGGTCGCTGCGCGGGAAGAACTTGCCCACCGCGTGCATCAGCGCGAGGGCCGGCGTGCGCGGCGCGAAGGTGAAGACGATGGAGTGGTCGGTGCGTGCGGCAAGCCCGGCCAGCACCCGCGTCACGTCGTGCGCGCGGTAGTGGATGAGCGAGTCCATGGCGACGACGTGGTCGAACCGCCCGAGCTCGCGGTCGAACATGTCGCCCACCAGGAAGCGGATCGAGCCGACGCCGAGGTCATGCGGGAGCCGCTCGCGGGCGAGGCGGATGAGCGTCGGGGAGATATCGATGGCCGTCACCTCGGCCCCGCGCTTCGCCGCCTCGACGGCCAGCGCGCCGGTCCCGCATCCCGCGTCGAGCAAGCGGCGGCCGGAGAGGTCGGCAGGCAGCCAGTCGAGCAGCGTCGCGCGCATGCGGTCGCGGCCCGCGCGCACCGTGGCGCGGATCCGGCCGACGGGCGCGTCGGAGGTGAGGCGAGCCCACGCATCGACCGCGGTGCGGTCGAAGTAGGTCTCGAGCTGGCCCTTGCGCTCGGTGTAGGTGACGGTCGGCATGGCTGTCCCGCTCTCCGTTCGCTCAGTCGAAGCCCAGGAACTCGAAGAGGTCGCGGTCCTTCATCGGCTTGGCCTCGCACTCGTCCACGCCGCTCCACAGACGCTCGGCGAGCTGCATGTACTCGGCCTTCACGGCCGTCAGCTCAGGCGTCTCGTCCATCTCGAAAAGCGTCGATTTCTTCAGCCGGCTTCGCCGCACCGCATCGAGATCCGGGAAGTGGGCGAGCCGCTGCAGGCCGACGGCGGCGTTGAAGCGGTCGATCTGGTCGGTGCCGGCGCTGCGGTTGGCGATGACGCCGCCGAGGCGGACGTTGTAGTTCTTCGCCTTGGCGTGGATCGCCGCGACGATGCGGTTCATCGCGAAGATTGAGTCGAAATCGTTCGCGGTGACGATCAGCCCGCGGTCTGCGTGCTGGAGCGGTGCGGCGAAGCCGCCGCACACGACGTCGCCGAGCACGTCGAAGATGACGACGTCGGTGTCTTCCAGCAGATGATGCTCCTTGAGGAGCTTCACCGTCTGGCCGACGACGTAGCCGCCGCAGCCGGTGCCGGCCGGCGGGCCGCCGGCCTCCACGCACATCACGCCGGCATAGCCCTCGACGACGAAGTCCTCGGGACGCAGCTCCTCGGAGTGGAACTGCACGCTTTCCAGCGCGTCGATCACGGTCGGCACGAGGCGCTTCGTGAGCGTGAAGGTCGAGTCGTGCTTGGGATCGCAGCCGATCTGCAGCACGCGCTTGCCGAGCTTGGCGAAGGCGACCGACAGGTTGGACGACGTCGTGCTCTTGCCGATGCCCCCCTTCCCGTAGACCGCGAACACCTTGGCGGTGTCGATCTTCAGGGTGGGGTCCATCTCCACCTGCATGCTGCCCTCGGGGCGACGGGGGACGCCCGCCCGGATCGGGATGTTCATGCTGCTGCCTCCGCGGTGATGCCTTCGAGCCGGTCTTCCAGCTCCTCGCCCGCACGCATGAGCGCATCGAGCATGGTGTCGTCAGGGGTCCAGTAGCCGCGCTGGTGCGCCTCGATGAGGCGGTTGGCGACCTTGGCCGAAGCGGTCGGGTTGAGCGCGGCGAGCCGCTCGCGCATCTGCTCGTCGAGCACGTAGGTCTGCGTCAGCTGCTGGTAGACCCAGGGCTGCACCTCGCCGGTCGTCGCCGACCAGCCCATGGTGTTGCGCACGTGCTCCTCGATCTGGCGCACGCCCTCGTAGCCGTGGCTCAGCATGCCCTCGTACCACTTGGGGTTGAGCATGCGGGTGCGGGTTTCCAGCGCGACCTGCTCGCCGAGCGTGCGCACCACGCCGTCGCCGCGCGTCTGGTCGCCGATGTAGACCGGTGCCGCGTCGCCGCGAGCGCGTTTCACGGCGCGGCTGATGCCGCCGAGCGTGTCGAAGTACTGGTCGATCGACGTGACGCCGAGCTCGACCGAGTCGAGGTTCTGATAGGCGAGGTCGACATCGGCGAGAACGCTCTTCAGCAGGCCGGCCTGGCAGCTGGGCTTTCCGGTGCGGCCGAAGGCGAAGCTCTTCCGACGCGTGTAGGTCTCGGCGAGCTCGTCCTCGTCGTCCCACCCGCCGTTCTCGACGAGGTGATTGACGTTGGATCCATAGGCGCCGTCGGCATTGCCGAAGACGCGCAGAGCGGCCGTCTCGAAGTCGCAGCCATGCTCGGCCTGGTAGGCGAGGGCGTGCTTGCGCACGAAGTTCTCCTCGACCGGCTCGTCGGCGCTGGCGGCGAGGAAGCACGCCTCGGCCAGGAGCTTGATCTGCAGTGGCAGCAGGTCGCGGAAGATGCCCGACAGCGTCACGACGACGTCGATGCGCGGGCGCCCGAGCGCGGCCAGCGGCACCAGCTCGGCGCCGGCCAGGCGCCCGTAGCCGTCGAACCGGGGACGGGCGCCGATCAGCGCCAGCGCCTGGGCGATCGGGCCGCCCTCGGTCTTCATGTTGTCGGTGCCCCACAGCACGACTGCGACCGACTCGGGGAACGCCTGCCCGTCGGCCATGTGCCGCTCGATCAGCCGCTCGGCCTGCCGCGCGCCCGACACCAGCGCGAAGGAACTGGGAATACGGAACGGGTCGAACCCGTGCAGGTTGCGCCCGGTGGGCAGCACAGCCGGGGTGCGGACCAGGTCGCCGCCCGGAGCGGGGCGGATGAAGCGCGCGTCGAGCGCACGCAGGATGGCGGGAACCTCGTGGTCCTGCGCCAGCAGCGCGCTGGTGCGGGCGAGTTCGTCGAGCACCGGCACCGGCACGACGTCTCCCGAGCCGGCCCGGGCGTTCGCCTCGGTCGAGGAGGCGCCCGCGACGAGGGCCTCCAGCACCGGGCGCTGGGGCCGCACGCCGTGAGACGCCTCGGCGACGGCGGCGAGCATGTCGACGCGCTCGGCGACCGAGAGTTCCTGTCCCACGACGTGCAGGCCGTGCGGAATGAGCGTGTATTCGAGCTCCAGGACGGCATGGGCCAGGTCGACGACGTGGCGTTCGCTGTCTTCGCCCCAGGCCGGTTCGGCCGCCGCGAGATCGACCGCGGCGGCCTGCGCCTGCACGAGCTCGGCGAGCCGCGCGCGCTCCTCGATGAGGGCGGGGTCGGTCTGCCGCCAGCGCTCGATCGATGCCTTCAGGTCGAGCAGGCCGCGATAGAGGCCGGCATGCGCGATCGGCGGCGTCATGTAGCTGATCAGCGTGGCGCCGGCGCGGCGCTTCGCGATGGCGCCCTCGGACGGGTTGTTCGCGGCATAGAGGTAGAGGTTCGGCAGGTCGCCGATCAGCCGCTCCGGCCAGTCGCGCGCCGACAGGCCCACCTGCTTGCCGGGCATGAACTCGAGCGCCCCATGGGTGCCGAAGTGGAGCACGGCGTGGGCGCCGAAGTCCTCGCGGATCCAGCGGTAGAAGGCCGAGAAGGCGTGCGTCGGCGAGAAACCCCGCTCGAACAGCAGCCGCATCGGGTCGCCCTCATAGCCGAAGGCGGGCTGCACGCCCACGAACACGTTCCCGAACTGCGCGCCGAGCACGAAGATCGAGGAACCGTCGCTCTGATGACGACCGGGGGCCGGACCCCACTGGCCCTCGATCTCGCGCAGGAAGCGCTCGCGACGGACATGATCGGCGGCGGGGATGCGGGCATGGACATTGGCGTGGCTGCCCATCCGCTCGCGGTTGCCGTCGATGATGCGGCGACGCAGGTCGTCGACGCTCTCGGGCAACTCCACCGTGTATCCGTCGCGCGCCAGCGCGCCCAGCGTGCGGTAGAGCGACTCGAACACCGACAGGAAGGCGGCCGTGCCCGTGTTGCCCGCGTTCGGCGGGAAGTTGAACAGCACGATCGCGAGCTTGCGCTCGGCGTGCCGGCTGCGGCGCAGCGCAACGAGCTTGGCGACGCGCGCGGCAAGCGCCTCGGCGCGGTCCGGGCAGGCCTGCATGTTGCGGTCGTCCGCGCCCGCCTCGAAACGGCAGGACCGGTCGCAGCCGGTGCAGGCGACACCCGCCTTGTCGGAGCGTCCGCCGAAGACGCTGAGCCCGGTCGCGCCGTCGAGCTCCGGAATGGCGACCATGATCGTCGCCTCGACGGGGAGCAGGCCGCGCTCGGAGGCTGCCCACTGCTCCAGCGTCTGCAGTTCAGCCGGATGCGCGGCGACGTAGGGTACGTCGAGACGGGCCAGCACCTCTTCGGCTGCGGCGGCGTCGTTGTAGGCGGGACCGCCGACCAGCGAGAAACCGGTGAGGGAGACGAGCGCGTCCACCGTCGGGCGGCCGTCCTTCATGAAGTAGCGTTCGATCGCGGGACGCGCGTCGAGGCCGCTCGCGAAGGCCGGGATCACCGTGAGACCGCGAGCTTCCAATGCCGCGAGCACGCCGTCGTAGTGCCCCGCGTTGCCGGCCAGCACGTAGGAGCGCAGCACCAGCACCCCCACGGTGCCCTTGCTGCCGCCCGCCGGCAGCTTCGCCGCGTCGGTCCCGATGCGGCCCTTGGCGCGCGGGTGGTAGACGCCGACCTCGGGATACTCGACCGGAGCCGCCGCATGGACGAGACCGCGCAGCGGCCTGCGCGGGCCGTCGGCGTAGCGCTCGACGAGCATGCGCAGCATGTTCGCGACATTGTCGTCGGTGCCGGCGAGCCAGTACTGCAGGGTCAGGAACCAGGCGCGCGCGTCCTGCGCCGCGCCGGGGATGAAGCGCAGGATCTTCGGCAGGCGGCGCAGCATCTTCATCTGCGCCTCGCCGGCAGGCTTGCCCTCTTCCTTCTTGCCGCGCAGCTTGCGCAGCAGGCCCATCGCGCCGCCCTGGCGGCCGTCGGTGGTGAAGCCGCCCATGCGCGTGAGGCGGGTCACCTCTCCGGCCGAGAGGATGCACACCATCGCGTCGCAGCGGTCGCGCCGGGCCTGAAGGGCTGGCAGCACGGGCTGGAAGTGATCTTCGAGGAACAGCATCGCGGCGAGCACGATGTCGGCGGAAGCGATGTCGGCGAGGCACCGGTCGAGGCTGCAACCGTCGTCACCCCATTCCGATGCGGCATGGAGGCTGACCACCAGGCCAGGCAGGTCCTTGCGCAAGGCGCGCTCCGCCCGCCGGACCGTTCCGGCGAGATGCGTATCCATCGTGATGATGGCGACGCGCAGCGGGGTCTGCTCAGCGCCCGAAATAGGCCTTGGCATCGTACAGGGTCTCGACGGTGATGAGCGCGACGCCGCGCTCCCTTGCAAACCGTTCCGTGTTGGTGCGGGCCTTGCCGCGCACGAAGAACGGGATCTTCTTCAGTTCCTTCTCGGCATCGACCGCCCAGTTCAGCTGGATCGGCGCGTGAGTCTGCGTGGCAGGGGGGACGGTCAGGAGAGAGGCGGCGGGAGCCGGGGACGGAGTTGGGGTTGCTCCCGCCGCAAGTGGGGGTTCGTGCGAGGCCGTGGTGCCGTTCGCGCGCGGCCCGTGGCCGAGGTGCGAGGGCGCGGCGTCGTCGTGGAATTCATGGTCGTCGCGGAACATCGTCAGCAGATGCTCCTCGAGGCCCATCATCAGCGGATGGACCCAGGTGTCGAAGAGCACGTTGGCGCCCTCGAACCCCATCTGGGGCGAGTAGCGGGCCGGGAAGTCCTGCACGTGGACCGGCGCGGAGATGACGGCGCAGGGAACGCCGAGCCGCTTGGCGATGTGGCGTTCCATCTGCGTGCCGAGCACCAGCTCGGGCTGCAGCGCCGCGACGCGCTCCTCCACCTCGAGGTAGTCGTCGGTGACGATCGCCTCTGCGCCGTAGAGCGCGGCGGCCTCGCGCACCTCGCGGGCGAACTCGCGGCTGTAGGTGCCGATGCCGACGACGGCGAAGCCGAGTTCCTTGGCCGCGACGCGCGCCGCCGCGACCGCGTGGGTCGCGTCGCCGAAGATGAAGACGCGCTTGCCGGTGAGGTAGGTCGAATCGACCGAGCGCGAGTACCACGGAAGCCGGGTGCCCGGATCGTCCAGCACCGCCGAGGCATCGACGCCCGCCACGCGGGCCACCTCGGCCACGAAGTCGCGCGTCGCGCCGACGCCGATCGGCACCGTCTTCACGCAGGGCTGGCCGAAGGCCTTCTCCAGCCAGAGTGCCGCGGGCAGGCCCGTCTCGGGATAGAGCACGACGTTGAAATCCGCCTCGCCGAGGCGCGCCACGTCCGCAGGCGCGGCGCCCATCGGCGCGACGACGGCGACGTCGACGCCGAGCCGCGCCAGCAGGCGCGTGATCTCCGTCACGTCGTCGCGGTGGCGGAAGCCCAGCGCGGTCGGGCCGAGGATGTTGCAGGTCGGCCGGCGGTCGGCCGGCCTTGCCGGACGCATCGTGCCCGGAGCCGGTGCCGACGGGCTGCAGAGCGTGCGCACGATCCGGTAGAAGGTCTCCGCGGCGCCCCAGTTCTCCTTCTTCTGGTAGGAGGGGAGCTCCAGCGGAATCACCGGCACCGGCAGGTTGAGGGCGCGGGCGAGGCCGCCCGGATCGTCCTGGATGAGTTCGGCCGTGCACGAGGCGCCGACGATCATGGCGTCCGGGCGATGACGCTCGAAGGCGTCGCGCGCCGCGGTCTTGAACAGCTCCGCCGTGTCGCCGCCGAGGTCGCGGGCCTGGAAAGTGGTGTAGGTCACCGGCGGGCGACGGTCGCGCCGCTCGATCATCGTGAACAGCAGGTCGGCGTAGGTGTCGCCCTGCGGGGCATGCAGCACGTAGTGCAGGCCCTTCATCGCGGTCGCGACGCGCATCGCGCCGACGTGGGGAGGTCCTTCGTAGGTCCAGACCGTGAGCTGCATGGTCAGACCTCCAGCCGCGTGCGCCGCACCAGCGGGCGGGCGAACAGTTCGGCGAGGTCGCCGGCCTGGTCGTAGCCCTGGATGGGCGTGAAGAGGAGCTCGATCGACCACTTGGTGGTCATGCCATCCGCCTCGAGCGGATTGGCGAGGCCCAGCCCGCAGACGACGAGGTCCGGGTTGGCCGCGCGGCAGCGATCGAGCTGGCGATCCACGTCCTGGCCCTCGCTCAGCATCGTGCCGGCAGGCAGCAGGGCGAGTTCGCGGGCGAGGTGCTGGCGGTGCAGGTAGGGCGTTCCCACCTCGACGAGCCGGGCGCCGAGCTCCCGCGACAGCACGCGCGCCAGCGGAATCTCCAGCTGCGAGTCAGGGAAGAAGAACACGGAGCGGCCGGCAAGCCGGTCTCGCTGCCGGCCCATCGCCGCGGCGGCACGCTGGCGGCCGGGCGCGGTCACCGCTTCGAACCGATCCGCAGGGACGTTCCAGGCGTCGGCCGCGGCCTTCAGCCAGAGCGTGGTCCCCTCCTCGCCGAGGGGGAAGGGCGCGTCGAGACGGCGCGCGCCGCGCTCCTCCAGCGCCCGTGCCGTGTCCGTCAGGAACGGCTGTGCCAGCAGATAAAGGGTGTTTGGCCCGACCTGCGGCAGGTCCCCGGAGCGCCGCGGCGGCAGGAATCGAACGTCGGGGATGCCGAGGTCGGCGAAGAGGCGCGCGAACTGGTCCTCCACCACGTCGGCCAGCGCACCCACGACAAGGAGCGACGGCGGGGCCTGCTCGGTCGCGGCGGGGAGCGCCGGCACCAGGGCCGCGAGGCAGGCGTCCTCGCCCTGCGTGAACGTCGTCTCGATCCCGCTGCCCGAGTAGCTCAGGACGCGGACACGCGGAGCGACCCGCGCGGAGAGCCGGGCCGCGGCGCGGGAAAGATCGAGCTTGATCACCTCGGACGGGCAGGAGCCGACGAGGAAGAGCAGGCGGATGTCGGGACGCCGGTCCAGCAGCCGCCCGACGACTCGGTCGAGCTCGTCGTCGATGTCGGCGAGTCCGGCGAGGTCGCGCTCGTCGATGATCGCCGTCCCGAATCGCGGCTCCGCGAAGATCATCACGCCGGCGGCGGACTGGATCAGGTGAGCGCAGGTGCGCGATCCGACGACGAGAAAGAAGGCGTCCTGGATCTTGCGGTGCAGCCAGACGATTCCGGTCAGACCGCAGAACACTTCGCGCTGACCACGCTCCCGCAGCACGGGGGCGTTGGTGCAACCCTCGGCAGTGTCGGGGCGGGTGACGAGGGGGGCATTCATCGAGCCAGCTCCACCGTGGCGAGGGCGGGGGCCGGGCGCGACTGGAGCCGCGCCGCGCGCAGCTTCAGGACGAACTGCGCGGCGTTGACGACGTAGGTCGCGTAGGCGACGAGCGCGAGGAGCATCTGCCCCTGCGGGTCGAGCCAGTGCCCGGCGACGGCAGCGAGATAGGCTGTGTGGAGCGCCAGCACGAGCATGCTGACCACGTCTTCCCAGAAGAAGGGGCCGGCGAAGAGGTACTGCCCGAAGACATCCTTCTCCCAGATCGCTCCGGTGACCATGATCGTGTAGAGGATCGCCGTCTTGATCACGACCGAGACGGTCGCCGCGGCGTAGCCCTCGCCGGTTGCGAGCCAGCGCAGCACGAGGCCCAGGCTGATCAGGAACACCACGAACTGGATCGGAGCGAGGATCCCCTGGACGATCGTCCACGGGGAGCGGTCGCGGCGGGCTCGTTCCTCGGCCGAATAGAGCGGTCGCGTTCCGGCGTGCTCCTTCTTGACCATGTCGCCCCACTCCCCCGGCCGGGTGTCGCCCCGACCGCCGATGCCCAGGACTCTACGACCCGCTCTCCACGACTGTCAATCAAACTTGACGTCAAGAACGATTTACAATGTCGTCCGGATGCGCTTTGCTATGGGTCAAGGTTGCGCTGTTCAGGCCCCCCATTGGGGCGTATGCTTTGACCCGGCGCATATCGGAGATGGTGGGTTCCCCTGTGTAGTTGCTCAGGCGAAACGTGACGTAACCCATCGGGCGGGAGGGCCCCATGGACAATGCCAGGCGAGACGACGGACGACGTGGATGGCCGTCTCTCGAGAAGGCGTCCGGCCCTCGGGGAGCGTCCTTAGGACTCCCGGACAACGAGAACTTTGCCGAAACGGTGCGGTCACGCCTCTCGAGCGTCATCGAGGGGGAGATCATTCCGCGCCTGATGCTGGCTCACAGGACTTCGACGGGGCTCGACGAGCCGCCGGTGATGGCGGAGGTCGACGCGTTCCTCGACGCGGTGTTGTCCCGCGATCCGGCGCGGCCCTTCGCGTTCGTCGACCGGTTGCGCGCCGAAGGCACGTCGGTGGATGCGATCTTCCTCGGTCTCCTGGCTCCCGCGGCCCGCAGGCTCGGGGAACTGTGGTCGGCGGACGTTGCGGACTTCATGGAGGTGACGGTCGCACTGACCCGTCTCCAGCAGATCCTGCGGGAGCTGACGCCGCGAGGCCAGGGCCCCGACCGTCGCCTGCCCGAGGGGTCGCGGCGGATCCTGCTGATCGCGGCCCCGGGGGAACGGCACACGTTCGGTCTCTCGATGGTCGAGAAGTTTTTCCGCGGGGCGGGCTGGGACGTGGCGTCCCACGCTGCCGACCCGCATGCCGACGCCGCGCGCGCGGTGCGGCGCGACTGGTACGCCATCGTCGGCTTCTCGCTCAGCTGCGAGGTCGGCCTGGAGGCGCTCACCACCGCGATCCGGCGGGTCCGCAAGGCCTCCCGCAACGAGGGCATCGGGATTCTCGTTGGCGGCGAGTACTTCGTCCGATACCCGGAGAAGGCCCTTCTCATCGGCGCGGACGCGACCGCTCCCGATGGGCCCAGCGCAGTCGTCATGGCACAAAGCCTGCTTGATCTCCGTGCCAGAGCCTGCTGAAAGAGCGCGACGAAACAAATCGATACGGGAATGGAGATTCTCTCTCCCAACGACTCGGCCAAGCCCTTCGCGGCGCCGACGGAATCGCTCGCCGGGCTCGGACCTGAGGCGGCAGCGGTCCTGATTGCGGCGGCCGCGGACGTGGCCGTCGTCGTGGACCGCCATGGGGTGGTGAAGGACGTCGCCCTCGGCAGCGAGGACCTCGGCCGCGAAGGCTATGCCGCGTGGGTCGGCCGCCCCTGGGTCGAGACCGTGACGGTCGAGAGCCGGCCGAAGATCGAGGATCTCCTGCGCGAGGCGTCGCCCAGCAGCGTGTCGCGACTCCGGCAGGTGAACCACCCGTCGCCGCGCGGCGCCGACGTGCCCGTCCGCTATTCGACAATGCGCCTCGCCCCCGACGGCGACGTTGTCGCCATCGGCCGCGACTTGCGGGTCATGGCTTCGCTGCAGCAGCGCCTCGCCGATGCGCAGCAGTCGATGGAGCGGGAATATGCGCGCATTCGCGGCGCCGAGACCCGCTACCGCCTGCTGTTCCAGCTCGCGTCCGAGCCGGTGCTGATCGTCGAGGCCTCCAGCCAGCGGATCATCGACGCCAATCCGGCTGCGAACCAGATGATCGGGCGCTCGGCCAAACGGGTCATCGGCCAGCCTTTCGCGGAGCTCTTCGCACCGGAGAGCCGCGAGCAGGTGCAGTCCATGCTCGCCGCGGTCCGGGTCACGGGTCGTGTCGACGATGTGCATGCGACGCTCGCCGGGGGGCCGGAGTTCGGGCTCACGGCCTCGATGTTCCGCCAGGAGAGCGCGTCGCACTTCTTGGTCCGGCTGACGCCGGTCGCCGGGCCGCCGTCCACGGCCGGCAAGCTCGGCCGTGGCGTCATGCAGGTGGTCGAGCGGCTGCCCGAGGGATTCGTCGTCACGGATCCCGAGATGCGGATCCTCACGGCCAACGCGGCCTTCCTCGACATGGCTCAACTCGCCACCGAGGAGCAGGTTCGGGGTGAGTCGCTCGGCCGCTGGCTCGGCCGTCCCGGGATCGACATGGACGTGCTCTCCGCCAACTTGCGCGAGCACGGGTCGGTGCGGCTGTTCTCGACGGTGCTGCGCGGCGAGTTCGGCACCACCGAGGATGTCGAGGTGGCCGGCGTCTCGGTCAGCAGCGGCGACAGCCCCTGCCTTGGCTTCACGATCCGAGGGGCCAGTCTGCGCACGGGCGGGCCGCTCGCGGGCCGCGAACTGCCGCGCTCGGTCGAGCAGTTCACCGAGCTCGTGGGACGGGTCTCCCTGAAAAATCTGGTCCGTGAGACCACGGACATGATCGAGCGCCTGTGCATCGAGGCGGCCCTCGAACTCACGCGTGACAACCGCGCATCCGCCGCCGAAATGCTCGGTCTCAGCCGTCAGAGCCTTTATTCCAAGCTGCGTCGCTACGGATTGGGCGATCTCGACGGGGACGGCGAGGGCAACTGACGCCCGGGCCGCTCGCCCTGCGGCGCCCCTGCGACTGTCAGTCATTCTTGACACTTCCAAACGTCAAGCCGTAGCGTCACTCATGGCGCCGCTGTGCCGACGCCTGCCGTCCCGGCAGGACCCGACGGCGACGACACCGTGCCGTCCGCTCCGGGCGGACCCGAAGTCCGAGGTGCCGATGACCGCTCCCGTGTTCCGCCCGCGTCTCGGCTGGCTCGGCATCGTGCGCCTGGGCCTCGTCCAGATGTCGCTGGGCGCGGTGGTCGTCATGATGACCTCCACCATCAACCGCGTGATGGTCGTCGAACTGGCGCTTCCCGCCCTCCTGCCCGGCCTCCTCGTCGCCCTCCACTATGCGGTGCAGGTGCTGCGTCCGCGCTGGGGCTACGGATCCGACGTCGGCGGGCGCCGCACGCCATGGATCATCGGCGGCATGGCCGCGCTCTGCCTCGGCGGGGTCGGCGCGGCGGCCTCGACCGCCCTTCTCGGCACCATGTTCTGGGCCGGACTGGGCGTGGCCGTGCTGGCATTCCTGCTGCTGGGCATCGGCGTCGGTGCGGCGGGAACGTCGGTGCTCGCCCTGCTGGCAACCGACGTGGCGCCTGAACGCCGCGCCGCCGCGGCGACGATCGTGTGGGTGATGATGATCGCCGGGCTTGCGATCACCGCGACCCTCGCCGGCCGCTTCATCGACCCCTTCAGCCCCCTGCGACTCGTCGCCGTCACCGGAACCGTCGCGGCCGCCGCCTTCAGCCTCGCCTGCCTCGCCCTGTGGGGCGTGGAGAAGAAGGGCGTCGCCCCGGCGGCGCGGCCGGACGCGCCGAAGGCGGCGTTCCTCACGGCGCTGCGCGAGGTCTGGCGCGAACCCCAGGCGCGCCGCTTCACGATCTTCGTCTTCGTGTCGATGCTGGCCTACAACGCGCAGGAGCTGATCCTGGAGCCGTTCGCGGGCATCGTGTTCGGGCTGACGGCAGGAGCCAGCACCACCCTCGCCGGGGTTCAGCACGGTGGCGTTCTCGCCGGAATGATCCTCGTCAGCGTGTGCGCCACGGCCATCGGGGGACGGATCCTCGGGTCACTGCGGATGTGGACCGTGGGGGGCTGTCTCGCCTCGGCCCTGGCGCTCGTCGCCATCGCGGTCGGCGGGGCTGCCGGCCCGGCCTATCCGCTGCGCGCCTCCGTCTTCCTCCTCGGTGTCGCCAACGGCGCCTTCGCCGTCGCCGCGATCGGCTCGATGATGAGCCTCGCCGGTTCGGGCGCGGCCTCGCGCGAAGGCACGCGGATGGGCCTGTGGGGCGCGGCGCAGGCCATCGCCTTCGGGGTCGGCGGCCTTCTCGGCGCCGTGGCCGTCGACGTCGCGCGCCGCTTCATCGCCTCGCCGGTCGAAGCCTACGGGCTCGTGTTCCTCGGCGAGGCCGCTCTCTTCGTCGTCGGCGCGGTGCTGGCGCTCGGCATCGGACAGGCCCCGCGGCCCGCCGGTGCCCGTACCGGCGTCGGGCCCCTCCCGGCCGGATCTCACGCAGGGTGACCACCATGAACGCGACCCAGGCAGCTGCCGACAGGATCTACGACGTCATCGTCGTCGGCGGAGGCCCCTCGGGCGCCACCGTCGCGACGGATCTGGCCCGCGCCGGGCACGACGTGCTGCTGCTCGACAGGGCAGGGCGCATCAAGCCCTGCGGTGGCGCCATTCCGCCCCGGCTCATCCGCGACTTCGAGATTCCGGACGACCTTCTCGTCGCGCGCGTGACGGCGGCCCGGATGATCTCGCCGTCCGACCAGCGCGTGGACATGCCCATCGATGGCGGCGGCTATGTCGGCATGGTCGACCGCGACGTCTTCGACGAATGGTTGCGCGACCGGGCCGAACGCTCGGGCGCCGAGCGACGGGACGGCACCTTCGAGCAGATCACCCGCGGCCATGGCGGGCCTGCAGTGGTCCACTACCGTCCCCGGGGCGCGACGGACGACGAGCCCTGCGAGCAGGTGCGCGCACGCCTCGTCATCGGCGCCGACGGCGCACGCTCGGCGGTGGGTCGCAAGGAAATCCCGGGGGCGGAACGCGTTCCCTGCGTCTTCGCCTACCACGAGATCGTTGCGTGGCCGCAGCAGGCGCTCGAGTCGGTCGATCCCCGGCGCTGCGACGTCTACTACGACGGGCGTCTCTCGCCCGACTTCTACTCCTGGATCTTCCCGCACGGCGAGACCATGAGCATCGGCACCGGCAGCGCGCACAAGGGCTTCTCGCTGCGCGGCGCGGTGAAGGACCTGCGTGAGCTGACCGGCCTCGACGGCGTCACGACGATACGCCGGGAAGGCGCGCCGATCCCGCTGAAGCCGCTGAAGCGCTGGGACAATGGCCGCGACGTGCTGCTCGTCGGCGACGCGGCCGGCGTCGTCGCGCCCGCGTCGGGCGAGGGCATCTACTACGCGATGCTGAGCGGCCGCCTCGCGGGCGAGGCGGCGCGAAAGTTCCTGGCGACCGGCGACGCGGTCCACCTCGCTGGCGCCCGCAAGGCCTTCATGAAGGCGCATGGCCGGGTCTTCTGGATCCTTGGGATCATGCAGTACTTCTGGTACTCGAGCGACAAGCGCCGCGAGCGTTTCGTCTCGATGTGCAAGGACAAGGATGTCCAGAAGCTCACCTGGGACAGCTACATGAACAAGGAGCTGGTCCGCCGCGACCCGCTCGCCCACGTGAAGATATTCTTCAAGGACATGGGTCACCTGCTGGGCCTCGTCCCGGCCGTCGATCCCGACGCCCGGAGCCGGACAGGCGGTCCCTCGCTGCAGTGAGCGACGCCATCGCGGCCTTTTTCGCCAGCGGCCGGGCGGTCGACGTCGTCCTCGCCTTCATGGCGGTGGAGGTCGTCGCCCTGGCGCTGTGGCGCCGCAGGACGGGTGGCGGCGTGCCGCCCGGCGACCTCCTGTGGATCACGGCCTCCGGCGTCTTCCTGATGATCGCCCTGCGCACGGCCCTCACCGGCGGCGGCTGGCCGGGCGTGGCGCTGGGCCTGTGCGGGTCGCTCGTCTCCCACCTGATGGACCTCAGGCAGCGCTGGACTCGTCCGCCGGGCTGATCCGGCGGCGTTCCCTCGGCGCGCGGCTTGGTCTAACGTCGCGCGCCGCAGCTTCGGAATTCGCCTCCATGTCGTCCTCCTCGTCTTCCCTCCCCGCCGGCCAGGCCGACAGCGGGTATGCCTGGATGCGCCTGGGCGTCAGCGTCCTCATCAGCACCGTGGGCGGCGTCGGGATGTGGTCGGTCGTCGTCGCGCTTCCGGCCGTGCAGGAGGAGTTCGGCGCCGCCCGGGCCGGGGCGTCGTTTCCGTACACGCTCGCCATGCTCGGGTTCGCCGGCGGCGGTGTCGTGATGGGACGCGTCGCCGACCGATACGGCGTCATGGTCACGGTGCTCATCGGCGCGGTCGCGCTCAGCCTCGGCTATGTCCTGTCCGGCTACGCTGCGAACCTGTGGCAGTTCGCGATCATCAACGGCATCCTCATCGGGGCGCTGGGGAGTTCCGCGACCTTCGGACCGCTGCTCGCCGATGCGTCGCGCTGGTTCGTCAAGCGGCGTGGCGTCGCCGTGGCCATCTGCGCCTGCGGCAACTACATCGCCGGCACGCTGTGGCCGCCGATCGTCCAGCACTACATCCATACCGTGGGCTGGCGGCAGACCCAGATCGGGATCGGCATCGTCTGCCTCGTGCTCATGTTGCCGCTCGCCCTGCTGCTGCGCCGCCGGCCGCCGGTGCCGGCTTCCGCGGGTCCTTCGCCGGGTTCGGGGGGCGGCACCGCGGCTGACCTGCCGCCGCGCGTCCTCCAGGCCCTCCTGATCGCCGCAGGGCTGGCCTGCTGCGTCGCCATGTCGATGCCGCAGGTTCACATCGTCGCCTACTGCGGCGACCTCGGTTACGGCGTTGCCCGCGGCGCCGAGATGCTGTCGCTGATGCTGGGCTTCGGCATCATCAGCCGCCTCGCCTCCGGCTTCATCGCCGACAGGATCGGCGGCGTGAAGACGCTGCTGCTCGGCTCGACGCTCCAGGGCGTCGCGCTGATGCTCTACCTGCAGTTCGACGGCCTGACGTCGCTCTACGTCATCTCGGCCCTGTTCGGCCTGTTCCAGGGCGGCATCGTGCCGATGTACGCAATCATCGTGCGGGAGTACTTCCCGGCGGCGGAGGCAGGCACGCGGGTCGGCGTCGTGATCATGGCGACGCTCGTCGGCATGGCCCTCGGCGGATGGCTGTCGGGCGCCATCTTCGACCTGACGGGCTCCTACCGCGCGGCCTTCGCCAACGGGCTGGCCTGGAACCTGATCAACGTGGCGATCATGGCTTGGCTCGTGTGGCGGCCGCGACCGCGACCGGCGGTTGCATGAGCGCCCCCGACATTGACATTCCCGCCCCCGCGGCGCCGGATGGCGCCGCAGAGGGCGCGTCAGGTGTCCCGAGGTCCGGCAAGGGGAGGGGTGCGTCCATCGTGGCGAAACCGGCCGCAAACTCAACCTCGCGTGGCCGGTCCGCCGCGCCGGCCCGTCCGGCCCGGCCGCGGCTTCGGCTCGACGCCTTCCTCCCATACCGGCTCAACGTCGCCGCCCAGCGCGTGGCGGAAGGTCTGGCCCACGCCTATTCCGAGCGCTTCGGCATCACGATTCCCGAATGGCGGGTGATGGCGTGCCTCGGGGAGTTCACCGAGATGACGGCCAAGGAGATCGGCCTTATCAGCCGCATGCACAAGGCGAAGGTATCGCGCGCCGTCACCTCGCTGGAGGAGCACGGGCTTCTCGTGCGCCGCGCCAACGAAACCGACCGGCGCGAGGCCTTCCTCATGCTGACCGCGCGCGGTCGCTCGACCTACGAGGGCCTGATCCCCGTCGCGCTGTCGTACCAGCATTCCCTCGTCGAGGGCATCGCGCCCGACGATCTTGCCGCGCTCGACCGCGTCCTGCGTCACATCATGGGGCGCGTCGGCCCGGCCGGTGAACCCCAGGACACCGGCAGCTGACCCTCAGCCGTGCGAGCCCGGTTCCAGGGTCGCCAGCGTGGGGGCGTTGTTGCAGAACGCCTCGTAATCCGGAGCACCGGCCTCGCGAAGCGCCGTCCGGCAGGTGCCGCCGTTCGTGCAGCGGCTGCAGGTGCGCTCCAGCTCGCGCAGGACCGAGGGCTCGATGTCGGAGCGCGAGCCGAGACCAAGGCGCGCCAGCATCGCCGGCAGGAGCTCGAAGGAGTCCGGGTTCTCGGGATTGAGATCGGCGCAGGTCATGCCGAGTTCGTGCATCACCCGGTCAAGTTCGTGCGCCCCGAGCGCCGCCGTCTCGTCGTTGAAGGGCTGGGTGAGCGAGGCAAGGGCAGCGCTGATCGAGCTGACGAAGCTCCGCTTGTCGGGATTGGATTGGGACATCGTGCGGTCCTCCTTCGTGCGATCGTAGGAAAAGAACGCCCGTCGTCCTTGATGCCGATCAACGTAGCCGCGGGTTGCGCCCGCGGGGCCGCGACGCCACAGTGCGCACCGTCAGCTCGAAACCACTGCTTCGCTCCGGGATTGCCCCGCCATGGATACGTCGCTGCCGACCGCCGCCTCCGTCGCCGATGAACTGCGGACCGTGCGCGACGTGCTGCGCTATGCCGTGAGCCGCTTCCGCGAGGCCGAGCTCGTCTTCGGCCACGGCACGACCGACGCGATCGACGAGGCCGCCTTCATCGTCCTCGAGGGGCTGCATCTCCCGGTGGACCGGCTCGATCCCTTCGCTGACGCGCGGCTCACGCGCGCCGAGAGGGTTCGTCTCGTCGAGCTGGTCCACGCGCGGGTGACCACGCGGAAGCCCGCGGCCTACCTGCTGGGCCGCACATACATCCGCGGCATCCCCTTCCGCGTCGACGAACGCGTGATCGTCCCCCGCTCCTATCTCGGCGAACTGCTTCTCGGCGACGCGGTGCTGGGACAGGACGACTTCGTGCCCGATCCGGACGCGGTGGAGGACGTGCTCGACCTCTGCACGGGATCGGGATGCCTCGCGATCATCGCGGCCATGCTGTTCCCGAACGCTGCCGTCGATGCCGTCGACCTGTCCGGGCCGGCGCTCCAGGTCGCGGCGGAGAACGTCCGTGACCACGGGCTCGAGGACAGGGTCACGCTGCGTCACGGCGACCTATTCGCGCCGCTCTCCGGTCGCCTCTACGACCTGATCATCACCAATCCGCCCTATGTCGATGCGGAGGCGATGAGCCTGCTGCCGCCGGAGTACCGCCATGAGCCGCGCATGGCGCTCGCGGCCGGCGATGACGGGCTCGACATCGTGCGGCGCATTCTCGAGCAGGCAACAGGCCACCTGAAGCCGGGCGGCGCCATCCTGTGCGAGGTCGGAACCGGACGCCCCGCCCTCGAGGAGGCCTTTCCCGATCTTCCTTTCCTCTGGCTCGACACAGAGGAGAGCGAGGCGGAGGTATTCTGGATCACCCGCGAGGATCTCGCCGGCGCTTGAGCGGCGCCTGATCCCGTCAGCCCTTGAAGGCCCCTTCGCCGGCCAGCCATTCCACTTCCTCCGGCGTGCTTGCCCGCCCGAGGATGGCGTTGCGGTGGGGAAAGCGCCCGAACCGCGCGACGATGTCGCGGTGATGACGGGCCCACTTCGCCGCGTCCGCATCGCCCGACGCCTCCGCCAGCGATACCGCCAGGTCCTGGTCTGCCAGCGCTTCCGAGTGGGAGAACGGCAGGTGGAAGAACCGCCGAAGCGCGGGGTCCACCCGCGACGGAAAGCCCTGCGCAAGGGCAGCGCGGGCCGCACGGACCGCCGCCGGGTCTGAGCCGTAGGCGGCCGGCGTCCCGCGATGCATGTTGCGCGGCATCTGGTCGAGCAGCAGGAGCAGGGCGAGCGCGCCGTCCGGCGTCGCCGCCCAGTCGTCGAGACGCCCCGCCGCGGCGTCGGCGTGAAGAGCCATCCATCGGTCACGGCAAGCCTGGTCGAATGCGGGGTCGGAGCGGAACCACCGCTCAGGCCCGGCCTCCCGCCAGAACGCGATCACCGATTCGGGATTCGAAATCTGCGACTGGGCCATTGTCGACCTCCGTTGGAGACATAATTGCGAAGAGGATGGACGCGCGAAAGAGGTCGCGCATCCGAGCGCGATGAACAACCGGGCAACGACCGGCCCGGGAAATGGTCATCTGCCTGCTGCCCCGGCACATCGGGACGCAGCATGTCAGCACTCTGCGCCGAGCGCTGCCAAAGCATTGAGAATTAAGCGAAATCTACGCCGTGTGACTTGACGCAACCCTTTGCTTCCCGGACGGTTAGTGTCGGCTGGGCAGAATCGGAAGGAACACGATGTTTCCGGAGACTGACCTCTTCGCCACCTTCGCGAAGACCTACGAGTCCCGTCGCGAGCAGGAGATGTCCCTCGCGGAGTACCTGTCGGGCTGCCGCGACGATCCGATGATGTACGCCTCGGCGGCGGAACGCATCCTCGCCGCCATCGGCGAGCCGCAGCTCGTCGACACGTCGCGCGACACCCGGCTGGGGCGGATCTTCATGAACCGCACCATCCGCGTCTATCCCGCCTTCTCCGAGTTCTTCGGCATGGAGGAGACGATCGAGCGGATCGTCAGCTTCTTCCGCCACGCCGCTCAGGGACTCGAGGAGCGCAAGCAGATCCTCTACCTGCTCGGCCCCGTCGGCGGCGGCAAGTCCTCGCTGGCGGAGCGCCTCAAGGCGCTCATGGAGACGCACCCGATCTACGTCCTCAAGGCCGGAGACGAGATCAGCCCGATCTTCGAGAGCCCGCTCGGCCTCTTCGACCCCGAGCAGATGGGCGACCTGCTGGAGAGCCGCTACGGCATTCCGCGCCGTCGCCTCACGGGTCTCATGAGCCCGTGGTGCATCAAGCGCCTCGACGAGTTCGGCGGCGACATCACGCGCTTCCGCGTCGTGAAACTGCGTCCCTCGCGCCTGCGCCAGATCGGCATCGCGAAGACCGAGCCGGGCGACGAGAACAACCAGGACATCTCCTCGCTCGTCGGCAAGGTCGACATCCGCAAGCTGGAGATGCTCTCGCAGAACGATCCTGACGCCTACGGCTATTCGGGCGGCCTCAACCGAGCCAACCAGGGCATCCTCGAGTTCGTCGAGATGTTCAAGGCGCCGATCAAGATGCTGCACCCGCTGCTCACCGCGACGCAGGAGGGCAACTACGTCGGCACCGAGAACATCGGCGCGATCCCCTTCCAGGGCATCGTGATGGCCCATTCGAACGAGGCCGAGTGGCAGTCGTTCAAGACCAACAAGAACAACGAGGCCTTCATCGACCGCATTTACGTCATCAAGGTGCCCTACTGCCTCCGGGCTACGGAGGAGCAGAAGATCTACGAGAAGCTCATCAGGGGGTCGGAGCTGGCGGGCGCGCCCTGCGCCCCGGCGACGCTGGAGATGCTGGCGCGCTTCGCCGTGCTGTCGCGGCTGCGCGAGCACGCGAACTCCAACGTGTTCTCGAAGATGCGGGTCTATGACGGCGAGAGCCTGCGCGAGGTCGACCCGCGTGCCCGCTCGCTGCAGGAGTACAAGGACACCGCCGGTGTCGACGAGGGCATGGACGGCATCTCGACGCGCTTCGCGTTCAAGGTGCTGGCGGCCACCTTCAACCACGACACGACTGAGGTCGCCGCCGACCCGGTTCACCTCATGTACGTGCTGGAGCAGACGGTCCGCCGCGAGCAGCTGCCCGAGGCGGTGGAGAAGCGCTACCTCGAGTTCCTCAAGGGCGAGCTTGCCCCGCGCTACGCCGAGTTCATCGGCCACGAGATCCAGAAGGCCTACCTCGAGAGCTACCACGACTACGGCCAGAACCTGTTCGACCGCTACGTCGACTATGCCGACGCGTGGATCGAGGACGTGGATTTCAAGGACCCGGACACGGGTCAGTTGATGAACCGCGAACTCCTCAACCAGGAGCTGACGAAGATCGAGAAGCCGGCGGGCATCGCCAACCCGAAGGACTTCCGCAACGAGGTCGTGAAGTTCGCTCTCAGGGCGCGCGCAAGCCACGGCGGGCGCAACCCTTCGTGGACGAGCTACGAGAAGCTGCGCGAGGTCATCGAGAAGCGGATGTTCAGCCAGGTGGAGGAACTGCTTCCGGTGATCAGCTTCGGGTCGAAGAAGGACAGCGACAGCGAGAAGAAGCACGGCGAGTTCGTGCGCCGCATGATGGACCGCGGCTACACGGAGCGTCAGGTCCGCCGCCTGGTGGAATGGTACATGAGGGTGAAGCAGGCGGGTTGAGGCCGGGCGCAGGGACGTGTCCAGGGACGAGTGAATGTACATCGTCGACCGGCGCCTCAATCCAGGGGGCAAGAGTCTCGAGAACAGGCAGCGCTTCCTGCGCCGCGCGCAGGCCTATGTGCGCCGCGCGGTCCGCGAGCAGAGCCGCGAGCGCGGCATCCGCGACATGGAGAAGGGCGGCGACGTCACGATCCCGGGCGACGGCGTGCGCGAGCCGACGCTGCGCCGGGCCTCCGGCGGCGGGCGGCGGGACATGGTGCTCCCCGGGAACCGTGAGTTCGTCGAGGGCGACACCATTCCCCGTCCGGGGGGCGGGGGAGGGCGGGGCGGCTCGCAGGGCTCGGAGGACGGCGGCGGGGAGGACGACTTCCGCTTCGCGCTGTCGCAGGACGAGTTTCTCGACCTGTTCCTCGACGACCTCGAACTGCCCGACCTCGCCAAGCGCAAGCTGGAGGGTGTCGAGCATGTCGAGTGGCGCCGCGCCGGCTATTCGGTGTCGGGTTCGCCGGCGAACCTCGCCTTGCTGCGCACGATGCGCAACAGCCTCTCCCGCCGCATCGCCCTGCGGCGTCCGAAGTCGGAGGAACTGCGCGCGCTGGAGGCGGAGGCGGCGGACCTTCGCGAGCAGGGAGGGGACCCGGCGCAGCTCGCCGAACTGGAGGCACTAATCCTGGCGCTGGACACACGCCGAAAGCGCATCCCGTGGATCGACCCGATCGACCTGCGCTACCGCCAGTTCGCACCCTACCCGCGGCCCGTCGCGCAGGCGGTGATGTTCTGCCTGATGGACGTCTCCGGCTCGATGACGGAGCCGATGAAGGACCTCGCCAAGCGCTTCTACGCACTGCTCTACATCTTCCTGAAGCGCCGCTACAAGCACGTGGAGATCGTCTTCATCCGCCATACGCACGTCGCCGCGGAGGTCGACGAGGACACCTTCTTCCACTCCACGGAGACGGGGGGCACCGTCGTGTCGACGGGCCTCGAGGAGATGCGCCGCATCGTCGCCGAGCGCTTCAGCCCGAGCGACTGGAACATCTACGCCGCGCAGGCATCGGACGGCGACAACGCGCCCAACGACAAGGAGCGGACGGTGGACCTGCTGCAGAACGCCATCCTGCCGGTGTGCCAGTACTTCGCCTACCTGGAGGTCGGCACGGAGGACGAGCCGTCCTCGCTCGGCCTCGGCAACCGCGCCAGCGACCTGTGGCGGACCTACGAGTCGCTGCGCGATGACGGCGCCCCGTTCGGCATGCGCAAGGTGCGCCACCGCCGCGACATCTTCCCCGTGTTCCGCGAACTCTTCCAGCGGCGCGCCGAGGGCGCAAGGAGCGCTCCGTGAGCACCGTGGTCGACAGCGGCGAGGGGCTGCTCTTCCGGGGCGCGGACTGGGACTTCGAGACGATCCGCCGGATCAACGAGGCGGTCGAGCGCATTGCCGTGCGCGAGCTGGGCCTCGACACCTACGCGAACCAGATCGAGGTGATCACGGCCGAGCAGATGCTCGACGCCTATGCCTCGTCAGGCATGCCGCTGTTCTACAAGCACTGGTCCTTCGGCAAGCACTTCGCGCAGCACGAGTCGATCTACCGGCAGGGCTACGGCGACCTCGCCTACGAGATCGTCATCAACTCGAACCCGTGCATCACCTACATCATGGAGGAGAACACGGCGACGATGCAGGCGCTCGTCATCGCGCACGCCTCGTACGGCCACAACCACTTCTTCAAGAACAACTACCTCTTCCGGCAGTGGACCGACGCCGACGGCATCCTCGACTACCTCGACTTCGCCAAGGGCTACATCGCCGATTGCGAGGAGCGCTATGGGCACCAGGAGGTTGAGCGCCTGCTCGACGCCGCGCATGCGCTGATGAGCCACTCCGTGCACCGTTATCCGCGCCGGTCGCGGCCGGACCTGCGCACCGAGGAAGCGCGCGAGCGCGAGCGCCGGCAGCACGAGGAGCGGATGTACAACGACCTGTGGCGCACGCTGCCCGCCAAGGGCCGCGAGGCGGCCGAGCCGACGCGGGAGGACATGCGCCGCGCGCTGCTGCAGCTCCCGCAGGAGAACATCCTCTACTTCCTCGAGAAGACCGCGCCCCGCCTGAAGCCATGGCAGCGCGAGGTGCTGCGCATCGTCCGCCTGATCGCGCAGTACTTCTACCCGCAGCGCCAGACCAAGCTCATGAACGAGGGCTGCGCCACGTGGGTGCACTACAGGATCATGAACCGCCTGCACGAGCAGGGCCGCATCGACGACGGCCACTACATGCAGTTCCTGCACTCCCACACCAACGTCACGTTCCAGCCCAACTACAACGACCGGCGCTGGAACGGGATCAACCCCTACGCGCTCGGCTTCGCCATGATGAGCGACATCGAGCGGATCGCCCTCGACCCCTCCGCGGAGGACCGCCAGTGGTTCCCGGACTTCGCCGGGAAGGGCGACCCGGAGGGCGTGCTGCGCGACGTGTGGGCGAACTACCGCGACGAGAGCTTCGTGCTGCAGTTCCTCAGCCCGTCGCTGATCCGCAAGTGGCGGCTCTTCCACGTCCTCGACGACAGCGAGGAGCAGGAACTGCGCGTGGAGGCGATCCACGACGAGCGCGGCTACCGCCGCATCCGCTCGACGCTGGCGCGGCAGTACGACGTGGCGTGGACAGACCCCGACATCCAGGTGGTCGACGTCGACCTCGCGGGGGACCGCCGGCTCGTCCTGCATCATACGGTCGCCAACCGCATGCTGCTGGAGGCCGAGGACGTCGGGCGCGTGCTGCAGCACCTCGCCGACCTGTGGGGCTACGACGTCCTCCTGCGCGAGGTCGACCGCGCCGGTGACGTGCTGAAGGACCACCGGGCCTCGCCGCAGCGCTCCCACGCCTGATCGCCGGGGAACGGCCGCCGGCGTCGGCGCTGCCGTCACTCCATTTTCCATCCGTCAGACATCTCGAAAACGAACGGGAACCCGCGTCGCGCGTTTCCCGGGGAGATCGGTCGCCTGCCGAGGCCGGCGGCCGTGAGGGGGGCGATCCTCCGCGGAGGATCGGCGTGCGCGAAGCCTGCGCCATGCTCCGCAAACCCGGGAGACGGATCCATGGAATACAAGACGGTCGAGGACCTGCGCGACGTCGCAGACGTGCGCGTTTCGGAAAAGCAGCCGATGTCCCGCAAGGAGCGTCTGCTGCGCTGGGCCGAATTGCTGGAGAAGGACCCGGAGCGCAGGCTCCGGTCGCTCGGCGAGATCGAGCTGAAATCCCCGGCCGACCGGCCGGCGATGCGTGCGCCCGATTCGCCCCTCTCGGTCGCCTTCGACGACCCCGTCCTGCGGGCCGAAGGGCTTGCCAGCGACCGGCTCGGCGACGGCATGGCCTTCTTCCGCATTTCGGAAGACGACGCTCACCGCCTCATGTGCTCGTGCATGAACGGCTGGAGCATGGCCTCGGGAAAGGTCGCGCGGAACGTCCGCAAGATCGCCGACCCGATGGCGCGCTTCGACCCGGTGATGGCCTTCTCCGTCGGCACCATCGCCGCCGTGGGCGCCCTCGCACTGATGTTCGGGTGAGCAAGGGACGGCGCCGGTCCCTGCCGGCGCCTCCCATCCCCCGCGCTTCTCCGTCCCCGTGAAATGCTCTAGTCCTGTCCGCGGGCCCGCCGGCCCGTGGAGAGCCCCGTGACGACGCCTTCCCTGCTGCCGCCTCCCTCCGAGCTTCTCGTCGGCTTCGCACACGTCGCCTACCGCATGGACCTTGCGTTCGCGGGACGGGACACCGGGCTGCGGACTGTCACGGCGACCGACGCCGCGGGGCTTGCCCGCATCATCGGCGACGTGGACGTCCTCGTCGTTTCCGGTCTGTGGTCGAATGCGCTGCTCGCGCAGGCGCCACGGCTGCGCTACGTGCAGTCCTTCAGCGCCGGAACGGACCAGTACGACAAGGACGCCTTCCGCGCGCGCGGCATCCGCCTCGCGAGCGGCCAGGGCGTCAACGAGCGCGCCGTCGCCGAGCACGCGCTGTCGCTGATGCTAGCGCTGACGCGAAAGCTCCCGGAGGCGCGCGACAACCAGGCGCGCGCGTTCTGGCGCCCGATGATCGGCGACCTCGGCCGCCGCGAGGACCAACTCGGCGGAAAGACGCTCGCCATCGTCGGCTTCGGTCGCATCGGCCAGCGGGTGGGGCGGTTGGCCAAGGCCTTCGACATGCGCGTGATCGGCCTGCGCCGCGACGCGGCGCCGGTCCCTGGTGCGGCCGACGAGGTGTGGCCGATGTCCCGCCTCTTCGAGGCGCTGGCGCAGGCCGACGTCGTCGTCCTCACCTGCCCCCTGACGCCGGAGACCGAGAACCTGATCGACGCGCGTGCCCTCGCCGCCATGCGGCCCGGTGCCCTGCTGGTCAACGTGGCGCGCGGAAAGGTCGTCGATGACGCCGCGCTGCTCGACGCGCTCGCATCCGGCCGCATCGCGGGGGCGGGCCTCGACGTTTTCCGCGAGGAACCCCTGCCGGCGTCGTCGCCGTGGTGGACCGCGCCCAACGTCATCGTCACCCCGCACACGGCGGGCGAGACACGGCGCTACGAGGAGAACGTCGCCGACATCCTGCTCGAGAACCTCGACCGCCTCTGGCGGGGGGAGACGGAGTTGCGCAACGGCATCGTCTGAGGCCGGCTGCTACCCTCGGCTGCCCCCACCCGTTGCCCCTCCCACAAGGGGGAGGGGGATGACCGGCCGGGCGCATCAAGGAGCCCGATCTCGTCGCCCGCGCAGGCTCCTTCTTCGACGTTTCGGCACGAAACATGGCGGACAGACTCGCCCTCTCCGCCCTCTCCCCCTTGTGGGGAGGGGCAGGGGTGAGGGACTTCGCTACGTCCGGCGAAACCTGCCCTCACACCACCACGGTGATGCGCTTCGCCGCGCGCGTGAGGCCGGTGTAGAGCCAGCGCGCCCGGTGCTCGCGGAAGGCCCAGCTCTCGTCGAAGAGCACGACGTCGTCCCACTGCGAGCCCTGCGCCTTGTGGACGGTCAGCGCGTAGCCGTAGGTGAACTCGTCCGTGTCGCGGCGGATGAGCCAGGGGATTTCCTCGTCGCCGCCCTCGAAGAACTCGCGCAGCACCTTCACGTTCACGCCCTTGCGCCGGCCGGGATCCTCGTCCGGCACGACGGTCATGCGGACCTGCCCCTTGTGCTGGTCGCGCAGCTCCTTGACCGTCCACAACCCGCCGTTGAGAAGCCCCTTCTTCCGGTCGTTGCGCAGGCAGACGAGCTTCTCGCCCGCCGCCGGCATCGGGTCGCGGAAACCCATCAGCTCGCGGATCCGGCGGTTGTACTGGCGCCGGGTCTTGTTGGTGCCGACGAGCACCTGGTCCGTCGCCAGCACGGCCGAGGCGTCGATCTCCCGTCGGCCGATGACGCGGCTGTCGCCGTGGTCGCCGCGCTCCAGCGTGCCGCCCTCGCGCACGGCCATGCTCATGCGGATGATCGGGTTGTCGCGGGCCTGCCGGTGTACCTCCGTCAGCATCACGTCGGGCTCGGCCTCGGTGAAGTAGCCGCCGCCCTTCACCGGCGGCAGCTGGGCGGGATCGCCGAGCACGAGCACGGGTGAGCCGAAGGAGAGAAGGTCCTTGCCGAGCTCCTCGTCCACCATCGAGCACTCGTCGATGACGATGAGGTCGGCCTTGGCCGCCGCACTCTCCCGGTTGAGGACGAAGGAGGGCTCCTCGCTCTCCACGGCGGCCGGCCGGTAGATCAGGCTGTGGATCGTCGCGGCGCCCTCGCACCCCTTGGAGCGCAGCACGTGCGCGGCCTTGCCGGTGAAGGCGCCGAAGGCGACGTCTCCGTCGAGCCCCTCGGCGAAGTGCCGCGCCAAGGTCGTCTTGCCCGTGCCGGCGTAACCGAACAGGCGGAAGACCTGGGGCGAACCCCGCCGCAGCCAGGCGGCCACGGCCCGCAGCGCATCCTCCTGTTGTGGCGACCAGTCCATTCCCGTCTCCGGCGAGCCGCTGCGGCCCGCAGCCGCCACCGATAACCGATTCAGCGCGTTGCGGCGCGCCGGGCTCCGGCAATCGCGGTCAGCACGACGCCGGAGAGGATGAGGCCTCCGCCGGCGAGCGTCGTCAGCTTCGGTGTCTCCCCGACGAACAGCCATGCCCACAACGGGGACAGGATCGTCTCGGTCTGCGCCAGGACGACAAGGCCCACCGCCGGCACGCGGGGCGCGGCACGGTTGAACAGAGGGATCCCGATGCCGATGAAGACGGCGCCGTGCAGCATCGCCATGCCCACGTCCCAGGCCGGCGGCACCAGCGGCTTGCCGTTGAAGACCGTGATGACGGCGCACAACGTCATCGAGAGGACCGCGTAGGCCGGCAGCGCGGGCGAGAAATCCCGCTTCGGCGCCAGCCGCACGCAGATCGAATAGACGGCGAAACCGAGCGAGGAGAGGAGGGCGACGAGATCGCCCGACAGGGTTCCGTGGCCGAACTCGCCGCCCACCATCACCGCGAGGCCCGCGAGACCCAGGCCGATGGCGGCGATGGCGTGCCACGTCAGCGGCTCGCCGAGGATGGTGCGCGCCAGCACCATGCTGATCAGCGGCGTGACCGACGCGAAGAAGATGGCGTTGGCGATCGTGGTCGCCTTCATGGCGAAGACGAAGGCCACGGCCGCGAGCACGAGGGCCAGCGCCGCGATGACGTCGAGGCGGTCGCCGCGCAGGAAGCGGGCGAGCAGGAGCCCGCGCCCCTGCAGGAGGCTCCAGCCCTCGATGGCGAGCAGCAGGCCCATCGAGCGCCAGATCAGGTACTGCCACGCGTCGCTGTCGGGCGCGAAGCGGACTGTGAGGCCGCCGAAGCTCCACATCGTCCCGGCCGCCAGCGCCAGCAGCGCCCCGCCGAGGTAGCCCTGCGTCGCCCGTGATTCCATCGGCCGCGTTCCTCCGGATGCTCCTTTAGGACGCCACGGCCATCTTCCACAATCGAAGCCGTCGCCGCCCCGGGTACCGCCTCGCGTCGTCATGGCAGGGCCGCGGGCAGCGCATGGTCAGGGTGCCGGCGGGACCTGTGGCGGGCCCCGTTGCTGCAGCGCAGCAGGACGAGGCCCAATTCCCGCCTCGGGCATGGACAATTCGTCGCATGCGACCGCCCGGGGCATGCGTCCTTCCGCCTACCGTTGATTTTCCTCAAGGACTGGACGCTTCGGGCCGCGCCAATGCTGGCCTCCGTAATCGTCCCATCTGCGCGGCCGACAGACCCGTCTGTTACGCCGTGTCGTCGGGAATGGCGGACTTTGGGGTCCGAAGGGGGAAGTCATGGCGCAATCTGCGGCCGTCCGAAAGACGATGACGATAGGGGAGGGCGGGTCGGTCATCGCCTTCGCCGCGCTCGCCGTCCTCAGCATCATCATCGCGGCGAAGGCCTATACGCCTGCGTACGCCTTCCACGCCTACCTGTTCGCGGCAGCGAGCGTGGCGGCCGTGTTCATGGTGTTCAGCTGGTACAACAAGCGCTCCGGGGAGCCGATCCCGCAGGAGATCAACGGCCGGCCGAACTACAATCTGGGGCCGATCAAGTTCGCGACCATCGCGTCGGTCGTCTGGGGCATCGCCGGGTTCACGGTGGGCCTCATCGCCGCGCTGCAGCTCGCCTATCCGGCGCTGAACTTCGACTTCCAGTTCATCAACTTCGGGCGCCTGCGGCCGCTGCACACCTCGGCGGTGATCTTCGCCTTCGGCGGCAACGTTCTGCTGGCATCGTCGCTGTACGTCGTGCAGCGCACCTGCCACGCCCGGCTGGCCGGTACCATCGCGCCGTGGTTCGTCATCCTCGGCTACAACTTCTTCATCGTCATCGCGGGCACGGGCTACCTGCTCGGCATCACGCAGGGCAAGGAGTACGCCGAGCCCGAGTGGTACGCCGACCTGTTCCTCACGGTCGTGTGGGTCGTCTACCTGCTGGTGTTCCTCGCCACGCTCTGGAAGCGCAAGGAACCCCACATCTACGTGGCGAACTGGTTCTACCTCGCCTTCATCGTGACGATCGCGATGCTGCACCTCGGCAACAACGCGACGATCCCGATCTCGATCTTCTCGCCGAAGTCCTACATCGTCTGGTCCGGCGTCCAGGACGCCATGGTCCAGTGGTGGTACGGCCACAACGCGGTCGGGTTCTTCCTCACCGCCGGCTTCCTGGCCATCATGTACTACTTCGTGCCGAAGCGCGCCGACCGCCCGATCTACTCCTACCGGCTGTCGATCGTGCACTTCTGGGCCCTGATCTTCATCTACATCTGGGCCGGCCCGCACCACCTGCACTACACGGCGCTGCCTGACTGGGCGCAGACCCTGGGCATGGTGTTCTCGGTCGTGCTGTGGATGCCCTCCTGGGGCGGCATGATCAACGGCCTCATGACGCTGCAGGGCGCCTGGGACAAGCTGCGCACCGACCCCGTGCTGCGCATGATGGTCGTCTCGCTGGCCTTCTACGGCATGTCGACCTTCGAGGGTCCGCTCATGTCGATCAAGGCGGTGAACAGCCTGTCGCACTACACGGACTGGACCATCGGCCACGTGCACTCCGGCGCGCTGGGCTGGGTCGGCTACATCTCCTTCGGCGCGATCTACTGCCTCGTGCCGTGGCTGTGGAACCGCAAGCGGCTCTACTCGCTGAAGCTCGTCAACTGGCACTTCTGGCTCTCGACCCTCGGCATCGTCGTCTACATCTCGGCGATGTGGGTGTCGGGCATCCTCCAGGGCCTGATGTGGCGGGCGTACACGAGCCTCGGCTACCTCGAGTACTCGTTCATCGAGACGACGGAAGCGATGCATCCGTTCTACGTCATTCGCGCCATCGGCGGCGGCCTGTTCGTCCTCGGCGCACTCATCATGGCCTACAACGTCTGGAAGACGATCGCCTCGACCGACCTTGCGGTCGAGCCCGAGGCGCGTCCCCAGATGGTCCCGGCCGAGTAAGGGGGCGACACCATGTCCGTCTGGGCCAAGCACCAGGTCTTCGAGAAGAACTCGATCATCCTGATCGTCGGCATCCTCATCGTGGTCGCCATCGGCGGCCTCGTGGAGATCGCCCCGCTCTTCTACCTGAAGAGCACCATCGAGAAGGTGGAGGGGATGCGCCCCTACACCCCCCTCGAACTCGCCGGCCGCAACATCTACGTCCGCGAGGGCTGCTACAACTGCCACTCGCAGATGATCCGGCCGCTGCGTGACGAGGTCGAGCGCTACGGCCACTACTCGCTGGCCGCCGAGAGCATGTACGACCACCCCTTCCAGTGGGGTTCCAAGCGCACCGGTCCGGACCTCGCCCGCGTGGGCGGCAAGTACTCGGACGAGTGGCAGCGGGCCCACCTGGTGAACCCGCGGGCGGTCGTCCCGGCCTCGATCATGCCGGGCTATCCCTTCCTGGCCACGACGGAGCTGAACGCCGCGCACATCGCCGAGGACATGCGCATCCAGCAGATGCTGGGCGTGCCCTACACGGACGAGATGATCGCGAAGGCGGCCGGCGACGTCGCCGTCCAGGCGACGACCGACGATCCCGGCGCGGCGGACCTCGCCAAGCGGTATCCGAAGGCGACGGCGCGTGACTTCGACGGCAATCCCGGCGCGGTCACCGAGATGGATGCCCTCATCGCCTACCTGCAGATGCTCGGCACACTGGTCGACTTCAAGACCTACGACCGCAAGGCCAACATCCGCTGAGGAGCCCCCCGATGACCTATGAATCGCTGGCGAGTTTCGCCCAGACCTGGGGCACGGTGGGCTTCGTGGCTCTCTTCGTCCTGGTCCTGATCTACGCACTCAATCCGGGCAACCGCGGCAAGTTCGACGAAGCCGCCCGTGTCCCGCTCGAGAAGGACTGATCCGATGGCGTCCGACAACCTCAAGGTCGACAGCCTGACCGGCACATCGACCACCGGTCACGAATGGGATGGCATTCGTGAACTCAACACGCCGCTGCCGCGCTGGTGGCTGTGGCTCTTCTACGCCACCATCGTCTGGGGCATCGGCTACATCATCGTGTACCCGGCGATCCCGCTGGCGACGAGCTACACCAAGGGCCTCTTCGGCTATGCCACCCGCAATGCCGTGGAGGAGGACCTCGCCGCGCTGAACCGGGTCCGCGGTGACAAGGTGGCGGCGCTGGCGACGGCTCCGCTCGCCGACATCGCCAAGAGCGCGCAGCTCCAGCCGGTGGCCAACGCGGCCGGCAAGGCGGCGTTCGGCAACAACTGCGCGCCGTGCCACGGCTCCGGCGGCGGCGGTTCGAAGGGCTATCCGAACCTGGTCGACGACCAGTGGATGTGGGGCGGCTCGCTGGACCAGATCTACCAGACGATCCGGTACGGCATCCGCAACGAGAACCCCGAGTCCCGCCAGGGTCCGATGCCGGCCTTCGGCAAGGACGGCATCCTCAAGAAGGACGAGATCACCAACGTCGCGGCCTACGTCGTGACGCTGTCGGGCGGCAAGCCGACGGCCGGTGACGTGGCCAAGGGCAAGCAGCTCTTCGCCGACAACTGCGCCGCCTGCCACGGCGACGCCGGCAAGGGCAACCCGGACGTCGGCGCGCCCAACCTCACCAGCGGCCTGTGGCTCTACGGCGGCGACCAGGCGACCATCGAGCAGACGGTCACCAACGGCCGCGGCGGCGTGATGCCGCAGTGGGCGGGCCGCCTCGACGACAGCACCATCAAGGCCCTCGCCGTGTACGTCCACTCGCTCGGCGGCGGCAAGTAATCCCGAAAGTCCGGGATCCGGCGAGCGAAGGGCGCCGGATCCCGTTCATCCCCCTCCCTTCGAGGTTCTGCCATGTCCAGCGTCGAAGGCCAGCCCGACCGGGCGGCCGCTGCGGCCGCGGCGTCGATCGACGACGTCCCCCTCTACGAGGCCCGGAAGGACATCTTCCCGGCCGCGGTCAAGGGCCGCTACCGCACCGTCAAGTGGCTGATCCTGGTCGTTACGCTCGGCATCTACTACTTCCTGCCGTTCCTGCGCTGGGACCGCGGACCGAACGCCCCCGACCAGGCGGTCCTCATCGACCTCGCCAACCGGCGCTTCTACTTCTTCTTCATCGAGATCTGGCCGCAGGAGCTCTACTACGTCACGGGCCTGCTCGTGCTCGCGGCCCTCGTGCTGTTCCTCATGAACGCCGTCGCGGGCCGTGTCTGGTGCGGCTACCTGTGCCCGCAGACCGTCTGGACCGACCTCTTCTACGCCGTCGAGCGCGCCATCGAGGGTGACCGGCGCGAGCAGATCCGCAAGAAGGACAGCGGCAAGTGGGATCTGGAGCGTGTCTCCGAGAAGATCCTCAAGCACTCGATCTGGTTGATGATCGCGTGGTGGACCGGCGGCGCCTGGGTCCTCTACTTCTCCGACGCCCCCACGCTGGTGAGCGAGCTCGTCCGGTTCAACGGACCCGCCGTCGCCTATGCCTGGATCGCCATCCTCACCTTCACCACCTACGCGCTCGCCGGCTTCATGCGCGAGCAGGTGTGCCTCTACATGTGCCCGTGGCCGCGCATCCAGGCGGCCCTGACGGACGAGCACGCGCTCAACGTCACCTACCGCTACGACCGCGGCGAGCCCCGCATGTCGGCAAAGAAGGCGGAACTGGCGCGCAGCCGCGAGGAACCCGCCGGCGACTGCGTCGACTGCCGGCAGTGCGTGCACGTCTGCCCGACCGGCGTCGACATCCGCGACGGCCTGCAGATGGGCTGCATCCAGTGCGGCCTGTGCATCGACGCCTGCGACAACGTGATGGTGAAGATCGGCCGGCCGACCGGCCTCATCGGCTACGACACCGATGTGAACGTGCAGCGCCGCATCGCGCGCGAGGAGCCGGTCGTGCGCATCATCCGCGCGCGCACCTTGCTGTACGCCGCGCTGATCGCCGTCATCGGCGGCCTGATGACGTGGACGCTCGCCGGCCGCACCACCCTCGCGATCAGCGCGCTGCACGACCGCAACCCGATCTTCGTGCGCCTCGCCGAGGGCGGCATCCGCAACGGCTGGACCGTGCGCCTCAGCAACAAGACGCTGGAGTCGCGGCCCTTCCGGCTCGAGGTGCTCGGCCTGCCCGACGCGCAGCTCGAGGTGCCCGGCATCGACTCGACCGCCCAGCTCTCGACGCTCGTCGAGGTGGGGCCCGACCAGACGCGCGAACTGCGTGTCCTCGTGTCGCTGCGCGGGCAGGGCGCGGACGCCGAGTCCCGTGCCGTCCGCTTCCGCCTCACCGACGTGGTGAGCGGCGCGGTCGCCTACGCCGACGACTACTTCAAGGGACCGGGGAGCGCCCCATGAGCCACGACAGCACTGCGCCTGAGTCGCAGGACGGGTTCCGCCTGACCGGCCGGCACGTCTTCCTGCTCTTCGTCGCCTTCTTCGGCGTCGTCTTCGCCGTCAACGGCTACATGATGCGCGTCGCCGTCGCCACCTTCAGCGGCGTGCAGACCGAGACGCCCTACAAGATGGGCCTCGCCTACAACACGCGCATCGCGGCGGCGCAGAAGCAGGATGCCCTCGGCTGGTCTGTCGAGGGCCGGCTGACGCGCGACGGCAACGGCCGCGCGGCCTTCGCGCTCACCGCGGCGGACAAGGCGGGGCGCCCGGTCGACGGGCTCGCCGGCCGCCTGCGTCTCGAGCGCCCGTCGGACAAGCGGCTCGACCACGAGGCCGACCTTGCCGCGACGGGGACCGGCCGCTACGGCGCGACGCTCGACGATGTCCAGTCGGGCCAGTGGGACGTCATCGTCGAGCTGCAGCGCGGCGGCGAGACGGTGTTCGAGTCCACCTCGAGGCTGCTGCTGCCCTGACCGGGGCGCACCACGGGAGATCCGTCATGCCCCAAGCCCCCGCCCAAGGCATCGACTACAGCGCCCTCGTAGAGACGCGCGAGGACGGGTCCCGTCACCTCGACCTCGCCGTCGAGGGCATCACATGCGCCGCCTGCATCGGCGACATCGAGCGCGGGCTGGCGCCGCTGCCGGGGATCGGCCGCGCCCGTCTGAACTACACCAACCGTCGCCTCGCGGTGGACTGGACCGACCCGGGCTTCGATCCTGGCGCCGTCGTGCGCCGCCTCGCCGACCTGGGATACAAGGCCCATCCCTTCGAGGCGTCGCGGGAGGAAGAGGCCGAGGCGGCCGAGATGCGCTTCCTCATCCGCTGCCTCGGCGTCGCCGGCTTCGCGGCGATGAACATCATGCTGCTGTCGGTGTCCGTCTGGTCGGGCAACGTCACCGACATCAACGACGAGACGCGCGACCTCTTCCACTGGGTGTCGGCGCTGATCGCGCTGCCGGCCGCCGCCTACGCCGGACTGCCGTTCTTCCGCAACGCGTCCCGCGCCATCCGCAACCGCTCCATGACGATGGACGTGCCGATCTCGCTCGGCGTCTGCCTCGCGCTCGGCATGTCGATCTACGAGACCGCCCACAGCGCCCACCACGCCTATTTCGACAGCGCGGTGATGCTGCTCTTCTTCCTGCTGCTCGGCCGCGTTCTCGACCAGGTGATGCGCCGCAAGACGCGCGCGGTCGCCGGCAACCTGCTGGCGCTCCGGGCCGACAGTGCGCTCGTCCTCGGCGAGGACGGCGCCTCGCGTGAACTGCCGGTCAAGGCGGTGAAGCCGGGCGACCGGGTTCTTGTGCGCCCCGGCGACCGCTTCGCCGTCGACGGCCTCGTGGTCGAGGGACGGTCGGAGGTCGACGCCAGCCTCGTCACCGGGGAAACCGCGCGCGAGGCCATCGGGCCGGGCGCCATGGTCTATGCCGGCACCGTCAACGTCAGCGGAGCCGTCACCGTGCGCGTCACCGCCGCGGCGGAAGGAACGCTGCTGCAGGAGATCAACCGGCTCGTCGAGACGGCGTCGAGCGCCCGCTCGCGCTACCTGCGCCTCGCCGACCGCGCCGCCCGCATCTACTCGCCCATCGTCCACCTCACCGCGCTGCTCACCGCCGTCGGCTGGATGGTGCTCGGCGCCGGCGTGCATGACAGCCTCGTCACCGCCATCGCCGTGCTGATCATCACCTGTCCCTGCGCTCTGGCGCTCGCCGTGCCGGCGACGCAGGTCGTCGCGTCCGGCAGCCTGTTCAAGGCCGGCGTGCTGCTGCAGGCGGGCGATGCCATCGAGCGCATGGCCCAGTGCGACACGGTGGTCTTCGACAAGACGGGGACGCTCACCACGCCCGAGCCGCGCATCGTCAACCGGGCGTCCATCCCGGCGGATCTCGTGGCCCTCGGCGCGAGGCTCGCCCTGTCGAGCAGGCACCCGCTCGCCGCGGCGCTGGCGCAGGAGGCGCGGGGCGTCGCGCCCCTTGCCGATGCCGTCGAGGAGGCGGGGCAGGGCGTCCGCGCCGTGCTGGACGGCGTCGAAGTGCGTCTCGGCAGCCCGGCCTATTGCGGGGCCGGGGCCGAGGCGGCCGCCGCCCTGTCGGACGAGCCCGACGCCACGGTCATCGCCCTGTCGGCCGGCGACCGCCGCGCCGTCTTCCTGCTGCGGCAGGCGCTGCGACCCGACGCGGTCGACGTCGTTGCAGGCCTGCGCCGCGCCGGCTACCGCATCGCCATCCTCTCCGGTGACCGCGAGCGCCCTGTCGAGCAGGCCGCCGCCGCGCTCGGCGTCACGGAGTGGCGCGGCGGGCTGAAGCCCGGCGACAAGATCGCTGCGCTGGAGGCGATGGCGGCCGAGGGCCGCCGCGTCCTGATGGTCGGCGACGGCCTCAACGACGCGCCCGCGCTCGCCGCCGCCCACGCGTCGATCTCGCCGGTGACCGCGGCCCACCTTGCCCAGGCGAGCGCCGACGCCCTCTTCCTCGGCGAGCGGCTGGCCCCGGTGGCCGACGCCGCGGCCATCGCCCGGCGGGCCGTCTCCGTGATGCGGCAGAACCTCTGGATCGCGGTACTCTACAACCTCGTCGCGGTCCCGCTCGCGATCGCGGGGCACGTCACGCCTCTCATCGCCGCGGCCGCCATGTCGGGCTCGTCGGTGATCGTCACCCTCAATGCGCTGCGGGCCCGCGCTCCGGAGAGGGTCCGCGCGGAGGACGCCACCGGGACGGCATCCGGCTTGATTCCGCCCCGGCCGGCGCGCACGCTGCCGGCATGAACGTCATCGCCTACCTGCTGCCGATCGCGCTGGGCCTCGGGCTCCTGGCGCTGGGCGCGTTCCTGTGGTCGCTGAAGAGCGGCCAGTACGACGACCTCGACGGCGCCGCGGCCCGTATCCTCGACGACGACGACGTCCGCAAGGACTGAGCGGCGGTCGACGGCGGGCAAGCGCGCAACGCTTCCCGTGTTGTCCCCGCCCTGACGCGTCGCCTAAACTCCGGCAGCGGCCGTGCGAGCCGCGGGAGGATCGCCATGAACGCCCCGACGCCCCAGCCCCGCTCCGGGGACAGCCTCGCCGCCTATGCCAACATCGTCGACGGGCGCCGCATCCCCGCGCGCGACGGCCGGACGCTGGATGCGATCTGCCCGTCGGACGGCGCAGCCTTCGCCACCATGCCGCGGTCCGGGAGTGCCGACGTTGACGCCGCCGTGGCCTCCGCCCGCGCCGCGTTCGAGGGGCCGTGGGGCAAGCTCACGGCGACGGAGCGCGGGCGGCTGCTCGTGAAGCTCGGCGAGGCGGTCGCCGCCCGGGTCGACGAACTCGGCGCGCTCGAGGCGCAGGATACCGGCAAGCCGCTGTCGCAGGGCCGCGCCGACATGGTCGCGGCCGCGCGCTACTTCGAGTTCTACGGGACCGCCGCCGACAAGCTGCACGGCGAGACGATCCCCTTCCTCAACGGCTACACCGTCGCGGTGACGCGCGAGCCGCACGGGGTCACGGCGCACATCGTGCCGTGGAACTACCCGGCCCAGATCTTCGGCCGCTCGGTCGGCGCATCGCTCGCCTGCGGCAATGCCTGCGTGGTGAAGCCGGCAGAGGATGCGTGCCTGTCGCTGCTGCGCTTCGCCGAGCTGGCGCTGGAGGTGGGATTCCCGCCGGGCGCCCTCAACGTCGTCACAGGCCTCGGCGAGGAGGCGGGGGCCGCGCTGTCGTCCCATCCGGGAATCGACTTCATCTCCTTCACCGGCAGCCCGGAGGTCGGCACGCTGATCCAGACGTCGGCGGCGCGCAACCACATCGGCTGCACGCTGGAGCTCGGCGGCAAGTCGCCGCAGCTCGTCTTCGCCGACGCCGACCTCGACGCGGCGGTGCCCGTGCTTGTGAAGGCGATCGTGCAGAACGGTGGCCAGACCTGCTCGGCCGGCAGCCGCGTCCTCATCGAGCGCAGCGCCTACGACCGCGTCGCGGCCGCCGTGGCGGATCGCTTCTCGCAGGTGCGCGTCGGCAGCCACCTGATGGACCTCGACCTCGGCGCCATGATCAACGCCGGCCAGAAGCAGCGCGTGGAGCGGTTCGTCGAACGCGCCCGCGCCGAAGGGCTGACGCCGCTGGCGGAGGGGACGCTGGCGGAGGGCCTGCCGGCCGGCGGCTTCTACGTCAGGCCGGCCCTCTTCGGCCCGGTCCCGCGCGCCAACGACCTCGCCCGCGAGGAGGTCTTCGGCCCGGTCCTCTCGCTGCTGCCCTTCGACGACGAGGCCGACGCCATCCGCCTCGCCAACGGCACGCCCTACGGCCTCGTCGCGGGCGTGTGGACGGGCGACGCGAAGCGCTCGATGCGGGTGGCGCGGGCGATGCGCTGCGGCCAGGTCTTCGTCAACGGCTACGGCGCGGGCGGCGGCATCGAGCTGCCCTTCGGCGGCGTGAAGAAGTCCGGCCATGGCCGCGAGAAGGGGTTCGAGGCGCTCTACGAGTTCAGCGCCTCGCGCACAATCGTCATCAACCACGGCTGAAGGCCGGGAGCATCGGGGACAAGGGCATGGGACGCCTGCAGGACAAGGTCGCGCTGGTCACCGGCGCCGGGCAGGGCTTCGGCCAGGGCATCGCGGAGTGCTTCGCCCGCGAGGGCGCGAAGCTGGTGCTGGTCGACATCCAGCGCGAGAAGGCGGAGGCCGTGGCCGCTTCGCTGCCGAACGCCGTCGGCATCGGCGCCGACGTGGCGAAGGCCGCCGACGTGAACGCCTCCGTCGCGGCGGCGGTCTCGCGCTTCGGCCGGCTGGACATCCTCGTCAACAACGCCGGCATCTCCCACCGCAACCGGCCGATGCTGGAGGTGGACGAGGCGGAATTCGACCGCGTCTTCGCGGTGAACGTGAAGTCCATCTACCTCTACGCGCAGGCGGCGATCCCGCACATGCGCCGGCAGGGCGGCGGGGTCATCCTCAACATCGGGTCCACGGCCGGCATCCGGCCGCGACCGGGTCTCACCTGGTACAACGCCAGCAAGGGCGCCGTGAACCTGATGTCGAAGTCGATGGCGGTGGAACTCGCCCCCGACCGCATCCGCGTCAACGCCATCGCGCCCGTGGCCGGGGAGACGCCGCTGCTCGCCACCTTCATGGGCGAGGACACGCCGGAGAAGCGCGCCGCCTTCAAGGCCACCATCCCCTGGGGGCGGCTTTCGACACCCCAGGACATCGGTAACGCCGCCGTCTTCCTGTGCTCGGACGAAGCGGAGATGGTGACCGGCGACGTCCTGCAGGTCGATGGGGGCCGATGCATCTGACGCCAGACGGAAAAAAGGAACCCCGCGCGGATTTCTGCCCGGCGGGGTTGCAAGGGATATGGGGTCGTCAGGTCTGCCGGGTTGGGCTGGCCAGCCCGTCATGGGCTTAATGTGTAAGGGACCGGCCGGTTCCGCGATGTGCGATATCGCACATCGGAGCGGGGGCTGATCGCCTAGGTTGTCCGTGTTGGGGCGGCGACCCGCTCCTCCGACTTTTTCGACCCTGACCCCTGTCTTCGCCCCGCCGGCCTTCCGGCGGGGCTTTTTTCTTGGCGCTGGGCGGAACGGTCGGCTTCCCCCGGACCGCCAGCCAGCTTCTTGCGCGCATTTCTCTTCAGGGGAGCCGCCCCGCCTGACGCGGCAGGCGCCCGCAATGACTGTCCCCTGCGCGGTCCCCACCCCCTTGCGCCTCCCCACAAGGGGGGAGGGGGACACGCCCCGATCGCTTCAACTCCTGGACGCGCCGCCGGCTTCGGTGCCGAGGCGGCTTGCCCCAGCCACACCGTTCACGACGCCGCCACCTCTCCGCTCCCCTTCCCCTTGTGGGGAGGGGGCGGGGGTGGGGGACTGTCCGCGTCTCTCCGTCCTTGTTCCTCCGTCCCCTCCGTCCCCTCCGTCGCGCTCGCCCCTTCTCCACAGCCGCCTTCGGCCCCGGCTTCCGGTTCGCGGTCTCTTCGTTTACGGTTTGTTTACGTCATCCCGACGTTGCGTCACCGGGGTCCGCCGATGAAGGACGAATCCGTCCATCCTTTCCCTCAGCCCGCCGCACCCGTGCAGGGGTCTCCCGCGTTGGACCTGCGCGCGGCCGTGCGTCGTGCCCGGATCGAGGAGGCGGAGCGTTCGACCGTGGCGGCGGAACTGAGGGGGGCCGAACTCGCGCGGCTGGAGATGCTCCGCGAGACGCTGGAGCCCGTCTTCGCGCAGCTCCCGCGCGACGCGGAACTGTTCGACATCGGTCTCGTGCCCGGCGAGAAGCCGCGCCTCTTCGTCGACATGGTCGCGTTCGTCGAGATGGCGCGCGACCGGCGGACCTTCCGCTTCATCCAGGAGACGAGGGCGGGCCGGGTCCTCATCGCCGAAAGCGACAAGGTCGACCCGCTGGCGGAGGCCGTCACCGCCTATCTCGGGCGCCGGCTGGTGGAGCGGGAGCGCGCGCTGTCGCAGGGCGATCCCGTCACCCAGGCCTCGCCGGCTGCAGAGGTGGCCCCGGGTCCCGCTGCTGTGCCGGATTCCGCGCGCCGCCACACCACGGGCGACCTCGTCTTCACGACCCTGCTCGGCATGATGGCCGGCGCCGGCCTGCTCTACGGCGCCATGCTGCTCAGGGCCCGCGGCATCGACCTCCTCGGCCTCCTGCCGCGCTTCTGACCGCCAAGCGTAGCAATCTAGAGCGGCAGCGGCCCCACGTCGCCGATCTCGCCGCCGGGCAGGAGCCCGCGCGTGCGTCCCGTGATCACCGGCCCCGTCTCGGTCAGGTCGATGTCGAACAGGTGGTACCCCGCCCTGTGCGTGAGCGTGCCGCGGACGGCCGAGCACGACGGCACGCCGACGCAGGGGATGGGCCCCTTGGGTCCGGCGATCCGGTTCACCGACGTGACGTGGTTGTGCCCATGCAGGATGAGTTCGGCGCCGGTCTTGCCGAGCAGGTCCTCGAAGGCGGTTGCGTCGGTGAGCCCGCGCCCGCCCGTACCGCCGCGATAGGGCGGATGATGGATCAGCACGACTCGCGCCAGCGGCGTCTGCCCGAGGAAGGACAGCACCGTCTGGATCTTCCCCCGCTGCTCCACTCCCAGCGTGCCCGAGGCCACGAACGGTCCCGTCGGCACCGCCGACGACACGCCGACGAGCGCCACGGGGCCCACCATTCGCACGTAGGGAAAACCTTCGAAGCGGCCGGAATCCGTCGTCATCCACGGCGACAGGTAGCGTTCCACGTCGCGCATCGACGTGCGGACATAGGCGTCGTGGTTGCCGGGGACGAAGCTGACCTTGTCCGGCGTGCCGAGCTTCTCGAGGAAGGCGCGTGCGACGGCGAACTCGCCGTGCAGGCCGATGTTGATCAGGTCGCCGGTACAGGCGATGTGGTCCGGCGCGTGCGAGCGCATGTCGGCCAGCAGCCGGTCCAGCAATCCCATGTCATGGATGCGGTCCCGCCCCCGGCGCCAGTTCATGTAGCCCGTGATCCGCTTGCCCGCGAGTTCGCGCAGCCGGGGCTGGGGCAGGGGACCGAGATGGGGATCGGAGAGATGGGCGAGGCGGAACATGTGGGCGTCACCTCTCTCCGGTTCCTCCCCCGTCGTCAAGCGCCCGCCCGGCATGGCGCGGCCCGCGCGCTCACATCCCTGCGAGACGGCGATGGCCGCGCAGCGTCCCTCGCGGGCAGGCCGGGCCGTCCGTGCCGCCAGGGGCGTGCCTGACCCGTGGCAACGGCCACGGCGTCTGCTACACCGGTCGCATGGGATGGTGGAGACGATGAGCGGCGACGACGGTCGGCGCCCGGGAGTGCGGGCCCGGATGCTGCAGCGCGCCATGCACCAGTGGTTCCGCCTCTCGCGCCCGATGACGCTCGGCGTGCGTGGCGCCCTGATCCACCCCGAGCGCGGCGTCTTCCTCGTCGAGCACACCTATACGCCCGGCTGGTACCTGCCGGGCGGCGGCGTCGAGTCCGGCGAGACGGTGCTCGAGGCGCTGTCGCGCGAGGTGATGGAGGAGGGCAACATCGTCATGGAAGGCGAGCCCGCCCTCCATGGCCTCTTCTTCAACAGGAGAGCCTCCCCGCGCGACCATGTCGCGGTCTACGTCTGCCGGACGTTCCGGCAGACCGCACCCCGTGTGCCGGACCGGGAGATCCGCGCCAGCGGCTTCTTCCCGCTGGACGCCCTGCCGGAGGCCACGACGCGGGCGACGCGGGCGCGGCTGGACGAGATCGCGGGCCGCGCGCCCCTGTCGCCCTACTGGTGATGCCTGTGGACGGCCCGTTGCGGTCGTGCTAGCCAACCCCGCCCGTTTCGGGGCGGGCACGGGGGCATCATGGTCAGGCAGGAGCGACGACGGCAGCGATGAGCGGGGAGGGGATCCTCCTCGATCCGGCACGCATATCCGTGCCCCGTCCGGAGCCGCCGTGGTGGCCCGAATGCGGGCACACCGCTCCTCCGCAGCCTGTCCGCCGCTGCGACCCCAAGGCCCGACCATGACCGACCTGTTCCTGACGATCCGCCACGAGACCGCGACCGACGCCGAAGCGATCGACCGGCTGCACGAGCGCGCCTTCGGCCCGGGCCGCTTCGCCCGCACGGCCTTCCGCCTGCGCGAGGGCAAGCAGCACGAGCCGGACCTCTCCTTTGCCGCAATGGTGGGCACCCTGCTCGTCGGCTCCATCCGGCTGACGCGCATCGTCGCGGGCGGGGTTCCCGCGCTCCTGCTCGGACCCGTCACGGTCGAGCCCGCCTTCATGAACCGCGGCATCGGCATGGCGCTCGTGCGCCGCTCGCTCGCGGCCGCGCAGGAGGCCGGCCACCGGCTGGTGCTCCTCGTCGGCGACGAGCCGTTCTACGGCCGGGCCGGTTTCGTGAAGGTGCCGCGCGGAAAGCTGGAGATGCCGGGGCCCGTCGATCCCGAGCGCCTTCTCGCGCTCGAGCTGGAGCCCGGCGTCCTCGCCGGCGCCCGCGGCCCGATCCACTGAAAGCCCGCCTCGCCTCGGGCGAGGGAGACCGGTCAGCCGCGGGCGGCCTTGGCCAGCCGCGCCTCGCCGAGCCACGCAGCCAGCAGGCTCAGCGCCAGCAGCACGAGGCCGATGAAGCCGAGGAAGATCGGCGTCACGCCGACGCCCTTCACCACGGACGAGTCGGTTGAGCGGATGGCGATGAAATCTGCGCCGGAGAAGCGCGTTCCGCTGGACAGCGTCACGACGCTCGGCACCCGCGGCGTCTCGTCCGGGCGCTCCGCGACGCGCCGCACCGAACCGCCGGTGGCGTCCGCGATCGGCGTCAGGATGGACGCCGTCGAGAGCACCTCCTGGTACTCGCGCGGGTTCGGCGGCCCGACGCTGACGAAGGCCGTCAACGAACCGTCGCTGAGCCGGTAGAGCCCCGGCTCCTTCACCTCGGTCGTCGCGCGCCACAGACCGGGAGAGGCCGCAGCGAGCGTCACGGTCGACGTTCCGCCGGACGGGGCGGTGAGCGTGACCGGGGCGGTTTCGTCGGCAAGCGTCTGGCGCTCCACCGTCACGACGGCGCCCTTCGAGGTGGCACGAAGCGCCTCCTCCTCGAGGTCCGGCTCCTTCATAAGCCAGTGGCCGAGGCGCCGCAGCAGGTCGAGGTGCGGGCCGCCGCCGCGGAAGTCGCGGGCCCAGAGCCACACATGGTCGGAGAGCAGCAGGGCGACCCGGCCCTTGTTCTCGCGCGACAGCACCAGCAGCGGCTTCTGGTCGGGGCCGGCCATGACGGTCGTGCCCGCGCGCGTCTCGGCCGAGATCTGGCGCAGCCACTCGCCCCACTGCGGCTCGCCGTCGCCCTCGGGAGCGCCCGGCAGGGCCCGCGTCACGGGGTGGCGTCCGCCCGTCGGCGTGACCTGCGCCAGGAAGGCGCGCTCGATGATCCTGCCATCGGGCCGCGCCGGCATCACCGCGCCGAGCGGCGTCCCGGCAAGGCCGGTGCGCCCCGCGAATTCCGGCCCGGCGGCGACCAGCACGGCCCCGCCTTCGCGCACGTAGCGCACGATGTTGGCGAAGTAGATCGACGGCAGGATCGACTGGTTGGAATAACGGTCGAAGATGATGAGGTCGAACTCGGCGATCTTCGTCTCGAACAGCTCGCGCGTCGGGAAGGCGATCAGCGACAGCTCGTTGATCGGCGTGCCGTCCTGCTTCTCCGGCGGGCGCAGGATGGTGAAGTGGACGAGGTCGACGTTGGCGTCCGACTTCAGGATGTTGCGCCACGTGCGCTCGCCGGCGTGCGGCTGGCCGGAGACGAGCAGCACGCGCAGCTTCTCGCGGATGCCTTCGACGGGGACGACGGCCTTGTTGTTGTAGGCGGTCAGCTCGCCCGGGGCCTCCTCGGCCTCGATCTCGATGACGTTGGTGCCGCCGTGCTCGATGCGCACGGGCAGGCGCAGCACCTCGCCGGGCACCGCGCGGCGCTCCAGCAGCTGCACGCCGTCGCGCCGCAGCACCACGCGCACCGGCTCGGTGCGGCCGGGATCCTCGACGCGCAGCCGGATCGCCTGCTCCTTGCCGACGATGCCGAAGCGCGGCGTGTCGAGAAGGGCGACGCGCCGGTCCCGCTCCTGCGTATGGCCGGTGACGAGGGCGTGCACCGGCGCGCGGAAGCCCAGCGCCGCCGCCGCATCCGGCACGTCGTGCACGACGCCGTCGGTGACGAGGATGGCGCCGCCGACGCGTTCCGGCGGCACGTCCGAGAGCCCCGACTGCAGCGCAGAGAACAGCCGCGTGCCGTCGCTGCCGCCGGTGTTCTCGCGGGCCTCGATGGTACGCACCTCGACGTCCGGCAGCGCCGCGAGCCGGCGCGACAGCTGCTCGACGACCGCCGTGGTCTGGCCGGCCCGCTTGTCGAGCGCCTGCGAGCCCGAGCGGTCCACCACCACCGCCACGACGTCCTTCAGCCGGTCGCGCTCTTCGCGCACGAGAGACGGATTGAACAGGGCCAGGATGAAGAAGGCGATGGCGAGCGCCCGCAGCGTCGCGCCCGTCTGGCGCACGAGCAGCGCGAGGATGCCGGCCGCCGCGGCGATGACCGCGATCGTGATCACGATCGGCAGCGGCAGGAGGGGGGACCAGTCGATCGAGGTCATGGCCGGGGTCCCGTCACTGGCCGAGCCGCTCGAGCAGCGCGGGCACGTGCACCTGGTCGGCCTTGTAGTTGCCGGTCAGCGCGTACATCACGAGGTTGACGCCCGCCCGGAAGGCGAACTCCCGCTGGCGCGGGTAGCCCGGCGTCAGCGGGTAGAGCGGCTCGCCGCGGCGGCCCGTCGCCCAGGCGGCGGCGAGGTCGTTGGAGGTGATGATGATCGGCGACACGCCGTCGCCGGCGCGGGCCGGCCGCTCGGCGTCGGGGCCTTCGCGCGGCAGCGCCTCGATCCAGGTCTGCCCGTCGGCGTAGCGGCCGGGGAAGTTATCGATCAGGTAGAAGGCCTTCGTCACGACATGGTCGCGCGGCACGGGCTCCAGCTCCGGGACGGCGATGCCGGCGAGGATCTGGCGCAGCGTCCGCGTCTCGGGCGTGGGCGGCCCGCCGGGCCGTGCCGACATCGCGTCGCGTGTGTCGAAGATGACGGTCCCGCCGTTCTTCATGAAGGCGTCGAGCTTGCGCACCGCCGCGTCGTTGGGGGCCGGGCGCCCTGCGACGATCGGCCAGTAGATGATGGGGTAGACCGAGAGCTCGTCGCGCGACGGATCGACGCCCGCCGGCTCGGCGGGATCGAGCGCGGTGCGGGCCGACAGGAACTGCCCGAGGCCGGTGAGGCCCGCCCGGCTGGTCTCGTCGACGGAGGCGTCGCCGGTGAGCACGTAGGCGAAGCGCGTCGCCAGTGCCGCGTCCGCCTCCTTGGGGCTGATCGCCGGCCGCTGCGACGGCGGCGTGCGCTCCTGCGCCCCAGCCGGTGTCGCGGCGCCGGAGAGGGCGAGGGCGGCAAGCGCACCGAGGCCCGCCGCCAGCACGAGCGCCGCGGGCGCAGCACGGCGGCGGATGAGCCCGAGGCGCCCGGAGAGCCAGAGCACCGCCAGCGTGTCGAGGGCGAAGCCAAGCAGCGCCAGCGCCACCAGCCACGGCCGGGCGTCGACGCTCTCGCCGCGCGCCAGCGGCTCGACGCGCGCGCCGAGCGGCGCATAGTCGAGCGCAACCAGCGTGGCGCCGGGCTGCAGGGTGTTGACGGCCAGCGGGGCGTCGGCCTGGCCGTAGAAACCGGGCGGATGGTCGAGGCTGGCCACGCGGTCTCCTCCGACGGCGATGGGGCGGGCGGTGGCGGGCGGCGGGTTGAACACGCCGAACCCGTCGAGCGTGCGCAGCGGCGCCGCGAACACCGGCGCGCCGCCGCTGGTGCCGGCCTGCGCCTGCGCCTCGCCGGTACCGGCGAGCGCGACGACGCGCTTCAGCATCTCCACGAACAGGCCGGAGAGCGGCAGGTTCGACCATGTGGTGTCGGCCGTGACGTGCACGAGGACCGTGAGGCCCTGGCCCCGCCGCTCTGCGGTGATGATCGGCGTGCCGTCGACCAGCGCTGCCCAGGTCTTGCGGGTCAGGTCGGCGTCCGGCTCGGCCAGCAGCTGGCGGGTGATGCCGACGTCGGCCGGCGGCGTCAGGCCGTAGAAGGGGCTCGCCCGGTCGAAGGGCGCCAGCGTGCGCGGGCTCTCCCACGACAGCGCGCCGCCGAGGGCGCGGCCGCCGCGGCGCAGCTTCACCGGCGAGAGATCGTCGTTGCCCGCTGCCGCCAGGCGCGAACCGGCGAAGCGCAGCAGGACGCCCCCGCCCTCGACGTACTGCGCCAGCCGCTGGCGCAGGTCCTGCGGCAGCGCGCCGGTGTCGGCGAGGATCAGCATCGGCACCTTCTCGTCGAGAAGGGTGCGGATCGCCTCGGCCGGGCCGAGCCGCGGCTCGCGGATGTCGGCATAGGGTGCCAGCGCCTTGGCCACGTAGTAGGTCGGCGACAGCAGCGGCTGCGCCGTGTCGGACGTCGCCCCCGAGACGAGCCCGATACGCCGCCGGCGGCTCGCCTCGTCGACGAGCGCCACGGCGCCCGCTGTCCGCTCCTCGGCGATGTCGAGGCGGGCGATGTCGTTGCGCAGGTCGACGGGGAGCTTGATCAGCACCTCGGTTGACGTCGCGCCGCCGTCGAAGGCGAACGGCGTCTCGGCGAGGGGAAGGCCGCGCCGGTCGACGGCGCGCACCATGCCCGCGTCGCGGCCGTTCGGCGCCGCCCGCAGGACGGTGACGGAGAGGCCGGCCGCCGTGTTGTTCACGCCGGCCAGCGCAAGCGGCCGCGCGACGGCGCCCGAGAGCACGGTGACCGTGCGCCCCTTGGTCGCCTCGGCGAGCGAGGTCACGAACCCGCTCGTCCCGTCGACGGCAATGCCGTCGCTGATCCAGATGACTTCGGCGGCGGTCTCGCGGGCGAGGAAACGCCCGAGCGGGAGCAGCACGGCGAGCCGGTCCGGCGTGTGCGGCGCCGGCTTCATCGCCCGCACCCGCTCCAGCGCCGCGCCGGCGTCACCCATCTGCACGTCCTGAACCGTCTCGCCGGTGGCGAGCACGGCGACGGGCCGCCCGGCCCGCGACGCGCCGCGCAGCAGGCTCTCCGCCGCGGCGACGCGCTCCGCCCAGTCCGGGGCTGCGGCCCAGCCGTTGTCGACGACGAGAAGGATCGGCCCCGTGCCGGCGGCCGTGTCCTTGGTCGGGTTCCACACGGGCCCGGCCATGGCGAAGATGACCAGGGCGGCGACGATGAGGCGCAGAAGCAGCAGCCACCACGGCGTGCGCTGCGGCGTCTCCTGCCGCGGCACGAGGTCCATGATGAGCTTGAGCGGCGGGAAGTCGATGCGGCGCGGCTGCGGCGGCGTCACGCGCAGCAGCAGCCACAGGGCCGGCAGCGTCACCAGCGCCAGCAGGACGGCGGGGGTCGTGAAGCCGAGCGGGAGCGCCTCGAACATCGGGCTCAGCCTCCCCCGGCGGCGGCGGGCCGCCCCACGGCGTCATTGCTGGCGATACGGCCGGCGAGCGCCAGCAGAGCCTCGGAGGCCGGCCGGTCGGTGCGGTGGACCGCGAAGCTCCAGCCGCGCCGCGTGCACGCCTCACGTAGCGCCTCGCGGTGGCCGCGCATCCGCTCCAGGTAGAGGTCGCGGAACGACCCTGCGTCGCCCACGCGCAGCGTGTCCGGCCCCTCGAGGTCGGCGAGCACCGCCTGCCCCTCGAACGGGAACGTCTCCTCGACGGGGTCGACCACCAGCACCAGGTGTCCGCGCGCGCCGCGCGCCGACAGCCGCTCGATGGTCTCGCGCACCCTGGCCGCCGGCGTCAGGAAGTCGCCGACGAGGACCGCCTCGGTCAGCGGCGGCAGCGCCCGCCCGCCCGGCAGGTCGGCAGGCGACTTGTTGGCCACCATGGCCTCGGCCAGCCGGTCGACGATGCCGCGCGTCGCCATCGGGTGGGTCAGGTCCATCAGCCCGACGCGCTCGCCGCCGCGCACCAGCACGTCCGCCAGCGCCAGCCCGAGCACGAGCGCGCGCTCGATTTTCGAGCCCTGCGCCAGCGCCGAGGCGAAGCCCATCGACGGCGACCGGTCGATCCACAGCCACACCGTGTGAGCCGCTTCCCACTCGCGTTCGCGCACGTAGTAGCGGTCGTCGCGCGCCGAGCGGCGCCAGTCGATCCGGTTCGCGGGCTCGCCGGCGGTGAAGGCGCGGAACTGCCAGAACGCCTCGCCGGGTCCGGCCTGCCGGCGGCCATGGATGCCATGCGCCGCCGTGGCGGCGATGCGCCGCGCCTCGATGGCGATCCGCGGCAGGCGACGGGCGAGCTCCAGCGCGTCGGTGGCGTGGCGCGTGCCGACGCTGCGCTCGTCCTCGTCCAGGACGCGGACCTTCACCATCCCGGCGCGCCTCAGGCGATCCGCTCGACGAGCCGGCGGATGATCCCGCCGACCGTCATGCCCTCCGCCCGGGCGGCGAAGTTGAGCGCGATGCGATGCTTGAGAACGGGCTCGGCCAGCGCCACCACGTCGTCCAGCGACGGCGCCAGCCGTCCCTGGATCAGCGCGCGGGCACGCACGGCGAGCATCAGCGACTGGCCGGCGCGGGGGCCGGGGCCCCAGGCGAGCTGGGCGTCGACCTCGGCATCGCCCTCGCCCGGGCGGGCGGAGCGGACCAGCTTCAGGATCGCGTCCACAACGCTCTCGCCCACCGGCAGGCGCCGCATCAGGCGCTGCGCGGCCATCAGGTCCTCGGAGGTCATCGCCGGCTTCGGCTTCGACTGCCCGTCGGAGGTCGTCTCGAGGAGGATGCGGCGCTCGGTCGCGGCGTCGGGGTAGCCGACGTCGATCTGCATGATGAAGCGGTCGAGCTGCGCCTCGGGGAGCGGGTATGTGCCCTCCTGCTCCACCGGGTTCTGCGTCGCCAGCACGTGGAACGGGCGGGGCAGGTCGTGGCTCTCGCCCGCCACCGTCACGTGGTACTCCTGCATCGCCTGCAGCAGCGCCGACTGCGTGCGCGGCGAGGCGCGGTTGATCTCGTCCGCCATCAGCAGCTGGGCGAAGATCGGCCCCTTGATGAAGCGGAAGGCGCGGCGGCCGCCCTGTCCCTCCTCCAGCACCTCGGAGCCGAGGATGTCGGAGGGCATCAGGTCGGGCGTGAACTGGATGCGTCGCGCCTCGAGCCCCAGCACGGTGCCCATCGTGTCGACGAGCTTCGTCTTGGCGAGGCCGGGCACGCCGACGACGAGCCCGTGGCCGCCCGCTAGGATCGTGATGAGGGCGTTCTCGACGACCTGCGACTGGCCGAAGACGACCGTCGCGATCGCCTCCCGGGCCCGGCCGACCTGTTCCACCGCCGTTTCGGCGGCCCGGACGATCATGCTGTCGAGGCTGGCGGCGTTGGCGGTCTCGCTCATCGGATCCTCATCGCGTCGACGCGCCGGCAAGGGCGCCTGTTGAGCCAGTGTCACCCGGTGCGGCGGCATCCTTCAAGCCCGCACCTCTCCCGCTCTTTGCGGCGGCACACACGTTTTCGTGGTGGACGACCATTCAAGACCTGGGCCACGCCCCCGTGGCCGGCGCGGCCATCTCGTCGATTCTGGGCTTCGCCCGGCATGCTTCAAGGCTCGCCGGCCCTTCTGGCGAAACGGAGGCGGGCCGACGTCTTCACGGAACCGTCATCGACACCGACGCCGCGCCCTTCTCCCCGCCCTGCGGGAAGAGGGTCCCGCAGCGGAACGGAGGGGAATGAGCGGCCGAGCCCAGGTCAGTCGGCGGACGGCAGGCGGCGGATGGTGAACTCGATCTGGCCGTCGTCCAGCTCCCGCCACCACTCGATCTCGGTCATGTAGGCGGCCTTGGGGAAGCGGGTGAACGTTTCCCGCGCCTTTTCCCGCGCCTGGTCGCGCGGGAGGCAGAAGGTCTCGCGCTGCCAGCCGCCGCTGCGCGGTGTCGACGCCTGCTGCCGCTCGCTGCTCCGGCGGGCGAGGCGACGTGCGACATCGGCGGGGCGAGGCGGCTCCCGGGTCATCGGTGTCTCCCCTCTGGAGCGAGGGACCTTTGGCCGTCAGGGCACGCGGCGGCCGGACGCGATGCCGGACACGGCGACCGGCTCAGGCCAATCTAGCGCGCCGGAGGGGGGAAAGGGAGTCGAAACGGGCTCACGGCGCCTCGGCCGGCAAGGCCGCCACAGCGGCATCCAGCAGGGCAGCGAGTGCGGCGGGGGCGTCCGGACATCCGGCGTCGAGCCAGGCGTCCTGCGCCCGGAGCAGGATCGCGCCCATGCGGGGGCCGGGCTGCACGCCGCGCTTCACGAGATCCGGTCCCCGGAACGGGGAGGGGCGGCCTCCCTCCCGGAGCGGGCGGTCCGCCTGCGCCAGCACCGTTCGGGGGTCGACGCCATGCCGCGCCGCGGCGACGGCGAGCGCGTCGCGCGTCGTCGCGGCCCCCTCGTGGAAGGAAAGCCGCCGCAGCAGCGCGTCGTCCGGCACGGGAAGGCGCCCGTGCAGGCGGCCCAGCAGCGTTCCGATGCGCTCCAGCCGCTGGTGTTCCGCGTTGGAGAGACGCAGCCGCTCGCGCAGCCGGTCCGCATCCTCCGGAATCCGGATCGCGAGCGCCGCGAGCCGCAGCGTCGCGTCGGCACCCGGCTGCGTGTCGACGAGGCGGGCGAAGGCGCGCACGTCCGGCGCGCCGCCGAGGATCCGGTCTGCGAAACCGGTCTCCGCCACCTCCTCGAGGGTCTCGGCGGCGCGGCGGCACATCAGCAGTTTCATCACCTCGGCCCGCACGCGCTCGGCGGAGAGGATGCCGAGGCCGGCTCGCAGCCGGATCGCCGCCGTCAGCGCCGCATCGTCGAGCGGACCCTCGCCGTACTCGGCGTGGAAGCGGAACAGACGCAGGATGCGCAGGTAGTCCTCGCGGATGCGGGTCTCCGCGTCGCCGATGAAGCGCACGCGCCGCGCCGCGAGGTCGGCGAGGCCGCCCACCGTGTCGGTCACGGTGCCGTCGGCCGTGGCGTAGAGCGCGTTGATGGTGAAGTCCCGTCGCCTTGCGTCGTGCGAGAACTCCCGGCCGAACACGACGGTCGCGCGCCGGCCGTCGGTGTCGACATCCTCGCGCAGGGTCGTCACCTCGAAGGGCGTGCCCTCGACGACGACGGTGATCGTGCCGTGCTCGAGCCCGGTCGGCACGGGCTTCAGGCCCGCCGCCCGCGCCCGGCGCATCACCTCCTTCGGCAGGGCGGTGGTGGCGACGTCGATGTCGCCCGGCTCGAGGCCGAGCAGCGCATTGCGCACGGCCCCGCCCACCACGCGGGCCTCCTCGCCGTCCCGGTCCAGCACGGCGAGCAGGGCCTGCAGGTCCGCCCGGGCGATGAAGCAGCCCGCCGGCAGGCGGGCCTGCGCCGGCCCGGTCATTCGATGCGCCCCGGCACGAAGCGGCCGTTCTCCATGTGCGCGGGAACGTAGGGACCGGTGCCCCGCTCCGCCGTGAAGCCCGTCCACATCAGGTAGCCGAAGGCGACCGCGAGCCCCGCGAGGAACAGCCACGACACGTGACCGTCCCAGTGCACCCGCTGGAACGGCGAGCGGCGGCGCAGCGCCAGGAACAGCCCGAACAGCAGGAAGGGCAGCAGGAAGAGCAGCAATTCCTCGGCGAGCGCGCGGCTCATGTCCCGTAAAGCCTTTCGTACATGCCGCGCAGGATGCCCGCGGTCACGCCCCAGATGAAGTGCTCGCCATAGGGCATGGCGTAGTAGTGCCGCATCAACCCCTTCCACTCGCGCTGGTGGCGCTCGTGGTTGCCGGGCGTCATCAGGAAGGCGAGGGGCACCTCGAACGCGGCGTCCACCTCCGACGGGTTGAGCGCGATCTCGTAGGCCGGGTCGACCAGCGACACCACCGGCACGATGTGGAAGCCCGTCCCGGTGACGTAGGAATCGAGGTAGCCGAGCGGCCGCACGAAGCGCCGGGCGAGCCCGATCTCCTCCTCCGCCTCCCGCAGGGCCGCGTTGACGGGCGTGCCGTCGGAGGGGTCGATCTTGCCGCCGGGGAAGGCGACCTGGCCCGAATGGTCGCGCAGGTGCGCCGCCCGGCGCGTCAGCAGAACCGTCGCCTCGTCGCGGTGCGCGACCACGGGGATCAGCACGGCGGCGGGGCGATGCACCACCGAGGGGTCCGGCGCGAGGTGCGGCATCAGGTCGTGGTCGCCGCGCCGCCCGGGGCCCGTCGGCGGTGCCAGCGACAGGCGCGCCAGCGCCCGCGCCTCGAGCGCCTCCGGGGAGAAGGAGACCTCCTGGACGCTCACGCCAGCCCCTCGAGGTCGCCGGCGTCGGCCATGGGGAAGAAAACGCCGCCCGAGCGGACGCCGAACTTGCGGCCCTCCGGCGTGTCCGCCTCCTCGCCCAGTTCCACCATGTCGTAGAAGACGGGCCGGTTCACCCGTGCCCACAGCGCGTCGCGCACCAGCACGTAGGGCCTCAGGCCGCCGGTCGCCTCCCGCTCGAAGCGCAGCGGCCGGTCCACGCCGGCCGTCGTCCAGTCGTCGACGGTGGTGCGGAAGGAGAGGGCGCGCGCCGATCCCTCCCCGGAGACGGCCATCTCGACGGCCAGGAAGGGCACGTCGTCCACCTCGATGCCCACCCGCTCGACCGGCGTCACCAGCACGTAGCCCGTGGGATCCTTGCGCAGGATGGTCGAGAACAGTCGCACCAGCGCCGGGCGACCGATCGGCGTCCCGGCATAGAACCACGTGCCATCGGCGGCGATCCGCATGTCGATGTCGCCGCACCAGGGCGGGTTCCAGCGATGAACCGGCGGCAATCCGCGCCCCGTGGCGGCACGGGCCGCGGTGGTGAGGCTCTCCAGCGGGCTTGTCGCGGCGGCCCGCGGGTCGCGCGTCTCCTGGCTCATGCCGTTCCTATAGGCCGATCCGGTCGGCCCACCAAGCACCCGTCGATCCGGCCGTTGCGCGAGCCTGACCCCCGCCGCTGCCTGCCCGGCCTTCGGAACCCCGGCACCCGTTAAGGAAAACGAGGCGCCCCTTGAGGAAAACGCGGCGATTCAACCTCCGATTGCTTCACCCGAGCCGGCGCGAATGCCTAGGGTGGAGCCGTTGTTGTCGAGCGTCGCGTTCGCCGGCCCGCGTCCATTGTCCGGGCCGTCGTCTTTTCCCAGCGGTCATTTTCAGAAGGCATTGACGATGCTCGATTGGATCATCACCGGCTTCAGCTATCTCCTCGTGTTCTGGCTGGGCTACTTCGTCGCCGCCGCGATGGCGGTCGCGAAGGAATCGGACGAGCAGGTGGAGCGCCGCTACGCCGGGCGGCAGGGCCACTAGCACGACGGCCCGGTGCCGCAGGCCGCGGCACGGGAACTCACGTCTTCGACAAGCCCTGGCAGACAACCCGCACTCGCTTGGAGCGAAGCGGGAAGTAGGACGTTGCGCCCCTGTCAGGGCCAACGTACCCGCGGGGGCATCGACGACAGGATGCTCTCCACGTTGCCGCCCGTCCGCAGGCCGAAGATCGTGCCGCGGTCGTAGAGCAGGTTGAACTCCACGTACCGTCCGCGCCGCACGAGCTGTTCCTCGCGGTCGGCGTCCGTCCAGCGCGTCTCCACGTTGCGGCGGACGATCTCCGGGTACACCCGGTCGAAGGCGAGGCCCACGTCCTTGGTGAAGGCGAGGTCGGCAGCCCAGTCGCCGCTGTCGTGGTAGTCGTAGAAGATGCCGCCGATCCCACGCGGCTCGTTCCGATGCTTCAGGTGGAAGTACTCCTCGCACCACGCCTTGTAGTTGGCGTAGGGCGCGATCGCGGCGTGTGCGTCGCAGGCCTGCCGCATGGCGGCGTGGAAGGCGATGGTGTCCGGATGGTCCTGCACCCGGCGCCGGTCGAGCACCGGGGTCAGGTCCGCCCCGCCGCCGAACCACGCCCGCGTCGTCACCACGAAGCGGGTGTTCATGTGCACCGTCGGCACGAAAGGGTTCCACGGGTGCGCGATGAGCGAGATGCCCGACGCCCAGAAGCGCGGATCCTGCGACGCGCCGGGGATCTGGCCTCGGAACTCGGGCGCGAACTCACCGTAGACGGTCGAGATGTGCACGCCCACCTTTTCGAACACGCGCCCGCGCATGATCGACATCTCGCCGCCGCCGCCCGGGGCGCCGGAGCCGTCCGTCCGCGACCACGCCTTGCGCTCGAAGCGGCCGGCCGTGCCGGCGTCGGCCTCGGGATCGAACGGTCCCGTCGCTTCGTCCTCCAGCGTCTCGAAGGAGGCGCAGATGCGGTCGCGCAGGCTGCGAAACCAGGCCGAGGCCTCGGCCTTGCGCGCCCCGAGGGTCGCGTCGTCCGGCAGGGGCGATACCGCCGTGAACGGTGAATGCGAGTGCGGCCTGGCGGCCTGCGGCGCTGTCATGGCGGCGATCCTTCGTGCGTCTCCCCGGCGGGGAGTTTCGGAAACGCGTCGCGCTGGCGCAAGGCCTCCCCGACGAGCAGGGCGGCCGCGACGGCGACGTTGAGAGAGCGCAGGCCGGGGCGCTGCGGGATGACGACGCGCGCGTCCGCCGCGTCGTGGACCTCGTCCGGCACCCCCGCCGATTCGCGGCCCATCAGCAGCACGTCGTCCGGCCGGAAGGAGAAGGCGGTGTGCGCGACGGCGCCGCGCGTCGTCGCCAGCACGAGGCGTCGCCCCGCGAGCGCGCCGCCGGGCGAGAAGGCGGCCCGGAACGCCGTCCACGAGACGTGCCGTTCCACGGTCACATGATCGAGATAATCCATGCCGGCGCGGCGGAACGCCCTGTCCGACACCGGAAATCCCGCCGGCTCGATGATGTCGACCGCCACGCCGAGGCAGGCCGCCATGCGCATCATCGTCCCGGTGTTCTGCGGGATGTCGGGCTGGAACAGGGCAAGGCGCAGCGGCATGGGCGGGACGCGGGGGCGGGGCAGTCGGCGCCCCTGCTCGCCACATGCGGCGAAAACGGGCAACAACGCTGTCTGATCAGCATTCCGGACTATAGACAAGCCCTGTCGCGCGTGCGAAACACCCGCCGCGCGGCGACGCCCGGTCGCATTGATGGCGCGTGCTTGCGCCCAACATATGGCCGGGAACGCCTGACCGTTCGGATCGAGAACGCCCGGAAAGCCGCCCTCGCGGCCCGGGCGGTGTTGCGAAGGATGATGACCGTGGCGACGACTGTGGCCGAACCCACCCGCAGGGACTTTCTCTTCATCGCGACGGGCGCCGTCGGCGCCGTTGGCGTCGCCTCGGCGATCTGGCCGTTCATCAGCCAGATGGCGCCGGACGCGGCGACCGTCGCGGCGGGCGCGCCCGTCGAGATGGATCTCTCGCCCATCGCCGAGGGCCAGATCGTCAAGCTGTTCTGGCGCGGCAAGCTGATCTTCGTGCGCCACCGGACCAAGAAGGAGATCGAGGAGGCGCAGAACGTGCCGCTCGCCGATCTCCGCGACCCGCAGCCCGACTCGGCCCGCGTCAAGTCCGGCCACGCCGAGTGGCTCGTCGTGTACGGCAACTGCACGCACCTCGGCTGCGTGCCGCTGGGCAACGAGGGCCCCTACCACGGCTGGTTCTGCCCGTGCCACGGCTCGGTCTTCGACACGTCGGGCCGCATCCGCCAGGGACCGGCGCCGACCAACCTCCCTGTCCCGCCCTACGCCTTCGTTTCCGACACCAAGATCCAGATCGGTTGAGCCGCAGACTCGCCCCTCCCGGCGACAGTCGCAGGATTTACACATGAGCGGACATTCCACCTACGTTCCGAAGAGTGCCGTTGGGAAGTGGTTCGAGAGCCGCCTCCCCATCGTCGGCCTCATCCACTCCTCGTTCGTCGTGTTCCCGAACCCGCGGAACCTGAACTACTGGTGGACCTTCGGCGGCATCCTCGCCTTCATGCTGGTGGCACAGATCGTCACCGGCGTCGTGCTGGCGATGCACTACACGCCGCACGCGAGCATGGCCTTCAACTCCGTCGAGCACATCATGCGCGACGTGAACTACGGCTGGCTGATCCGCTACCTGCACGCCAACGGCGCGTCGATGTTCTTCATCGCCGTCTACGTGCACATGTTCCGCGGCTTCTACTACGGCTCCTACAAGGCCCCGCGCGAGATCCTCTGGATCCTCGGCGTCATCATCTTCCTGCTGATGATGGCCACCGCGTTCATGGGCTACGTGCTGCCGTGGGGCCAGATGTCGTTCTGGGGCGCCACCGTCATCACCAACCTCTTCTCGGCCTTCCCGGTCGTGGGTGAGACGATCGTGACCTACCTGTGGGGCGGCTACTCGGTCGACAACCCGACCCTGAACCGCTTCTTCTCCCTGCACTTCCTGCTGCCCTTCATGATCGCGGGCGTCGTGATCCTGCACATCTGGGCCCTGCACGTGCCGGGCTCCAACAACCCGGCCGGCATCGAGAAGAAGACCGACAAGGACACGCTGCCCTTCCACCCGTACTTCACGGTGAAGGACGCGCTCGCGCTGGTCGTCTTCATCATGATGTACATGTGGTTCGTGATGTACATCCCGAACTACCTCGGCCATGCCGACAACTACATCATGGCCGACCCGGCCGTGACGCCCGCCCACATCGTGCCGGAGTGGTACTTCCTGCCCTTCTACGCGATCCTGCGCGCGGTGCCGGACAAGCTCGGCGGCGTGCTGCTGATGTTCGGCTCCATCGCGGTGCTGGTGTTCCTGCCCTGGCTCGACACCTCGAAGATCAAGTCGGCGGCCTACCGGCCCCTGTACCGGCAGTTCTTCTGGGTCTTCGTGGCGGTCTGCATCGGCCTGGGCTGGCTCGGCGCCAAGCCGGCGGACGGCGGCTACGTCATCGCGGCCCGCATCCTGACCGCGTACTACTTCGCGCACTTCCTCATCATCCTGCCGCTGCTCGGGCTCTTCGAGACCCCGCGCCGCCTGCCGGGCTCGATTGCCGAGGCCGTGCTGGGCAACAAGCAGGGGTCGGCCACGGCCATGGCGGCGGGCGCCGCCTCGTCGCCGAGCACCAAGGGCTGAGGGGGATCATCCGATGAAGACGTTCAAGCTCCCCGCGATCGCGGCTGCGGCCTTCGCCGCCGTGATCGCCGCCTCCGCCCCGGCGTTCGCCGCCGGCGAGGTGGTGCAGCCTCCGCGCGAGAAGTGGTCGTTCTCCGGCCCGTTCGGCAAGTACGATCCCACGCAGCTGCAGCGCGGCTACAAGATCTACCGCGAGGTCTGCGCCAGCTGCCACGCGATGAGCCTCGTCTCGTTCCGCAACCTGTCGCAGCCCGGCGGCCCGGAGTTCTCCGAGGCGCAGGTCAAGGCGCTGGCGGCCGAGTACAAGGTCACCGACGGCCCCAACGAGACGGGCGACATGTTCGAGCGTCCCGGCCGTCCGGCCGACCGCTTCGTCTCGCCCTTCGCCAACAAGCAGCAGGCGATGGCCGCCAACGGCGGCGCCTACCCGCCCGACCTGTCGGTGATGGCCAAGGCCCGCACCTACGAGCGCGGCTTCCCGTGGTTCGTGTTCGACATCTTCACGCAGTACGTCGAGCAGGGCCCGGACTACGTCGCCGCGCTCCTCAACGGCTACGAGGATCCGCCGGCGGGCTTCCAGCTGCCGGACGGCAAGTACTACAACAAGTACTTCCCCGGCCACGTGATCTCGATGCCGAAGGTGCTCAACGACGGCCAGGTCGAGTATCCCAAGGACGCCTCCGGCCGCCCGCAGGCGCCCGAGACCGTCGCGCAGTACAGCAAGGACGTCACGGCGTTCCTGATGTGGGCCGCCGAGCCTCACCTCGAGGCACGCAAGGAGCTGGGCTTCAAGGTCCTCGCCTTCCTGCTCGTCTTCGCCGGCCTGCTCTACTTCACCAAGAAGCGCATCTGGTCGCGCGTCGAGGGCCACGCCCACGCGTGACGGATCGGGCCGCGAGGTCCATCGCACACCGCACCTAAAGGCCCCGGCAAAGCCGGGGCCTTTTGCATTCCGGGCGTCCCCCTCCTGTCTTCCGCGGGCGCGGGCGGGACGGCTCTCCCTTCTCCCCGCCTGCGCGGAGAAGGTGGCGCGAAGCGCCGGATGAGGGGCGATAGCGGGCCACAGCCCGCGTCCGCGGCGTTGGCGTGGCCGGGGTTGACGGAGCCTCGCGCCCGCCGCCCCCTCATCCGACTGCGCTTGCGCGCAGCCACCTTCTCCCCCGTCGGGGGCGAAGGGAGCGTGCTCGCCCTGCCGTCTCTCCGTCACGCGAGGGATACCCCCGGCGCATCCGCCCTTTCGCGGCCTGTGGCCACGGCCTAACCTTGCCGCAGCACGGCAGGGAGACACGGCATGGCGAAGGCGGTCCTGGGCATCATCGGCGGGTCGGGCATCTACGACCTGCCCGGTCTGGAGGACTTCCGCGAGGAGCGCATCGCCAGCCCGTGGGGCGAGCCGTCCGACGCGCTGCGGCGCGGGCGCATCGGCACCACCGAGATCGTCTTCCTGCCGCGCCACGGCCGCGGCCACCGCATCCCTCCGTCCGAGATCAACGCCCGCGCCAACATCGACGTGCTGAAGCGCGCCGGCGTCACCGACATCGTCTCGCTGTCGGCCTGCGGCTCGTTCAAGCCCGAACTCCCGCCGGGGCTCTTCGTCCTCGTCGACCAGTTCGTCGACCGCACGCACGGACGCCCGTCGAGCTTCTTCGGCACCGGCTGCGTCGCGCACGTGTCGATGGCGCACCCGGTCGGGCCGCGCCTTGCGGCGCGCCTCGCGGCGGCGGCGGAGGCCGAGGGTGTCGCCGTGCAGAAGGGCGGCACCTATGTCTGCATGGAAGGGCCGCAGTTCTCCTCCTACGCCGAGTCGATGACCTACAAGGGTCTCGGCTTCGACGTCATCGGCATGACCGCGATGCCGGAGGCGAAGCTCGCCCGCGAGGCCGAGATCACCTACGCCACGCTCGCCATGGTCACGGACTTCGACTGCTGGCACCCCGAGCACGACCACGTCGACGTGAAGTCGGTCATCGAGGTGATGCACGGCAACACGGAGAAGGCGCGCCGTGTCGTCGCGCGGGTGGCCCGCGACTTCCCCGCCGCGCGCGAGGAGTGCCCCGTCGGCTCCCACAAGGCGCTGGACTTCGCCATCATGACCGCCCCCGCCCAGCGCGACCCGGCGCTGCTCGCGAAGCTCGACGCCGTGGCGGGGCGGGTGCTTGGCTAGCGCGGCGGTGGGTTCGGCTCGCGCGAATTTCCGCCGATCCACTTTCCCTTGATGAACCCTCCGAGGGTCCACAGGAGGAAAAGCAGCCCGAACGCCACATGACCCGCAAGGACGAGGATGAGGAACGCGACAGAAAGATAGACCGCCTCGTCTTGACCTATGTAGATCAAGAGCCACCAAGCCAGCATGACCATGATTGGCGCGGCGATCCACCACGCGATCATCATGGTCTTGCCAAGGCGGCCCATGAAGGTTGTCGCGCGTTCCATATGGCTCCTACTCATTTGGAACGGCCTCAATCCTCGGTCCGATGGAAAAGCCTGAGCCTCCTGTGCCGTGGAGACACTGATGCACGTCAAGAGGCCAAGGGTAACGCTGATCAGTGCATCATCATCCAGGCGCCGCGCCACCACGGCCCGACGCCGAACAGCGTGCCGAGGACGCCCATGACGATGCCGAGCACCAGCCACACGGCGAGTGTCGCCGGGATGGCCGCAAGCCCGGCCTTGAAGAAGAAGACGACGAGCCGCGCGAACGGCACGTCGATGTCGGTGATCACGACCGGCCTGTCGCCCGGTCCCGCGGGAGCGCTCATGGTGGGTCCTCCGAGGCTGGAACGGCGGCGCCGCTCCGATATGATCCACTGAAGACCCGAAATCCGGACCCGTCGATGCTCGATCTCAAGGATGCCATCCGTACGATCCCCGATTACCCCAAGGCGGGGATCCTGTTCCGCGACATCACCACGCTGCTCGGCAACGCCCGTGCCTTCCGCCGGGCGGTGGACGAGCTGGTGCAGCCCTTTGCCGGCACCAAGATCGACAAGATCGCCGGCATCGAGGCGCGCGGGTTCATTCTCGGCGGCGCCGTCGCGCACCAGCTCAGCGCCGGCTTCGTGCCCATCCGCAAGAAGGGCAAGCTGCCGCACGCGGTGGTCTCCATCGCCTACTCGCTCGAATACGGCATCGACGAGATGGAGATGCACGAGGACGCCGTGCAGAGGGGCGAGCGGGTCATCCTCGTCGACGACCTCATCGCCACCGGCGGCACGGCGACCGCGGCCTGCCAGCTCCTGCAGCGCATCGGCGCGGAGATCGTCGCGGCCTGCTTCGTCATCGACCTGCCGGACCTCGGCGGCGCCGACAGGCTCCGCGCCATGGGCGTGCCCGTGCGAACGCTGATCGGCTTCGAGGGCCACTGACCGCCGACGCGGGACGAGGGGGCGAGGGGACGCTTCCCCTGCGCCGCCCGGCGTCCTACATCTGCCGCCATGTCGCCCCGCCCCCCTTCATCGCCCGATCGTCCGCCCGAGCCGGAGGACGACGAGGATCTCGCCGAGCTGGCCGCCGACGACGCGGATGATCTCGCCGAGGCCGATTCGGGAGCCGATCTCTCCTTCGACGACGAGGCGGGCAGCGCCCGGCTGCGCGCCGGCGTCGCGGTGATCCAGCGTGTCTGGAAGACGCTGCCGAACGGCCCAGGCGTCTACCGCATGATCGATGCGAAGGGCGACGTGCTCTACGTCGGCAAGGCGCGCAGCCTCAAGAAGCGCGTCGCCTCCTACACGCGCGGCGTCGGCCACACGAACCGCATCGCCCGCATGATCGTCGAGACGGCGGCGATGGAGTTCGTCACCACCGAGACGGAGACCGAGGCGCTCCTGCTCGAGGCGAACCTCATCAAGCAGCTGAAGCCGCGCTTCAACGTGCTGCTGCGCGACGACAAGTCGTTCCCCTACATCCTCATCACCGGCGACCACGTGTCGCCGCAGCTCACCAAGCACCGCGGCGCGCGCAACCGGCCGGGGGACTATTTCGGCCCCTTCGCCAGCGTCTGGGCCGTCAACCGCACGCTGAACGCGCTGCAGCGCGCCTTCCTGCTGCGTTCCTGCTCGGACAGCTACTATGAGAACCGCACGCGACCCTGCCTGCTCCACCAGATCAAGCGCTGCGCCGGGCCGTGCACGGGGGAGGTGGGGCACGTCGAATACGCGCGCCTCGTCGCGCAGGCGCGCGACTTCCTGCGCGGCGGCAGCCAGGGCGTGAAGAAGGCGCTGGCCGACGAGATGCAGCGCGCCTCGGACGACCTCGAGTTCGAACGCGCGGCCCGCTATCGCGACCGCCTCGCGGCGCTCTCCGCCATCCAGGCCAGCCAGGACATCAACCCGCAGGGCGTGGAGGAGGCCGACGTCTTCGCGCTCCACGAGGAGGCGGGGCAGTTCTGCATCCAGGTGTTCTTCTTCCGGAACTTCCAGAACTGGGGCAACCGCGCCTATTTCCCGCGCACCGATCGCTCGACCCCGGCGGCCGAGGTGCTTGGCGCCTTCGCGGCGCAGTTCTACGACGACAAGCCGGCGCCCCGCCTCGTTCTGCTGTCGCACGACATCGAGGACCTCGACCTCCTGTGCGAGGCGCTGTCGACCCGCGCCGGCCACCGCGTCGAGGTGGCGATCCCCAAGCGTGGGGAGAAGAAGGACCTCGTCGACCACGCCGCCCAGAATGCCCGCGAGGCGCTGGCCCGACGGCTCGCCGACACCTCCTCGCAACAGAAGCTGCTGGCCGCGCTGGGCGCCGCGTTCGGCGTGGCGGGGCCCATCCGGCGGGTGGAGGTCTACGACAACTCCCACATCATGGGCACCAATGCCGTCGGCGGCATGGTCGTCGCCGGCCCGCAGGGCTTCTCCAAGCCGCACTACCGGACCTTCAATATCAAGTCGACCGAGCTCACCCCGGGCGACGACTACGCCATGATGCGCGAGGTCCTCACCCGGCGCTTCTCGCGGCTGATGAAGGAGAACCCGCGGGCCACCTCCGGCAGTGCCGGCGCGCCTCCTTCCGCCGTCACCCCCGGCGCTCCGCCTTCCACTGTCATCCCCGGCGCGCCGGAGGCGCGGGAAGGGGACCCAGACGGCGTCGCAGGACAGGCTGGATCAGGACAGGCTGGATCAGGACAGGCTGGATCCCCTTCCCGGCGCGCTGCGCAGGCCGCCGGGGATGACGGGGGAGGCGCGGCGCCCGGCGATCCCTCCGAGATGCCGGCCTGGCCGGACCTCGTGCTGATCGACGGCGGGCGCGGCCAGCTCGACGCCGCGCTCGGCGTTCTCGCGGAACTCGGGGTCTCGGGCGTGCCGCTGGTCGGCGTGGCCAAGGGACCGGACCGCGATGCAGGGCGGGAGACCTTCTTCATCCCCGGCCGCGAGCCGTTCAAGCTCGCGCCGCGCGATCCAGCGCTCTACTTCGTGCAAAGGTTGCGCGACGAGGCGCACCGCTTCGCCATCGGAACGCACCGGGCCAAGCGCAAGCGCGAGTTCACCAAGAGCCCGCTCGACGAGATCGCCGGCATCGGCCCCGCCCGCAAGCGGGCCCTGCTGCTGCACTTCGGCACCGCCAAGGCCATCGCCCGCGCCTCGCTCGACGACCTTGCCAAGGCCCCCGGCGTCAACATGGCGACGGCGAAGGCCGTCTACGACTTCTTCCATGAGGGCAGGGGGTAGCGTCCCGCCAGAAGTTGCGGCTTCGCCGGTCGGCGGGATGACGGCAGGGAGGCGCGGCGTCCTTGAAACGGGAGCGGAGAGGTTGGGTGGCACGCCATCCCACAGCGCAACAGGTGTACACCTTCCGACCTGCGCTTGCCGGAATGCGCCCCGCCGGACCGCGCTGGATGCCCTTGCGGCTGCAACGGAACGGGTCGTGATCGATTGATGGGTTGACCCGATCCGATCCGGTATGTTCTGTCCCATTCCGATGTCGCTGGCGAACCCGATGCGGGCCCATCCGTTCAACCTTCCGAATGTGCTGACCTACGGACGCGTCGTGGCCGTGCCCGTCGTGGTCATCTGCATGTTCTGGCCGGAGGAGTACTGGATGCGCTGGCTGGCGCTCGGCGTCTTCGCCGTGGCCGGCATCACCGACTATTTCGACGGCTACCTCGCCCGCGCCTGGTCCCAGCAGTCGGCGCTCGGGCGCATGCTCGATCCCATCGCCGACAAGCTGCTGGTCGCCGCCTGCCTGCTGATGCTGGTCGCCGACCGCACCATCCAGGGCTGGTCGCTGTGGGCGGCCATCGTCATCCTGTCGCGCGAGATCCTCGTCTCGGGCCTGCGCGAATACCTTGCCGAGCTGCGCGTCAGTGTCCCGGTCTCGGCCATCGCCAAGTGGAAGACGACGCTCCAGCTCGTCGCCGTCGGCTTCCTCATCGCCGGGCCCGCGGGCGAGGCGGTGCTGCCCGGCACCGTCGTCATCGGGCTCGTGCTGCTGTGGGTCGCCGCCCTGCTCACCCTCTACACGGGGTGGGACTACTTCCGCGCCGGCATCCACCACGTCATCGACCACGGGGCGTGAGGCGATGAAGCTCGTCTACTTCGCCTGGGTGCGCGAGCGCATCGGCAAGCCGGAGGAGACCGTCGAGGTTCCGGCCGGCGTGGTGACCGTCTCCGATCTCGCCGCCTGGCTTGCGACGCGGGGCGAGGAGTACGCCTACGCCTTCGAGAACCCGAAGGTGGTGCGCGCCGCCCTCGACAAGCGGCACGTGAAGCCCGACACGCCCATCGCCGGGGCGGGGGAGATCGCCTTCTTCCCGCCCATGACGGGGGGCTGAGGTGGACTGCCCCGTCACGGTGCGCGTGCAGGCGGAGGACTTCGACCTCGCCGCCGAGGTGGCCGCCCTCACCCGCGGGCGCACCGACATCGGCGCCGTCGTCACCTTCGCCGGGCTCTGCCGGGGCGAGGCCGGCACGCTGGCGGCGCTGGAACTCGAGCACTACCCCGGCATGGCCGAGGCCGAGATGGAGCGCGTCGCGCGGCAGGCCGCGGCCCGCTGGCCGCTGCAGGGCGTGACCGCCATCCACCGCCATGGCCGCATCGCGCCTGGCGAGGACATCGTCCTCGTCGTCACGGCGTCCGCCCACCGCGCCGCCGCCTTCGCCGCGGCCGAGTTCCTGATGGACTACCTCAAGACCGACGCCCCCTTCTGGAAGAAGGAGCACCGCGCCGACGGCACAGCCGGCGACTGGGTCGAGGCCAAGGAGAGCGACGACGAGGCCCGCGCCCGCTGGGGCCGCTGAGCGCCCGCTCCCTCTCCATGAGTGGCTGCACGTCGCGCGCGTCCCCTCCTCCTCGCGGGGAGGGGCAGGGGCGGGGCCTTGCAGTTCCCGCGAGGCGCTGGCCGGCGGCGGTCTCCCCTGACGACTCGTCGAATCCGGCGCGACCCCCACCCTCGGTCCCTCCCCACAAGGGGGAGGGAAGGGAGCCCGACGCCCGGCGGGGTGGCCGACGCCCGAGCCGTAATCTTCCCCCCCTTTCCCTTCCGGCCAGCTTGACCAGTGGGTCCGCACGTTCGCGCGCGTCCCCTCCCCCTTGTCGGGAGGGGCAGGGGTGGGAGTCTCGCCACGCTCGACATCACCGGCCGGCATTGTTTCGGCACGGCTTTTCTGCTATGGCCACGCCGCGCTCGCCAGACACCCCTGGAGGCACGGGCGCACGTCGTGAAGACGGGGCCGCGGGTCCACCTGACCTCGCCGGCCCTTTTCTCTTGAAGGAACAACATCATGTCCACCACCGTGAAGCAGCTCAAGGCTTCGTCGCGGCCGACCGGCGGCAAGGGGGCCGCGCGTGCCGTGCGTCGTCAGGGCCTCATCCCCGCCGTGATCTACGGCGCCGGCGAGCCGCCCGTCTCCATCTCGCTCGACCAGAAGGCGGCCCAGCTGCTGATCTTCGCCGGGCACTTCCTCACCACGCAGTTCGAGATCGACGTCGACGGCGCCAAGACCCGCGTGCTGCCGCGCGACTACCAGCTCGACCCGGTGAAGGACACGCCCCTCCACATCGACTTCCTGCGCCTCAAGGCCGGCCAGTCCATCCGCGTCGAGGTGCCGGTGCACTTCGTCAACCAGGAGACGGCGCCCGGCATCAAGCGCGGCGGCACGCTCAACATCGTGCGCCACGCGATCGAGATGCTCGTCCCGGCCGACAACATCCCGGAGTCGATCACGGTCGACCTCGCCGGCCTCGACATCAACGACTCGGTGCACATCTCGGCGGTGACGCTGCCGGCGAACTGCAAGCCGGTCATCGCCGAGCGCGACTTCACGGTCGTTACCATCGTCCCGCCGTCGGGCATGAAGGACGAGCCGGCCGCCCCGGCCGCGGCTGCCGCTCCGGCCGCCGCCCCGGCGAAGGCCGCCCCGGCCAAGAAGTAAGGCTCCGCCCACGCGGATGCTCGTGCGCCCCGCCTCGGCGGGGCGCATTGCTTTCGGGCGCCGCCCCGGCGGTCGCCGCGCGTTGAACCCCGCATCGGTGCGGGGAGCAGGAGCCGCCCATGCTGCTGTTCGTCGGACTCGGCAATCCCGGCTCGCGCTATGCGGGCAACCGGCACAACATCGGCTTCATGGCCGTGGACGAGATCGCGCGCGTCCACCGCGCCGGCCCGTGGCGCCGGCGGTTCCAGGGCGAGACCGCGGAAGCCACCATCGGCACCGAGCGCGTCATCCTGCTCAAGCCCGAGACCTACATGAACGAGAGCGGCCGCGCGGTCGGGGAGGCCATGCGCTTCTTCAAGATCCCGCTCGCCGACGTCGTCGTCTTCCACGACGAGCTCGACCTGCCGCCCGCCAAGCTCCGCGTGAAGCTCGGCGGCGGCAACGCCGGCCACAACGGCCTGCGCTCCATCACCGCCCAGTGCGGCAATGACTACCGGCGCGTGCGCCTCGGCATCGGCCATCCCGGCGTCAAGGAGCTCGTCCACGCCTATGTGCTGAACGACTTCGCCAAGGCCGAGCAGCCCTGGGTCGAGGACCTGTGCCGCGCCGTCGCCGACCACGCGCCGCTGCTCGCCAAAGGCGACGACGGCGCCTTCCAGAGCAAGGTCCACCTCGCCATGGAGGGTCGTGGCTGCGGCGAGGTGAAGGGCGTGAAGGAGGGCGGCGGCGGAAAGCTCTCCTGACGGCCCGCCAGTTGACGGACGGCCGCGGCGACGACATGAACCACGCAATGGACCACGCACGGCTGCGAGGGGGTTCTCCTCGCCGATCCTTTCCGGCATAAGCCTGCGGACCTCGAGAGACTGGTGACCTGATGGGCTTCAAGTGCGGCATCGTCGGCCTGCCGAACGTCGGCAAGTCGACCCTCTTCAACGCGCTCACGCAGACGGCGGCGGCGCAGGCGGCGAACTATCCGTTCTGCACCATCGAGCCGAACGTCGGCGACGTCGCGGTCCCCGACCCGCGCCTCGACACGCTGGCTTCCATCGGCGGCTCGGCGCAGATCATCCCGACGCGGATCACCTTCGTCGACATCGCCGGCATCGTGCGCGGCGCCTCGAAGGGGGAGGGGCTCGGCAACCAGTTCCTCGCCAACATCCGCGAGGTGGACGCCATCGCCCACGTCGTGCGCTGCTTCGAGGACGGCGACATCACCCATGTCGAGGGCAAGGTCGATCCCATCGCCGACATCGAGACCATCGAGACGGAGCTGATGCTGGCCGACCTCGAGAGCCTCGAGAAGCGCGTCACCGCGCTCGAGAAGAAGGCCCGCGGCGGCGACAAGGAGGCGAAGGAGCAGCTCGACCTCGTGCAGCGCTGCCTGAAGCTGCTGCAGGACGGCAAGCCGGCCCGCCTCGTCGAGCGCAAGGCCGAGGAGGAGAAGAGCTTCCAGATGCTCAACCTCCTCACCGCCAAGCCGGTGCTCTACGTCTGCAACGTCGAGGAGGCCTCCGCCCACGACGGCAACGCCTTCTCGGCGAAGGTGTTCGAGCGGGCGAAGGAGGAGGGCGCGGTCGCGGTCGTGGTCTCGGCCAAGATCGAGAGCGAGATCGCCGTCCTCGCCCCGGACGAGCAGAAGGAGTACCTCGAGGCCGTCGGTCTCGACGAGCCGGGCCTGAACCGCGTCATCCGCGCCGGCTACGACCTGCTGCACCTCGTGACGTACTTCACCGTGGGCCCGAAGGAGGCCCGCGCCTGGACGATCACGAAGGGCACCCGCGCGCCGCAGGCGGCGGGCGTGATCCACACCGACTTCGAGAAGGGCTTCATCCGCGCCGAGACGATCGCCTACGACGACTACGTCCGGCACAAGGGCGAGTCCGGGGCGCGCGACGCAGGCCGCTTCCGCCTCGAGGGCAAGGACTACGTGGTCGCCGACGGGGACGTCCTGCACTTCCGCTTCGCCAACTGAGGACACGGCGGGACGACCCGCCCCTCATCCGCCTCCGCTGCGCCGCGGCACCTTCTCCCCGTGGGACGGGGAGAAGGGACGCCCGGTCGCTGCTGCTTTCGGCCCTCGGCGACGCCGCGGCATCTCTCCCATCCGCCGGAGTGGCGCCGCCCGCCCTTCGCCCCGCTTGCGGGGAGAAGGTGCCCCGAAGGGGCGGATGAGGGGCATTCGCTCAGACCGGTATCCGGACCGTCGCGCGCAGGCCGCCGAGCGGGCTGTCGCCGAGGATGATGTCGCCGCCGTGGGAGCGGGCGATGTCGCGGGCGATCGCGAGGCCGAGGCCGGTGCCGCCCTCGTCGACGTTGCGGGCCTCGTCCAGCCGCACGAAGGGCTTGAACACCTCCTCGCGCTGGTCCGGCGGAACGCCGGGACCATCGTCGTCGACGGTGATCGTCAGCCAGCGGGCGTCGCGCACGGCGGTGATGGCGATGCGGTCGCCGTGGCGCGCGGCGTTCGACACGAGGTTGCCGATGCAGCGCTTGAAGGCGTCCGGGCGTACCGTGGCGACGGGATCGCCGCTGACGGTCACCTCGGTCGCGTGGCCCGAGCGCTCGGCGTCGACCTTCAGGTCCTCCAGCAGCGCGCCCATGTCGGTGGCGGCGGGCTGCTCGCCGGCGTCGCCGCGGGCGAAGGCGAGGTAGGCCTCCAGCATGCGGCTCATCTCGTCGACGTCCTTCTTCAGGGCCTCGACCTCCGGCGCGTCCTCGTCCTCCATCAGAGCCAGCGACAGCTTGAACCGCGTCAGGATGGTGCGCAGGTCGTGGCTCACGCCGTTGAGCATCGCGGTGCGCTGCTCGATGGCGCGCTCGACGCGCCGTCGCATCTCGATGAAGGCGTGGCCGGCCTGCCGCACCTCGCGCGCGCCGCGCGGCGAGAAGTCGATCTCGCGGCCCTTGCCGAAGCTCTCCGCCGCCTCCGCGAGCCGCAGGATCGGGCGGATCTGGTTGCGCAGGAAGATGACGGCGATGCCGAGCAGCACCAGCGAGGTGCCGACCATCCACATCAGGAAGATGTGCGAGTTGGAGGCGTAGGCCTGCGAACGGCGCGTGAGGACGCGCAGCACGCCCTTGTCGAGCTGGATGCGGATCTCGACGAGGTTCGAGCGGCCCACCGTGTCGATCCAGAACGGCCGGCCGATCTGCTGGCGCAACTCGCGCGAGAGGCTGGAATCGAGGATCGAGAAGAACGGCTTCGGCGTCGGCGGGGGCAGCGGCTCGGGCGGCAGCATCTCGATGTCGAGCGCCAGTCGGTCCGCCGCGATGCGGGTCAGCGTCTCGTAGTCCTTGTCCTGCGGGTAGCTCTGGGCGATGTCGATCAGCGCCGCGATGTCCTGCGTCACGGCGGCCGAGAGGCGGCGCGTCACCGTCTGCCAGTGGCGCTCCATGAAGGCATAGGCCAGCACCGACTGCAGGATCACCATCGGCGCGATGATGATGATGAGGGCGCGGGCGAAGAGCCCCTTCGGCAGCCGCGCGCCGACGAACCGCATGATCCTGCGGCCGAGTGCCGGGCGCCGCGGGAGCTCTGCGGTCGCCACGGCGGGTCCTACTCCACGACCAGCCGGTAGCCGCTGCCGCGGACCGTCTGCAGGTGCTGCGGGTTGGCCGGGTCGACTTCGATCTTGCGCCGCAGGCGGTTGATCTGGACGTCGACCGTGCGTTCGTTGGAGGCCTCGCCCGAGGCCGACAGCGCCTCGCGCGGCACGGTCTCGTTGGGCTGGCGCGACAGGATGCTGAGGATCTCGCGCTCGCGGTCCGTGATCCTGATGATCTCCTCGCCCTGGCGCAGTTCGCCCTTGTCGATGCGGTAGACGAACGGGCCGAAGCGGACGATCTCGGGCTGCGTCGGGGCCGTGGTCTGGGCCGATGCCGTGCGACGGATGATGTTGTTGAGCCGCAGCACCAGCTCGCGCGGCTCGAAGGGCTTGGGCAGGTAGTCGTCGGCGCCGATCTCGAGCCCGCGCACCCGGTCCTTCGCGTCGGCGCGGGCGGTGAGCATGAGGATCGGGACGCTCGAGGACTCCCGCACCCACGCGGCGAGGTCGAAGCCGTTCTCGCCCGGCATCATCACGTCGAGGATGTAGCCGTCGAAGACGAAGTTGGCGATCTGCGACCGCGCGTCGGCGGCGTCGCGCGCCGTCGTCACCCGGTAGCCGTGCTCGCTGAGGAAGCGCGAGAGCAGGTCGCGCAGGCGGCGGTCGTCGTCGACGACGAGCACGTGCGGCGCGTCGTCCGCCGGGACCGGCCGCGGGCGGGCCGCGTTCACGCGCCGTCCTCGCCGTCGGCGTGGGCGAAGCGCTCCACCGTGCCGCGGTCGGTCGGGTCGATCATCGCCTGCAGGAAGCGCCGCGCCGCCTCCGCGGCCTCCGGGCCGGCCTCGGCCAGCGCCCGCGAGATGCGCCGGGTCTGCAGGTCGGCGAGGTCGCGGGCGAGCTGGCGCCCGCGCGCCGTGGCGAAGAGCAGCCGCTGGCGGCGGTCGGTGAGCCCGGCGCGCTGCTCGACGTATTCCTGCTCGAGCAGCTCCTTCAGCACGCGGTTGAGGCTCTGCTTGGTGATGCGCAGGATGTCGAGGAGCTCTGCGATGGTCAGCCCCGGGTTTCGGTTGACGAAATGCAGCACGCGGTGGTGCGCCCGCCCGAAGCCGTACTGCTCGAGGATCCGGTCGGGGTCGCCCACGAAATCCCGGTAGGCGAAGAACAGCAGTTCGATCAGCTCGTGATGCGCGCGCCCGGCGCCGGCCGCCGCGTCGCGCTGGATGTCGAGAGCCGTCTGCATCGAGGGGGAAGGCTCCGTCGTTTTTATGTCAGCGTTGTTGACATATTTCAGAGTGATTGTTACTCGTCAAGGCCTCGCGGCGAAAGGAAAGTGCGCCCGGCCCTGCCGGAGACGCGCCGACCGGACCGTGCGGGCGTCGCTGCGCCCGCCGCCGCCACCATGAACGACAAAGTCCAAGGAGACCGTCATGTCCGTCATCCCGTTCGACCGCCGCGAGGGTTACATCTGGTTCAACGGCGAGATCGTGCCGTGGACCGACGCGAAGGTCCACGTGCTGACGCACGGCCTCCACTACGGTTCCAGTGTGTTCGAGGGCGAGCGCTCCTACGGCGGCGTGATCTTCAAGTCGACGGAGCACTCGCAGCGGTTCCACAAGTCGGGCGAGATCCTCGACTTCACCATCCCGTACTCGGTCGCCGAACTGGACGCCGCCAAGCACAAGGTGCTCGAGCTGAACAACCTCAAGGACGCCTATGTCCGTCCCGTCGCGTGGCGCGGCTCCGAGATGATGGCCGTCTCCGCCCAGCACGCGAAGATCCATGTCGCCATCGCGGTGTGGGAGTGGCCGTCCATGTTCGACATGGCGACCAAGATGAAGGGCATCAAGCTCGACCTCGCCGAGTACCGCCGCCCCGACCCCATGACCGCTCCGTCGGCGGCGAAGGCGGCCGGCCTCTACATGATCGCCACGCTCTCCAAGCACCGCGCCGAGAAGCGCGGCTTCGCCGACGCGCTGATGCTCGACTGGCAGGGCCGCGTCGCCGAGTGCACCGGGGCCAACGTGTTCTTCACGCGCGATGGCGTGATCCATACGCCGATCGCCGACTGCTTCCTCGATGGTATCACGCGCCGCACCACGATCGACCTCGCCAAGCGGCGCGGCATCGAGGTGGTCGAGCGCCGCATCCTCCCGGACGAGCTGCCGAGCTTCAACGAGTGCTTCATCACCGGCACCGCCGCCGAGGTGACGCCGGTCTCGCAGATTGCCGAGCACGTCTACCAGCCGGGCAACATCACCCGCACGCTGGTCGAGGACTACTCCGCCGAGGTGCGCCCGAAGGCCGTCGCCGCCTGACGATGGGGGTGTCGAAGGACGGCTCACCCCCACGCGGCCCGGCGCCGGCGGGCTCCGGCCCCTGGCACGTCAACCTCGCGGCGGCCCGCGCGGCCGTGACGGCCTCTGGCTGCCGCTTCGCCAAGGTGCTTGGCAGCGGCAGCATGAGCGTCGAGCTCTACCAGCCTCAGTCCGTCGATCCGCAGACGCCGCACGAGCAGGACGAGCTCTACGTCGTCGTCGCCGGCAGCGGCACCTTCGTGCGCGACGGCGAGAGGCGTCCCTTCGCGGCGGGCGACGTGATCTTCGTCCCGGCGGGCATGGAGCACCGCTTCGAGAAGTTCACCCGCGACTTCGAGACGTGGGTGATCTTCTACGGCCCGGAGGGCGGCGAGGGCTGAGGCTCCCGGCGTGAGCTTGTTCGCATCTATAGGAATAATAGCTTGACGACGCATGCATCGTCGCGCATGTTGTCGAGGCCTCGCCGCCTGGGCGAAACCGGATCGACCGGAGCGGGGCCGGATCGCGGGGCATGGGCCCGTGTCCCGTTCCGCGGCGAAAGACGGGTTGTGACGACGCCCTGACGCCACCCTGACCACCGGCCCGTCGCGCGGCGGCCGGACCGGAACACAGGCCGAGGCCGCGGACCTCCCGAAAGGAGGCTCCGCGGGCGAGGCCCCGCAGAGCAGTAGGCACGGGAGGCGGTCCACGCCCACCCCCTTCCTCCATTCTTCCCCGGACGGCCTCCCGTCGCCCTCTCCCGGAACCCCCGTCGCCGATGGCGCCGGGCGCCTTGACGCGCCTGCCGGGGCTCAGGGACAACGCGTCCGCAGGAAGTCCCGCACCGCAGGATCCTCGGACAGCCCGATGGCAAGGCCGAAAGCGGCCCGCGCCTCCTCCACCGCCCCCGAGCGCGCCAGAAGGTGTGCCCGCAGCGCCCAGTAGGGCTGGTAGCTGCGCACCGCGTCCTGCGGCAGGGCGTCGAGCAGGCGCAGTCCTGCGACCGGCCCGGACGCCTCCGCGTGGGCGGCGGCGTGGCTGACGCGGGCGCCGATGCCCAGCGCGAACACGAGCAGCGCGTCGTGCAGCATCGCCACCATCGGCCAGTCGGTGGTGCCCGCTCGGGCCCGCATGGCGTGAACGGACTGGATGGCCGCCTCGGTCTGGAACCGGCCGGGGCGACCCAGTGCCGCCGCCCTTCGCAACGCCTCCTCCGCCTCGCGCTGCAGCGGCTGGGACCACAGCGCCGTGTCCTGCTCCGCCAGCGCGACGAAGCCGCCGGCGGCGTCCCGGCGCGCGTCGCGCCGCGCTTCGCAGTGCAGGACGAGGGCGAGGAGGCCGAGAGCCTCCGGCTCGCCCGGCAGCAGGTCGACCAGCAGGCGGGCGAGGTCGATCGCCTCGCCGGCCAGGCCGGCCCGGCGCGGATCGGAGCCCGACACGTCGTCCCAGCCCGTGCCGTAGGCGGCGTAGACCGCCTCCAGAACGGCCGCGAGACGCTCGCCCCAGGCCTCCGGCCCCGGCACCTCGAAGCGCAGGCCCGCGTCGCGGATGCGCGCCTTCGCCCGCACCAGCCGCTGGCCCATCGTCGCGGGCGACGTGAGGAACGCGCCGGCGATCCGCGCCGCGTCGAGGCCGAACACGGTCTGCAGCATCAGCGGCGTCCGCGCGCCGGGGTCGATCTGCGGGTGGGCGCAGACGAAGAGCAAGGCGAGGCGGGTGTCGGGGATGTCGCGGGATGCGGCGGCCATGCGCTCCTCCTCCGCCTCGGCCAGCGCGTCGAGCAGCGCTTCCGTCGCGTGGCTGCGGGTGGCGGCGCGCCGGGCGGCGTCGATGAGGGTGCGGCGGGCGGCGGTGAGCAGCCACGCCTCCGGCTTGTCCGGCACGCCCCGGATTGGCCACGTCTCCAGCGCCGCGCGGAAGGCCTCCGCCAGCGCGTCCTCGGCGGCGGCGACGTCCCGGGTCCGGGCCGAGAGGAAGGCCAGCAGCCGGCCATAGGACGTGCGGGCGGCCCGCTCGGCCGCCCGCCGCGGATCGGACGGGGCTTCTGTCACGCCGCCGGCATGGGCGGCAGCGCCGGCCGCACCTCGACCCGGCCATACGTTGCCGCAGGGCTGCGGGCCGCCCACTCAAGGGCCGTGTCGAGGTCCTCCGTGTCGAGCACGAAGAAGCCGCCGAGTTGCTCCTTGGTGTCGGCGTAGGGCCCGTCCTGGACCTGCCGGCGACCGTCCGCCACCGAGACGGTGACGGCCGCCGCAGGGCCCTGCAGCCCCTGGCCGCCCGAGATCAGGCCCGAAGCCCGCAGGGCGCCGATGTAGTCCATCCAGGCGCCCCAGTAGGCGGAGCTCTTGTCGTGCTGGGCACGGTCCTCGAAGAGGTCGCGGGGTTCGTACATCAGGAGCACGTAGGCCATGGGTTCCTCCATCGGCGCAGGGTTGCAGTGGCGGAGGCGGCGGTAAAGTCAGTCGGATGCCGCTTCCGATGCCATGACGGGCGGCGGGGGAGGATTTCGACCGGCCGGAAATAAAAAGAGGGATGGGTTGGCAAGGGACCCAGTCGTCTTTACCTTTCCGGTATCGATAAGGAGATCGCAAGAATGGCGACCGCGACCCTGTCCTCGAAGTTCCAGATCAGCGTGCCCAAGACTGTCCGCGAGGCTCAGGGATGGTCCGCCGGGCAGAGGTTCGTCTTCATCCCGAAGGGTGCCGGCGTACTCATGATGCCGGTGCCCGATGAGGATCGACTGCACGGACTCGCCAAGGGCGCGAACACGGACGGCTACCGCGACCGATCGGACCGCACCTGATGCGGGTCGTCGACACTTCGGCATGGATCGAATGGCTCGTCGGCAGTGCCTCCGCCGACGCCGTCCGGTCGATGTTGCCCACGCGTGATCGGTGGATCGTGCCGACACTCGTCCAGCACGAACTGGCGAAATGGCTGCTTCGGGAAAAAGGGGAGGAGGCCGTCGACGAGGTCATCGCCTTCACGATGACGTGCCGCCTCGTGCCGCTCGACACCGGGATCGCTCTCGCCGCGGCGACGGTGTGCCGGGACTTCCGGCTGGCGACGGCGGATGCCCTGATCTATGCGACGGCGCTCGACCAGAAGGCCGATCTCGTGACCTGCGACGGGCATTTCGAAGGCCTGCCCGGAGTGCACTTCATCCGGAAGGGCTGAGCCCCGCCCGTCAGTCGAACAGGCTCGACACGCTCTCCTCCAGCGCCGTGCGGCCGATGGCCTCGCCCAGCAGGCTGGCGATGGAGATGACGCGGATGTTGCGGGCGACCTTGACCGCCTCGGTGGGCTGGATCGAGTCGGTGAGCACCAGCGTCTTCAGCTTGGAGGCGGCGATGCGGGCCACCGCGCCGCCCGACAGCACGCCGTGCGTGATGTAGGCATGCACCTCCTTGGCCCCCTCCTTCAGCAGCGCCTCGGCGGCGTTGCAGAGGGTACCGCCGGAATCGACGATGTCGTCGACGAGGATGCAGGTGCGCCCCTCGACGTCGCCGATGATGTTCATCACCTCGCTCTCGCCGGCGCGCTCGCGGCGCTTGTCGACGATGGCGAGCGGCGCGTCGATGCGCTTGGCGAGTGCCCGGGCGCGCACCACGCCGCCGACGTCCGGCGAGACGACCATCAGGTTCGACAGTTCCATCCGCTCCTTGATGTCGCGGACCATCACGGGGGCGCCGAACAGGTTGTCGGTGGGGATGTCGAAGAAGCCCTGGATCTGTCCCGCGTGCAGGTCGACCGTCAGCACGCGGTCGGCGCCGGCCTCGGTGATCAGGTTGGCGACGAGCTTGGCCGAGATCGGCGTGCGCGGGCCGGCCTTGCGGTCCTGCCGGGCATAGCCGAAGTAGGGCAGCACCGCCGTGATGCGGCGGGCGGAGGAGCGGCGCAGCGCATCGATGATGATGAGCAGCTCCATGAGGTGGTCGTTGGCGGGGAACGAGGTCGACTGGATCACGAAGACGTCCTGGCCGCGGACGTTCTCCTGGATCTCGACGAAGACCTCCATGTCGGCGAAGCGCCTGACCTGGCACCTGGCGAGAGGCGTCTCCAGATAGGCCGCGATCGCATCCGCGAGCGCCCGGTTGGAGTTGCCCGCAACGAGCTTGATCGCGGCTTTCATCGGCTCGGCCTTCACTGATCCCGCATGGCGCGACTCCGGCCCTTCGCCGGCCGGACCTGCGTTCTGCGGGCTCTGTAACAGCCTGCTCCCGCCCGAACAATACGATGCCGCCGTGACATCAACATCAAAACGGCGGCAATGGCTCCCGGATTGTGCAGACCTGCCCCGTCGGGATCACTCGTCCGGGGTGAAGCCCATGGCTGAGGTACCCGCCGTGCGCGGCCCCGTGAGCCCGGTGCCGCCGACGGACGGGCTGCCGGCGAGGAAGGCGGCCACCTCGTTCATGCTCTGGGCGGTCGCCTTGCTGATCTGCGTCTCGCCGATCCGCGACCAGGGGTCGTCCGCCTCGCCCTTGGCGAGCGTCGTCGTGGACACGCGCTGCGCGCGCTTCTTGGAGGCGTCGAAGACGTCCCAGACGATGGCCAGCGCCGTCTCGCCGTCGCCGGTCGAATAGGCGGTCAGGTAGCCCTTGAGCCGGTAGCGCGGCTGCTGCTCCGACGACACCAGCTCGATTCGCCGGGCTGAAGCCTGCGAGGCGACCTCGGCGTTGACCTTCGCCTGCAGGGCGGGCGGGGCCCCCTCGATGGTCTCCACGGCGACGGGCACGCCGGCGGCGGAGACCGCCTGGCCCTCCATCAGGCCCTGCTGGCACCCGGCCAGCGCCAGCGCGCCCAGAGCGGCTGCGATGGCCGCTCCCCAGCGTGTCGTGGCGCCCGTCCGTGCCGGCATCTCGTCCCCGTCGGCGGCCGCTCCGGCGGCCCGCAAGGCCTGCATCATTACGCCGAACGCCGGTGGAGGTCCAGTTGGAGCCCCGCGGGAACGGTTGACGGCCGGCGGCGGCGGCCGCAAAGGTCGCGGAAAGGGCGGGCCGTGGAGCACCGCCCGCAACCCCAGGAAGCGCCATGTCCCAGCTCGCCATCCCCGACCTCGCCGGCAAGGTCGTGCTCGTGACGGGAGGCTCGACCGGCATCGGCGCGGCCGCCGCGAAGGCCTTCGCCGCCAACGGCGCGCGCGTCATGGTGCACTACAACGAGAGCCGGGACGCGGCGGAGGCGGTCGCCGCCGCCATCGCTGCCGCGGGCGGCGACACCGCCACCGTGCAGGGCGACGTGGCGGAGCCGGGCGTTCCGAAGCGGATCGTCGAGGCGACGGCCGGGCGCTTCGGCCGGCTCGACGTGCTCATCAACAACGCCGGCGGCATGCTCGGCCGCAAGAGCCTGCCGGAACTCACCGACGAGCACTACCACCGCGTGATGAACCTCAACGCGCTCTCGGTGGTGGCGCTGACGCGCGAGGCGCATCCGGTGATGAAGGCCTCCGGCGGCGGCGCCATCGTCAACGTCACCTCCATCGCCGCGCGCAACGGCGGCGGCGGCGGGGCGGTGCTCTACGCCGCGTCGAAGGGCTTCGTCTCGACCTTCACGCGCGGCATCTCCAAGGAGCTCTGGGCCGACCGGACCCGCGTCAACGCGGTCGCGCCGGGCGTGATCATGACGCCCTTCCACGAGCGCTACTCGAACGCCCAGCAGATCGAGGCCATGCGCCAGACGGTGCCGATGGGGCGCGTCGGCACGCCGGAGGACTGCGTCGGGGCGTTCCTGTTCCTCGCCTCGGACGCGCTGTCGGGCTACATGATCGGCCAGATCATCGAGGTGAACGGCGGCCAGCTGATGCCCTGACCGCCGTCAAGTCAGGCGGCGCCGGCGCGGCGCTCCCAGAAGGCGGCGCCGGTGAACTCGAACACGCGCTCGCCGCGCTGGTTCTCGGCCCAGCTCAGCTGCGTCACCAGCCCCCACTGCGGGCGGGAGGCGGAGGGGCGCTTGTCGACCACTTTCGCGTAGTAGGTGAGCGTGTCGCCGGGCTTCACCGGCTTCAGCCACCTGAGGTCGCGGAAGCCCGGCGAGGGGCCGAGCCTGGGGAAGGGGCGGCCCTGCGCGGTCGCCTCCTCCTCCTGCCGGCGGTAGCACTCGACGCGCAGGCGCATCCAGATCGCCGCCGTGTGCCAGCCCGACGCGCACAGCCCGCCGAAGTGGCTGGCCGCCCCCGCGGCCTCGTCGAGGTGGAAGGGCTGCGGATCGAAGGCCGCCGCGAACGTCTTGATCTCGTCGGCCGTGAAGGTGTGCAGGCCGAGCTCGTCCGTGTCGCCGATGGCGATGTCGTCGTAGAAGGTCGTCACGCCGCCGCCTCCGCGCCCCGGAGGCCGAAGATGATGCTGTTGGTCTGGTCCATCACCACGTCGCCCGCCTCGGTGACGAGCTCGAAGCGGAAGCGGACGTAGCCGCGGTCCGTCCGCGTGGCGGAGCGGCGGGACTCGAGCACGGTCTGCCGTACCGACAGCACGTCGCCCGGGCGCACAGGCTTCAGCCAGCGCAGCTCGTCGATGCCGGGCGAGCCCATGCCGGTGCTGCCGTTGAGCACGTTGTCGGCGAGCATTCGCATCAGGATGCCGCAGGTGTGCCAGCCCGAGGCCGCGAGGCCGCCGAGGATCGAGCGGCCCGCCGCCGCCTCGTCGAGGTGCATGGGCTGGGGGTCGAACTGCCGCGCGAAGGACAGCACCTCCTCGCGCGTCACGGCGTGCCGCCCGAAGGTGGTCACCGCCCCGGGGACGAAATCTTCGAAGGCAAGGGACGGCAAGGCTTCCTCCAGAAGGCGTCTTCCTGGCGCGCGGCCCGTCACGACCGCCGCCGAAGGCCTAATGAAGCCTGCGCCCCCCGGCAAGTCCCCCTTTCGGCGGCGAGGGCCGCCGCGCGGTCCGGGTCAGTAGAGGCGCCCGCCCTCCGGGACCGTCCGATCGGGGCCGATCAGCATGACGTTGCCGTCGGCGTCGGGGACGCCGAGCGTCAGCACCTCGGACATGAAAGGCCCGATCTGGCGCGGCGGGAAGTTGACGACCGCCAGCACCTGCCGCCCCACCAGCGTCTCCAGCGGGTGGTTCACCGTGATCTGCGCCGAGGAACGCCTGGTGCCGATCCCCGGCCCGAAGTCGATCGTCAGCTTGAAGGCCGGCTTGCGGGCCTGCGGGAAGGGCTCCGCCGCCACGATGGTGCCGACGCGGACGTCGACCTTGAGGAAATCGTCGAAGGTGATCGTCGGCGCCGGGGGCGCGGTCTCGGCCATGGGGTCTCCGGAGGGTGGGTCGCGCCGGGGTCAGACGGCGCGGACGCTCTCGTCGTCGTCGTAGGGATCGCGTGGGGCGCGCTGGCGCTCGCGGAAGCGGCGGCCGCGCTCGGCGGCGCGGTCGAACACCGCGCGCAGGGGCGCGGTGATGCGGCACAGGTCGCTGAGCCCGCCGACGATCTGCCCGGCCCGCCGCAGTTCGCGGTCGAGCACGGCCATGGTGCGGGCGAGGCCCGGGTCGTCGTCGTCGAGCCAGGCGTCGAGCACCCGCGCCCACAGCAGCGCGGCGCCCTGCGCCTTCAGCGCCCCCATCGGGCCGGCGGTGTCGATCTTCGCCGCCGCCAGCATGTAGCGCATCGAGTTGACGGTGAGCTGGTTCAGCGCGGCGAGCGAGAGCGGGTCGCGCGCCACGTCCGGGCGCATGCGACGCAGGCCGGCGCGGTAGGGCGCCAGCGCGTCGAGCCGGCGCATCAGGACGTCGAACAGCCGCTCGCGCGCCGGCTCCTCGTCGAGGTCGTCGCCCGTGCCGTCGAGCACGATGCGGTCGACCCGGCGGGCGAGCCCGCCCAGCACGGCGCCCTTGGAGGGGAACGCGTCGCGCAGCTCCGCCAGCGACGCGTCGGCCGCCTCGGCGATCTCGCGCAGGTCGAAGGCGTCCCAGTCGTGCTCGGCCGCCAGCGCCATCGTCGCGTCGATGACGCGGTCGCGGACGCTGCCGGCGGGCGGCGCGCCGGCGGGCGCCGCGGCGGCGCGGCGGTTCACGCCGGCCTTCTTCGCGCCGGGCTTGCTCTCGGGCTGGCTCACGGGCTTCCTGGCCATGGCAAGGCCTCCTTCTCGATGCTCTGTCGACTGGCAAGATAGGGTGGCGCGAGCGGCCCGTCCAAGGCCGCGGCGTCGCAACCGCCGTCTCAGCCCGACAGTTCCTCGGCGCGGCGGCGCGCGGCGTCCACCGCGTCGCGCATCAGCGGGTCGAGCCCGTCGCTCGCCATCAGCACGGCAAGCGCCGCCGCGGTGGTGCCGGCGGGGGAGGTCACGTTCTCGCGCAGCGTCGCCGGCGAGAGGTCGGAGCGGTGCATCAGCTCGCCCGCACCCTCGACGGTCGCACGGGCGAGGCGCGCGGCGAGGTCCTCGGGAAGCCCCAGCGCGACGCCCGCCCGGGCCAGGCACTCGGTGAGGTAGAAGACATAGGCGGGGCCGGAGCCGGAGACGGCGGTGACGGCGTCGATCAGTTCCTCGCGGTCGACCCATTCGACGCGGCCGACGCCCGACAGCAGCCCCTGTGCCAGCTCCCGCTGGTGCGCGCTCACCTCGGGGCTCGCCGCCATGCCGGTGATGCCGCGCTGCACGGCGGCGGGCAGGTTCGGCATCGCCCGGACGACCGCCTTCAGCCCCGGCAGGCGGCTCTTCAGGTTGCCGATGGTCTTGCCGGCGAGGATCGAGACGAGCAGCGTCTGCGGCCCGATGTGCGGCGCCAGCGAAGGCGCGGCCTCGTCCAGCATCTGTGGCTTGATGCCGAGCAGGATCACCTCCGGCGTCGGGATCGATCCCGGGCTCGGGTTCAGCGCGATGCCGTGCTGCTCGCACGTGGCCACGAGCGAGGGCGAGGCGTGCGGGTCGAGGATCGTGGTGTTGGCGCTGTCGAGCCCCATGCGCAGCCAGCCTTCCAGCATGGCGCCGCCCATCTTGCCGCAGCCGACGAGGAGCAGCGGGGAGGGCAGCAGGGGGGACGGCGTGGCGGGATTGGACATGGCATCGCTCGCGATCGGGCACGGTCCGTGCCGGTGCCGTTATCGCGCGGGCGACCGCCCGCTGTCACGCATCCTGTGCGGGTGCCGGCGTCAGCGGGAAAGACGAAGGGGAAGCGGAACCGGCGGCGGCGCGGCCTGTGCCGGCCCCGCGGCGATGCAGCTCAGGCCTCGCCGACCGTCTCGAACATCGCGCCTTCCATCGCCTCGCGCGGCGTCTTGCCCGCCCACAGGACGAACTGGAAGGCCTGATAGTACCGGTCGCAGGCGTCGATGGCGACCTTGAGCAGGCTCTCGCACTGGCGGCCGTTCGGCTCCGCCCCGCCCGCCAGCAGCAGCGAGTGGCGGAACATCACCACGTCCTCGTTGCTCCACAGGTCGAAGTGGCCGACCCACAGCTGCTCGTTGATCATCGAGACGAGCTCAAGCAGCTCCGTCCGCCGGCGCTGCGGCACCTTGAGGTCGAACGCGCAGGCGATGTGCAGCGCCTCCATCTCGTCGAGCCAGGTGAAGGCGACGTGATACTCGGCCCAGGCACCGGAGACCGAGACGGAGATCTCGTTCTCGTCCGCGCGGTCGAAGGACCAGTCGTGAACGGTGGCGAGGCGTTCCACCACGTCGAGCGGATGCTCGGCGCGTTCGACGACTTCCAATTCCAATGCGGACATGCCGATCCCCGGCTCGAGAAGCAGGTCGCGTCGTCGACGCGGTCGCACGCGCTCACCGGACCACAAGGACCGCCGGCGGACGCGCCGCCTGCGGGCCGAACCCGCCGCCGCCCCGGACGCCCCTCGCGGAAGCCCCCGGATTCGTTGGCGAATCACCTGTCTGTCCGACCATAACGCGGTCGACTCGTGCGGTTCAACGAGCGAGTTGGACCGTCTTGGATTCGGTCCCGCGGCACAATCGCACCACCGGGTCCGTCCACAGCGGAAGGGCGACGAGGCCGCCGCGCGAAGGGCCGATCAGGGAAACCGAGGCGTCGCTCGATGCCGCGAGACCAGCGGGGCCTGGGTGCTGGGCGCGACGGGCGGTGAAGGGGGTCTTCGCTCCCCCTCGTGGGGAGGGATCGAGGGTGGGGGTCCCGCGGTGTGCGCCGGCGCCCTTCGTCCTCGCGCAGAAGGCGAGCTGCGGCGCCCTATCGGATCGCGCCCGGCGGGCGCGGCGCCGGCTCGAGGTCGACCACGCCCTGACCCTCGCCGCCGTCGTCGAGATCGTCCGAGCCGCCGCCGAGGAGCCCGGGGATGCCCAGCATCATGGGCCGGCCCGTGGGCAGTGGCGCGCGCGCCTGCGGCGCGGCCGGAGCCGGCGCGGCGGCGACGCGCGGCGTCATCTGCCCGCGCGAGGCGAGGTAGGCCGGAAGGCGCGGGTCGAACTTCAGCACCGGCTTGCACACCGTCCGCCCGCGCGAGTGGCGGGCGAGGTCGAGGTGCAGGTGGTCGTAGTGGAAGGCGTCCGAGCCCGGCCCGAGCACCGTGGTGAAGTGGCTGCAGGAGCCGACGAACACCTCGCGCAGGAACTCCTGCTCGCGCGGCGACCCGCGCCAGCCCCGCGCCACCGTGATCTCGCGCCCGTCGGCGAGGCGGAAAGCCATCACGTCCATGGCGTTGCCGAAGGCGTGCTCGGAGCGCGGCCCGCCGCGGCGGTTGTTGACGTTGCGGCAGGAGTAGGAGCCCGACTTCAGCTCGACCACCGGGGAGCCGAAGTAGAGCTCGGCCGAGGGCTGCACCACCTCCTCCACCCAGCGGTCGATGACCGGGATGATCGGGCAGGCCAGCGTCGCCCGGCTCGACAGCCCCACCGAGCCGTCGGCGACGGCGGTGAGGCGGAAGGGACGGAGCATTCCGCAGGCACCGGGGCCGTCGATCTCGCGCGCGGATTCGACGTAGGCGGTCACCTTCACCGCCTTCGAGGCCAGGCACGCCTGCTCGGCCTCGTCGCGCCAGGGCTCGCGCTGCTCGAAGTTGAACAGGCCGCATCCGGACAGGAGGACGAGGACGCCGGAGAAGACGCCGTACTTGACAGCTCCGCGTCGCATGTCCGGGACATTGCGTCGGTGCCTTTAAGCCTTCGTGAAGCATGACGGGGCCGAAACGTCCCGAAGCTGGACGCCGGCGCGCGGGACCCCGAAAGACTTTGGCAGGCGCGTCGGGAGACGGGGCCGACGGCCGCGCCTCTCAGGCCGCGAGCGTGATCGCCGCGATCAGCCGGCCGTAGTCCGGTTCGCCGCGGTGGACCGTGCGCCGGTAGCTGAAGAAGCGGTCCGGATCGGAATAGGTGCACAGCCCGAGGTCCGCGAAGCGGCCGACGCCGGCATGCGACAGGCGGTGCCCGATGTAGGACGGCAGGTCGAACAGGCTGTGCCCCGCCCGCTCCGACGGCCGGAAGAAGCTCGCATCGTCGGCGCGCAGCGACACGAAGCGCTCGACGAACTCCGGGCCGACCTCGTAGGCGTCGGGCCCGATGGTGGGGCCGAGCACCGCCACGACATGCGCCCGCTCGGCGCCCAGCGCCTCCATGCCCGCCAGCGTCGCCTCCAGCACGCCGGTGAAGGCGCCGCGCCAGCCGGAGTGGCAGGCGCCGATCACGCGGGCCCTGGCGTCGGCGAAAAGCACCGGGCCGCAGTCGGCCGTGGCGATGGCGAGGCCGACGCCCGGCGTGCGGGTGACGAGCCCGTCGGCCCGCGGCTTCGCCCCTGTCCACGGCCCCTCGGCGACGACCACGTCGGGCGAGTGGATCTGGTGCACGTTGACGAGGTGGTCCGGCGCCAAGCCGAGCCAGCGGGCCATGCGCGCCCGGTTCTCGGCGACCGCCTCCGGCGCGTCGGCCGAGCCCTGGCCGCCGTTGAGGCTCTCGTAGATGCCGCCCGAGACGCCGCCGCGGCGGGTGAAGAAGCCGTGCCGGATGCCGGGAAGGTCCAGCTCCCGCGCCTCGATCGCCTCCGCCCCTTCCACCTGCGCCGTCATGCCGTCGCGCCTCCGCTGATTCCCGGTGCGGCCCCACCGTCCGGGGCACGGCCGGGCCTGTCAAATCCGGCCAGAGCCGCAATCCGGCCGTCGCCGAGGGCCATCACCTTGAACAATGCTCCCATGCCGCCCGGCCCGCCCCCGGCGAGCCTCTCGCGAGCCGCGTGCACCGCCGCCGCCCGCTCGGGAGCGGCGCCGCGCGCCAGCCTCTCGGCCCGCGCCGCGAGGCCGAGGGCGTCGAGGAACGCGCCCTGCGTCACCGGGCCGTGCACGAGCACGCCGGACCCGGCCGCCGCCCGGGCCAGCGCGGCGAAGTCGACGTGGACGGTGACGTCCGCCTCGCCCGGCTCGGCGAGGACGTCGACGAAGGCATGGCGCTTCACCGCCTGCAGCGTGTCGCCGATGCCGGCGCCGTCGTGGCCGTAGTCGATGGCCAGCAGCGCGCCCCCCTGCGACGCGAACCGCGCGGCGAGGCTTCGCACCACCGCCGTGGCGGCAGCGGGCACCTCGACGACCGCGCCCTCCGGCGCTGCCAGCGCGATGCCGCGGTGCGGCTCGGCGGCGAGGCCGAAGCGCAGCGCGCCATCCTCGCCGAGGCCGACCAGCCGCTCGCACCAGCCGCGTGCCGTGCGCACGAACTGGGCCACCGGCAGCGCGTCGAAGAACTCGTTGGCGATCACGATCGCGGGGCCCGGCGGGATCGTGTCGAGGCCGTCGTGCCATGCCGGCCGCGTCGCCGCGCCTGCCAGCGTCGCCGCCTGCCGGGCGCGCAGCACGGGGCTCGTCTCGACGAAATGGACGTCGGCGGCCGCCAGAAAGGCCGGCACGAGCCGCGCCGCGCGCAGCGCGTCGGCCATCAGCGTGCCGCGGCCCGGACCGAGCTCGACGAGCCGCAGCGGCGCGGGCGAGCCCATCCGCTGCCACGTGTCGACGCACCACAGGCCGAGGAGCTCGCCGAACATCTGCGAGACCTCGGGCGCCGTGACGAAGTCGCCCTCCGCGCCGAAGGGATCGCGCGTCATGTAGTAGCCGTGGCGGGGATGGCCGAGGCAGAGCGCCATGTAGCGCTCCACCGGAATCGGCCCCTCGGCGGCGATCAGCGCGGCGATCTCGCGGCCGAGCGGCGTCACCGGGAGGCGGTCTCCGAGGACGCGGCCGCGGACGCGTCCGCCCGCCGCGCCCGCAGCACCAGCACGAGGCCGGCGGCCACCAGCGGCAGCGACAGCAGCATGCCCATGGTGGCGCCGCCCATGAGGAAGCCGAGCTGCGGGTCGGGCTCTCGGAAGAACTCGCAGACGATGCGCGCGAGCCCGTAGCCCATGCCGAACAGGCCGCTGACGAGCCCCGGCCGCTTCAGCGCCCCGGCGCGAATGGCGAGCCACAGCACGACGAGCAGCACGAGCCCCTCGAGCGTGGCCTCGTAGAGCTGGCTCGGATGGCGGGGCAGGGGCCCGGCGTTGGGGAACACCATGGCCCACGGCACGTCGGTGGGGCGCCCCCACAACTCCGCGTTGATGAAATTGGCGATGCGCCCGAGCCCCAGCCCGAGCGGCACCACGGCGCAGGCCACGTCGGAGAGGCTGGTCAGCGGCAGCCCGCGCCGCTTCGCCAGCAGCAGCATGGCGAGCCCGCAGCCGATGAGCCCGCCGTGGAAGGACATGCCGCCCTTCCACACCGCCAGCGCCTCGCCCGGATGCTGGAGGAAGAAGTCGAGGTTGTAGAAGAGCACGTAGCCGATGCGCCCGCCCAGCACGACGCCGAGGGCGGCGTAGACGAGCAGGTCGTCGAGGTCCTCCACCGTCGGCCGCGGCCGCCCGCCCCACAGCGCCGCATCCGCGGCGAGGCGCCGCGCATAGAGCCAGCCGCCGATCAGGCCGGCGATGTAGGCGAGCGCATACCAGCGGATGGCGAAGGGGCCGACCTGCACCAGGACGGGGTCGATCACCGGGAAGGGGATCACGAAGGTCGTCATCGCGGCTCCGGGCACGGGCGCGACGCACGGCCGCCGCGCGGTGGGCAAGGCAAGGGTGGCCCCGTGCATGCGCCGCGTCGCCGGCAGCGTCAAGCGTGGCGGCGGGCCGGGTCGCCGAACGGGGGACGGGCGCCTCCCTTCTCCCCACGGCCGTGGGGAGAAGGTCACGGAGCGCAGCGGAGGGGGATGAGGGGGCGCCGGGCGAAGGGGAGGCCATGCCTCGCTCCTCGTCGGTCGCCGGGCGTGCGCGCCCTGCACGCGCGTGCTAGGACCTTCGCCACGCAAGGCGGCCGGTCCGCCGCCGACACCGGAGCATGAGCATGGCCCAGAACCGTATCCTGGACGACTTCGCCCGCCTCTTCACCGACGCCGCCGGCATGGCTCAGGGCGTGCGGCGCGAGGCCGAGGGGGTGTTCAAGGCGCAGCTCGAGCGCCTGATCCGCGACATGGACGTCGTCAGCCGCGAGGAGTTCGAGGCGGTGCGCGAGATGGCGATCCTCGCCCGCGACGAGAACGAGCGCCTCTCCGCCCGCATCGCCGCGCTCGAGGAGAAGCTCGGCATCCCGAAGACGCCGAAGAACGAGGCCGGCGAGATCTGAAACGATGACCCCACGGGAATTCGTTTCCGCCTGGCGCCGGCACGACCCCTCATCCGGTCCTTCGGGGCAACTTCTCCCCGCAGGCGGGGAGAAGGGACCGGCGCCGGCGCGGGAGCTGGAGCCGCGGCGCGCCGTCTGCATGCTGCCGGAAGGAGCGCGATGGCCGGGATCCCCTTCGCCCCGCTTGCGGGGAGAAGGTGCCCGCGCAGCGGGCGGATGAGGGGCGCGGGGCGTGAGACCGGTGCGGCCCCTCCGGGCTACGCCTTCCCGTAGCCGCCGCCGGTGGGCGTGATCACGGTCACGGCCTCGCCGGCCTCCAGCAGCGTCTGGTCGCAGGCGCCGAGTTCCTCGACGCGGCCGTCGTTGCGCCGCACCAGCGTGCGCCCGCATTCCCCTGGCTCGCCGCCCTCGAGCCCGAAGGGCCGCACCTTGCGGTGCGACGAGAGGATCGCGCACTCCATCGGCTGCAGGAACCGGATCGTGCGGCTCGTGCCGTCGCCGGCGTTCCAGCGGCCCCGCCCGCCCGAGCCGGCGCGGATGTGGAAGTCCTCCAGCAGCACCGGGAAGCGGTATTCGAGGATCTCCGGGTCGGTGAGTCGCGAGTTCGTCATGTGCACGTGCACGCCCGACGTGCCGTGCCAGCCGGGGCCGGCGGGCGAGCCGGAGCAGATGGTCTCGTAGTACTGGTAGGCGTCGTTGCCGAAGGTGAGGTTGTTCATGGTGCCCTGCGAGGCCGCCATGGCGCCGAGCGCGCCGAACAGGCAGTTCGTCACGGCCTGCGAGACCTCGACGTTCCCCGCCACCACCGCTGCCGGGTAGACCGGCGACAGCATGGTGCCCTCCGGCACCACGATCTCGATGGGCCGCAGGCAGCCGGCGTTCATCGGGATCTCGTCGTCCACCATGACGCGGAAGACGTAGAGCACTGCCGCGCGGGTCACCGGCAGCGGCGCGTTGAAGTTGTCGGGCCGCTGCGGCGAAGTGCCGGTGAAGTCGACGGTCGCCTTGCGCGCCGCCTTGTCGACGCGGATGCGCACGTTGATCGCGCAGCCCTGGTCCATCGGGTAGGTGAACGACGCGTCGTGCAGCCGGTCGAGCACGCGGCGCACGCTCTCGGCCGCGTTGTCCTGCACGTGGCCCATGTAGGCCTCGACGACGGGCAGGCCGAACTCCGCCACCATCTTGCGCAGTTCCCGCACGCCCTTCTCGTTGGCGGCGATCTGCGCCTTCAGGTCGTTGACGTTCTGCACCACGTTGCGAACCGGCCACGTGGCGCCGGTGAGCAGCGCCACCGTCTCGGCCTCGCGGAAGCGGCCCTCCTCGACGATCTGGAAGTTGTCGATGTAGACGCCTTCCTCCTCGATGGTGGTGGCGCGCGGCGACATCGAGCCGGGCGCGACGCCGCCGACGTCGGCGTGGTGGCCGCGCGAGGCGACCCAGAACAGGATGCGCCGGCCCTCTTCGTCGAACACGGGCGTGCACACCGTGATGTCGGGCAGGTGGGTGCCGCCGTTGTAGGGCGCGTTCAGCATGAACACGTCGCCGGGGCGGATGCGGTCGCCGTTCATGCGGATGACGGTCTCGACCGACTTGTCCATCGAGCCGAGATGCACCGGCATGTGCGGCGCGTTGGCGACGAGGTTGCCGTCGGCGTCGAACACCGCGCAGGAGAAGTCGAGCCGCTCCTTGATGTTCACCGAGTAGGCGGTGTTCTGCAGCGTCACGCCCATCTGCTCGGCGATGGACATGAAGAGGTTGTTGAAGATCTCCAGCATCACCGGGTCGGCGTCGGTGCCGACGGCGCTGCGGCGTGCCAGCGGCACCACGCGAGTCAGCACGAGGTGGTCGCGCGCCGTCAGTTCGGCCCGCCAGCCGTCCTCGATCACGATGGTCTGGTGCGGCTCGATGACGAGGCCGGGCCCCGGCATCACGGCGCCGGGTCGGATGTCCTCCCGCCGCCACACCGGGGCGTCGTGCCACGCGCCCTGCGAGAAGAAGCGCGTGCGCGCCGAGGCCGAGGGCGTCGAGCCCGCAACGGCATCCGCCTCCGCCACGCCCACCTCGGCGCCGCCGCCGACCGCCTCCACCCCGACCGCCTCGACGACGAGCGCCTTGGTCTCGTCGATGAAGCCGAAGCGCGCGCGATGCGCCGCCTGGAAGTGCTCCTTCATGGTCGCGAGAAGGGCCTGCGCCGCATCGGATGACGGAGCGGCAGACCGAAGGAGCGCCTCCACCGGCACCGGCACTTCGAGCGCCGTGTCCGTGCCGGCGTAGCGCACGTGGGCGCGCACGTGGAGGGTGACGTCGGCGGGCGCGACGCCCTGGCCCTCGACCTCCGCGCGGCACACCGCGCCGAGGCGCGTCGCCTCGGCGGCGAGCACGGGCAGGGCGTCGACGCCAAACGGCACCTCCACCGCCTGCTGGCGGCTCGCCCGGATTTCGGCGAGGCCCATGCCGTAGGCGGAGAGCAGCGACGAGAACGGGTGGATCAGCACCTTCGTCATGCCGAGTGCGTCCGCGACGAGGCAGGCATGCTGGCCGGACGCGCCGCCGAAGGCGTTGAGCGCGTACTGCGTGACGTCGTAGCCGCGCGCCACGGAGATCTTCTTGATCGCCTCGGCCATGTTGGCGACCGCGATCTGCACGAAGCCGTCGGCCACCTCCTCCGGGGAGCGGCCGTCGCCGACCTCGGTCGCGAGCGCCGCGAAGGCCTCGCGCACCGCCTCGACCTCCAGCGGCTGGTCCTGCCCGGGGCCGAAGATCGCCGGGAAGAAGGCCGGGTCGAGCTTGCCCAGCATGACGTTGGCGTCGGTGACGGCGAGCGGCCCGCCGCGGCGGTAGCATTTCGGCCCGGGGTTGGCGCCGGCCGAGTCGGGGCCGACGCGGAAGCGCGAGCCGTCGAAGTGCAGGATCGACCCGCCGCCCGCGGCGACCGTGTGGATCAGCATCATCGGCGCGCGCATGCGCACGCCGGCGACCTCCGTCTCGAAGGCGCGCTCGTACTCGCCGTCGAAGTGGGCGACGTCGGTCGAGGTGCCGCCCATGTCGAAGCCGATGACGCGCGGGAAGCCCGCCTCGCGGCCGGTCTGCGCCAGGGCGACCACGCCGCCGGCCGGGCCGGAGAAGATGGCGTCCTTGCCCTTGAACAGGTCGGCGGCGGTGAGGCCGCCCGACGACATCATGAACATCAGCCGCGCGCCGCTGCGCGCCGCGTCCAGTTCCTCCGCCACCTGCGCGACGTAGCGCGACAGGATCGGCGTCAGGTAGGCGTCAACCACGGTGGTGTCGCCGCGCCCGACGAGCTTGATGAGCGGGCTCACCTCGTGGCTCACGGACACCTGCGGGAAGCCGAGCTCGCGGGCGATGGCCGCCACCTGCCGCTCGTGCTCCGGGAACTTCCACGCGTGCATGAACACGACGGCGACGGCGCGGAAGCCCTCCACCATCGCCTGCAGCAGCGCCGCCCGCACCGCCTCGTCGCCCGGCGCCTGCTCGACGGTGCCGTCGGCGCGGACGCGCTCGTCGATCTCGACGACGCCGGCGTAGAGCTGCTCCGGCTTGACGATGGCCTTGTCGAAGATGCGCGGGCGCGCCTGGTAGCCGATGCGCAGCGCGTCGCGGAAGCCGCGCGTGGTCACGAGGAGCGTGCGCTCGCCCTTGCGCTCCAGCAGCGCGTTGGTGGCCACCGTCGTGCCCATGCGGACGTCGCCGATGACGCCGGCCGGGATCGGCGCACCCTTGGCGAGGCCGAGAAGGTCGCGGATGCCCTGCACCGCGGCGTCGCGATAGGCCTCGGGGTTCTCGGAGAGGAGCTTGCGGGCATGCAGCCCGCCCTGCGGGTCGCGGCCGATGACGTCGGTGAAGGTGCCGCCGCGGTCGATCCAGAAGTCCCAGCGCGCCGTCGCACGAGCCATGGCCCACTCCCTGCCTGAGGTGCGGGAGATCAATGACGCCTTCGTCTGCAAAACGTCAACATTTTGTTGACAGCGATTCCGCCCCCGCTAGCATTCACAGAGCCGGACAGGACAATGCCGACGGCGGGAGGGGAGCGGGTCGTCTGCGACGTCCCGCGTGGCTCCCGTGTGTGGCCGAGGTCCGGCGGATCGTGGCTGCTGGAGAGGCGAGGGGAGCCGCATGCGAAAGGTCCTGGATGCCCTCTACCTCGGGTCCGGCATCCTCGCCGGCTGCTTCCTCGTCGCCATCTTCCTGCTCATGATGGGACTGTCGCTCGGCCGCGAGGTCGGGATCAACATCCCCTCCGGCGACGACTTCACCGCGTGGTCGCTTGTCGCCATGGCGTTCCTCGGCCTCGCGCACACTTTCAAGAAGGGCGAGATGATCCGCGTCGGGCTGCTGATCGAGCGCCTGAAGGGACGGTCGCGGCGGATGGCTGAGATCGTCTCGCTCACCATCGCGGCAGCGTTCATCGGCTTCTTCGGCTGGCAGGCCGGCCGCCTCACCTTCGACTCGTGGCGCTTCAACGACATCTCGCAGGGCGCCGTCGCCGTGCCGCTGTGGATCCCGCAGCTCGGCTTCGTCGTCGGCCTCGCGGTCCTGCTCATCGCGGTGATCGATGAACTCGTCACCGTGCTGCAGGGGCGTCCGCCGAGCTACGAGCCGCCGGAGGAGAGCCCCGACGAGTTCGTCGAGCGCATCGCCTCGGGCGGGGGCGTGTGAGCCATGGGCGTCCTCTCCCTTCCCGAGCTGTCGCTCATCCTGCTCGCCTTCCTCGTCGTCGTGCTGGCGAGCGGCGTGTGGATCGCCATTGGCCTCGGCCTCGTCGGGCTGCTGGCCATGGTCCTCACGACTAACGTGCCCATCGGCCAGGTCCTCGCCACGACGGTTTGGAGCGCCACCTCGTCGTGGACGCTGGCGGCCCTGCCGCTGTTCATCTGGATGGGCGAGATCCTGTTCCGCACGCGGCTGTCGGAGCAGATGTTCCGTGGCCTGTCGCCGTGGCTGCAGTGGCTGCCGGGCCGCCTGATCCACACCAACATCGTCGGATGCGGCATCTTCGCCGCGGTCTCGGGCTCGTCCGCCGCGACCTGCGCCACCATCGGCAAGATCGCCCTGCCGGAGCTCAAGAAGCGCGGCTACGACGAGCGGCTGAGTCTCGGCACCCTCGCCGGGTCGGGCACGCTCGGGCTGCTGATCCCGCCGTCCATCCCCATGGTGGTCTACGCCGTCACGGCCAACGTCTCGGTGCTGCAGGTCTTTCTCGGCGGCTTCCTGCCGGGGCTCCTCGTGATGGCCCTCTACATGGGGTACGTCATCGTCTGGGCGTGGCTGAACCCCGACAAGCAGCCGCCGCGCGACCCTCCGATGCCGCTCGTGGAGAAGTTCCGGCAGTCGGCCAAGCTGCTGCCCTGCCTCCTGCTCATCGCCGCGGTGTTCCTGTCCCTCGTCCTCGGCTTCGCCACCGCGACGGAGTGCGCGGCGTGGGGCGTCACCGGAGCGCTGATCCTCGCCTGGTGGAGCGGAACGCTGAACCGGCAGGTGTTCCTCGACAGCATCATGAGCGCGACGCGGCTCACCTGCATGATCATGCTGATCCTGGCGGGCGCCGCGTTCACCACCGCGGCGATGGCCTTCACGGGCATCCCGGCGGCGCTGGCGGAGTGGGTGAAGGGCCAGAACCTCTCGCCGCACATGCTCGTGCTGGCGCTGACCTGCATGTACATCATCCTCGGCTGCCTCATCGACGGCATCTCGATGATCGTGCTCACGGCGGTCATCGTGCTGCCGATGGTCAAGCAGGCGGGCTTCGACCTCGTCTGGTTCGGCGTCTACCTGATCATCCACGTCGAGATGGCCCAGATCACGCCCCCCGTCGGGTTCAACCTGTTCGTCCTGCAGAACATGAGCGGGAAGGACACGATGACCATCGCCAAGGCGGCGCTGCCCTTCTTCCTGCTCCTGAACGTCGCGGTCCTGATCATCACGACGTTCCCGCAGATCGTGCTGTATCTTCCCAGGCTCGCCTTTCCGGAGTGAACCTGTCCCTCCCGCAACCCCCGACCCCGCAACCCCCGACCCCTGGAGCCGACCGATGACGACACGCAGGACCCTGACCCAAGCCCTTCTCCTTGCCGGGATCGCCGGCTTCGCCCTGGTCGCCCCCGCCGGCGCGCAGACCAAGTGGAACCTGCCGACCGCCTATCCGGCCGACAACCTGCACACGGAGAACATCGCCCAGTTCGCCAAGGACGTGGAGCAGGCGACCGGCGGCAAGCTCAGCATCACGATCCATCCCAACGCCTCGCTGTTCAAGGCGCCGGAGATCAAGCGCGCGGTCCAGACCGGGCAGGCGCAGATCGGCGAGGTGCTGATGTCGCTGCACGAGAACGAGGACCCGATCTTCGGCATCGACGTGGTGCCCTTCCTCGCCACCAGCTTCGACGACGCGAAGAAGCTGTGGAACGCCTCCCGCCCGGCGGTGGAGAAGAAGCTCGCCTCGCAGGGCCTGCAGGTGCTCTACGCCGTGCCGTGGCCGCCGCAGGGCATCTACGCCAAGAAGGACATCAACACGATCGAGGACATGAAGGGCCTCAAGTGGCGCGCCTACAACGTCGGCACCACGCGCATCGGCGAGATCGTCGGCGCGCAGGCGGTGACGATCCAGGCGGCCGAGCTGCCGCAGGCGCTGGCCACGGGCGTCGTCAACTCCTTCATGTCGTCGGGCGCCACCGGCTATGACAGCAAGGTGTGGGAGACGCTGTCCCACTTCTACGACACGCAGGCCTGGCTGCCGAAGAACGTCATCTTCGTCAACAAGGCGGCCTTCGACGCGCTCGACAAGCCGACGCAGGACGCGGTGCTCAAGGCCGCCGCGGCGGCGCAGGAGCGCGGCTGGAAGCTCAGCGCCGACAAGACCAAGTGGTACCTCGACCAGCTCGCCGCCAAGGGCATGAAGGTCCAGCCGCCGAGCCCGGCGCTCAAGGACGGCTTCAAGAAGGTCGGCGAGCAGCTCACCGCCGACTGGCTGAAGAAGGCCGGCCCGGACGGGCAGGCCGCGGTCGACGCCTACAAGAAGATGTGAGGCAAGGCGGGCCTCAGGCCGGCGCCGGCCCCTCATCCGCCCGCTTCGCGGGCGCGGGCAGTTGCCCGCTCCCGCTTCCTTCGGAGCACGAGCCGGGCAAGCCCGGCACGTGCGCGGCACCTTCTCCCCGCAAGCGGGGCGAAGGGGACCGGGTCTGCGTGGGGTGGAAAGAAATCAGGGCCGCCGCACCACTCCCTTCTCCCCACCGCGTGGGGAGAAGGTGCCCCGAAGGGGCGGATGAGTGGAGGGGCGGCCCTGAGTGGATCGGATGGAACAGCGGAGGCGGACGTGAACGGCAAGGCGGCATCCGGTGCACCGGCCTTCGGCCCGATCGTCTCCTCGGCGCACCTCGCCTCGGGGGCCTCGCCGGCGCTGTCGGAGTTCGAGTTCGGGCTGATCCTGGCCTCGCACGCCTTCCACCGCTGGATGGTGCGGGCCATGGCGGCGTCGGGCTACCCGAACCTGTCGGCCCTCGACGTGCTGGTGCTCCACCACGTCAACCACCGGGCCAAGCCCAAGCGGCTTGCCGACATCTGCCTCGTCCTGAACGTCGAGGACACGCATCTCGTGACCTACGCCGCGCGCAAGCTGGAGGGCCTGAAGCTGGTCCGCAGCGGGCGGGCCGGCAAGGAGAAGACCATCGCCATCACGCCGGCCGGGGCGGAGGCGTGCCAGCGCTACCGCGACATCCGGGAGGAGCTGCTGGTCAAGGCGGCGGGAGCCCTCGCCTTCGACGAGACGGTCCTGTCCGACCTCGCGGCGCGGATGCGGGCGCTCTCCGGGCACTACGACCAGGCGGCGAGAGCGGCAGCGTCGCTGTGAGATGCTTGCAACTGTCGGCTGAAATCAACGTCCGGAGCCCGCGTTTGGCTTGACCGGCGCCAAACCGGGCCGCATCGTCCGCCGATCTGCGCCCTGCGGCGCCCCAGGTGATCATTCGTCGTCGTTCGTCCGGAGAGCCTCTCATGCGCCATCTCGCCCTGTCGGCCGCCGCCGCCATCGCCCTCGCGGTCGCGAGCCCGGCCCTCGCCGGCCCGGAGCGGATGCCGGCCGAGGCCTGGACGCAGCCCTATTCGGGCAGCCAGTCGGCCATCCCGGCCTGCGCCGATCCCAGCGTCCTCTCCCGCATCCAGAGCCGCTTCTCGGAGCGCGAGTCGAGCTACTGGAACTCGAACCTGACGATCGTCGGCTTCGACAAGATCCGCCCGACGAGCTTCCGCCCGTGGGGGCTCGACTTCATCCCGCGCCTGTTCTGCACCGGCGTCGCCACCACCTCGGACGGCAAGCACCGCCAGATCGACTACTCGATCGGCGAGAGCACCGGCATCATCGGCTGGGGCTGGGGCGTCGAGTGGTGCGTGAGCGGCCTCGACCGCCAGCTCGGCTTCCCGCCGAACTGCCGCACGGCGCGTCCCTGATCGACCGGCCGGCCCGGCTTCCGCGATGACGGCCCGGCGACCCGCGCTGCTGTCGGCGCTGGCGGCACTGGCGTTCGTCGCGTCCGCGACCCTTGCCCTCGCGCAGGGCGAGCGGCGCGGCGGCACGCCCGGCGAGTTCGACTTCTACGTCTTCGCCCTGTCGTGGTCCCCCGGCTTCTGCGAGGCCGGCGGCGGCGACGAGAAGGGTCGTGACCAGTGCAGGACCGGCGCCGGGCTCGGCTTCGTGGTCCATGGCCTGTGGCCGCAGTTCGACCGCGGCTTCCCCACCCAGTGCCAGCCGGCGAGCGTCTCGCCCTCCCGCATGGCGCTCGACACGGTGCGCGGCGTCTACCCCGACGAGGGGCTCGCCCGCTACCAGTGGCGCAAGCACGGCACGTGCTCGGGCCTCAGCCCGGCGGACTACTTCGCGGCGGTGAAGGCGGCGCGCGACAAGGTGGTCGTGCCGCCGGAGTTCCGCCAGCCCGGCGGGGACAAGACCACGACGGCGCTCGACCTCGAGCGCGCCTTCGTCGCCGCCAATCCCGGCCTGCGCGTCGACATGATGGGCGTCTCCTGCCGCGGCGAGGTGCTGCAGGAGGTGCGCGTGTGCATGAGCCGGGACCTGCGCGGCTTCGTGCCCTGCGGCGAGGTCGACCGGCGCGGCTGCCGCGCCCGCACCATCTCCGTCCCGGCCCCCCGCTGACCGTCAGCCGGCTTCATCCCGCCTCGCCGCGCGTTGACGCGCCGGGAGGAGCGAGGCAGGACAACCCGGGACCATCGCGCGCATGAACTACCGCCACGCCTTCCATGCCGGGAATTTTGCCGACGTGCTCAAGCACGCGGTGCTCGCCCGCGTCCTCGCCTACCTCACGCAGAAGGACGCGCCTCTGCGGGTCATCGACACGCATGCGGGCATCGGCGTCTATGACCTCGCGTCCGACGAGGCGGGCCGCACGCAGGAGTGGCGCGGCGGCATCGGCCGCCTGCTCGATGCGGCGCTGCCGCCGGCCGCGGCGGACCTGCTGGCGCCGTATCTCGAGGCCATCGACGATCTGCGCGCCAAGGCGGGGCCGCTCGCCTATCCGGGATCGCCGGAGATCGCCCGCCGCCTGACGCGGCGACAGGACAGGCTCGTCCTCATCGAGAAGCACCCGCGCGACGTCGAACTGCTCGCCGAGGCGATGGCCGGCGACCGGCGCGCCAAGGTCATCGCCCTCGACGGGTGGACGGCGCTCAACGCCTACGTTCCCCCGCCTGAGCGGCGCGGGCTGGTGCTCGTGGATCCGCCGTTCGAGGAGGCGGGCGAGCTGGAGCGGATGGCCGCCGCCGCCGCGAAGGCGTGGAGCAAATGGAGCACGGGCGTCTACCTGCTCTGGTACCCGGTGAAGGACACGCGCGAGATCGACGCCTTCCACCGGACGGTGAAGCAGGGGCCGATGCGACGGGTGCTGCGGATCGAACTCCTCGTCACGGACGGGCGCGACCCGCGCCTGCTCAACGGCTCCGGCCTGCTCGTCGTCAACCCGCCCTGGACGCTGGCGCAGGACATGGCCGTGCTGCTGCCCGCCCTCTCGACCGTGCTGCGCCGGGACGCCTCCGCCCCGTTCCGCTGCGACTGGCTGGTGCCCGAAGACTGAGGAGAAGAATGTTCTCCAGTAACGTCCCGGCGCTCACGCTGCTCCTCGGGTGACGAGACTCTGATTGATATTTGCGCAACGCGCATGTGAAATCTGGTTTCTTCTTGCAAACGAAGTCAATCTGCAGGAAAAACGGAATACGTGCGTGCGGCGCCTCCTGGCTGGAGGAGCGGATGATGTAGCCCTGTGAGCGGGGAGGCAGCAGACGACAGTCGGATCCCGTAGGCACGACATGCGGGCGACCGCGTGGAACGGAGCCGGATCGTTGGGTCCGACGGAGCGGAGCGAGGACATGCCTCAACAGGGTGTGGTGAAGTTTTTCAATACCGAGAAGGGCTACGGCTTCATCAAGCCGGATGACGGCGGGCGGGACATTTTCGTCCACGTGACGGCCGTGTCGCGGGCGGGGCTGCAGACGCTTGACCAGGGCCAGAAGGTCACCTTCGATGTCGAGCCCGACAAGAAGGGCAAGGGACCGAAGGCGGTCAACCTGGTGCTGATGAGCGACTGACGGAGTCAGCCCCGGGGACACTGCCGTCAACTGGGCTGACCACATGAAGCTTCGTACATCGCCGGCCTCACCTTTCGGCCGAAAGATCGTCATCGCCGCAAGCCTGCTCGGCCTGCGGGACCGTATCGCCGTGGAAGCGGCGGACACGTCCGACCCCAACGACACGCTGCGCAGCCAGAACCCGCTGGGGAAGATCCCCACGCTGGTCGACGACGACGGCGCGACGTGGTTCGACAGCCGCGTCATCCTCGAGGTGCTCGACGCCCGCGCCGGCGGCCGCCTGCATGGCGAGGGCCCGGCGCGTCTCGAGGTGCTGCGCCTGCAGGCGCTCGCCGACGGCATCGCCGACGCGGCGCTGCTGCAGGTCTACGAGAACCGCTATCGCGACGCCGAGCGGCGCGAGCCGCGCTGGCTGGCGCTCCAGGCGGGCAAGGTGGAGCGGGGTCTCGCGACGCTGGAGGCCTCGCCGCCGGATCTCGGCGGCGGCATCACCGTCGGCCACATCGCGCTGGCCTGCGCGCTGGGCTATCTCGACCTTCGCTTCGAGGGCGCGTGGCGGGCGGGTCATCCCCGCCTCGTGGCGTGGCTCGACGCCTTTGCCGCTCGGGTGCCCGCCTTCGCCGAGACGCGGGTGTCCTGACCCCAACGAAAAAGGCCCGGCCGATGGCCGGGCCTTTCCCCTGTGGACCCGAGGGTCCGATCAGAACTTGTAGTTCACGCCCGCGCGGACGACGCCGAAGGCGTTGTCGGTCGACTGGGTGGCCGTGTAGGCGACGCCACCGGTCGTGATCACGCCGGCCGAGTTGCCCTTGTCGATCGAGACGTAGAGGCCCTCGACCTTGGCGGTCCAGTTGTTGGTGAAGGCGTACTCGACGCCGCCGCCGACGACCCAGCCGGCGCGCGTGTCGCTGCCGCCGAACACGCGCTCGCCGACGTCGCCGTAGGCGAGACCGCCGGTCACGTAGAACAGGGCGCGGTCGGCCGCGAAGCCGAGACGGCCGCGGACGGTGCCGAAGTAGCTGCCGCTGTCGGTCGTCACGCCCGACGGCAGGAAGGTGCGGCTGCCGCCGAGGTCGGCGTACTGGATGTCGGTCTCGACGCCGAAGACGAACTGGCCGGTCTGGAAGTTGTAGCCGGCCTGGGCGCCGCCGACGAAGCCGCCCTCGTCACCCGCGGTGAACGTCGAGGTCGTGCCGCCGCCCGTGATGGTGACGTCGTTGCCGTTGCCCCAGCCGTAGCCGGCGTTCAGGCCGAGGTAGAAGCCCGTCCACGTGAAGGCGGGGGCGTAGGCGACCGGGGCGGCGGGAGCCACCTTGCGGCTGGGCAGGTCCGCGGCAAAGGCCGAGGTCGAAAGGAGGCCGGCCACGAGGGCTGCGGCAAGTGCGGTCTTCTTCATGGTTCACTCCGGAACGTGTTCGGGAGCGCAGGTGCGCTCCCGGGTCGTGGACGGAACCCTGCCGGGTCCCAGGGGAAACGAGGCGATCACGGCGCCAGGGCGGCGCTCCCGCTCGTGATCGGCCGCCCGTGTGGCGGCCAATTGGGGCGAAACCGTGGTTCCGGCGAGGCGAGCGCCCCGCCGTCCACGGTTCAGAACTTGTAGCTCGCGCCGGCGCGCAGGACGTTCACGTGGCTGTCGACCGAGACCGGCCCGGCGCTGCCCGGGAACGTGGAGCTGCCGAGCTCGTAGCGCAGGTACTCGGCGCGGATCGAGACGTTCGGCATCACCATCATCTCGGCGCCTGCGCCGTAGGTCCAGCCCGTCACGGTGTCGCTCGTCTTGCCCCACAGCGTGGTGTAGTTCACGTCCGCGAAGCCGAAGCCCACGGTGACGTAGGGCATGATGTTGCCGAACGAGTATCCGGCGCGGGCGCGCAGGCTGCCCAGCCAGTCGTTTGCGGCCTTGGCGGTGAGCGTCGTGTCGGAGATGCCGGAGAAGGTGAAATCGGCCTCGACGCCGGCGACGATCTTGTCGAACTGGAAGTTGTAGCCGCCCTGGACGCCGCCGATCAGGCCGGAGGTGTCGACGCCGCCCGCCTCGCCCCAGCCGCCGCCGAGATGGCCGCCCACGTAGAACCCCTGCCAGCTGGGCAGGGTGGCGTAGGGCGCCGGCGCGTAGGGATCGTTGCGGCTGGGAAGATCGGCCGCCTGCGCGGTCGCAAGGCCGGCCGCGAGAGCCGCGACGGCCAAAGGAACAAGGGTGCGGAGCGTCTTCATGGCAACGTCCTCGACAGGCGGCCCAAAGCGGCCGTCGAGGATGGGGATACGCCAAACAGGCTTGCCGTTTAACCCTAACGTTTCTTCAGGGTCAATGATCCCTAAACGTTGAGCGACTGGCGAAAGGGGGCGTTCATCGAAGTAAACAGAACGTTTATCCGTTGATTCCGCCTTGTTTTTGCCGCACTTGGGGCGCGCGCCGCTTGCCTCGGGCACGGCCGCGTGCCATTGCCTTGGGCCGGCTTCCCTCTCGCCGCGGGTCCATGACGGTTAACGACGCGCCCCTGCCGGTCTCCGTGTTCATCATCGCGCTCAACGAGGCCGACCGGATCGGCCGCACGATCGAGGCGGTGAGGGGGCTTTCCGACGACATCGTGGTGGTGGACAGCGGTTCCACCGACGGAACGCAGGCGCTGGCCGCGTCTCTGGGCGCGCGCGTGGTCGAGCACGCCTTCGAGGGCTACGGCCCGCAGAAGCGCTTCGCCGAGACCCAGTGCCGCCACCCCTGGTTGCTGAACCTCGACGCCGACGAGGTGGTGCCGCCCGATCTCGAGCAGGAGATCCGTGCGCTGTTCTCCGGCACCGGGCCGCAGGCCGACGCCTACCGCATCCGCATCGCCGAGATCTTTCCCGGGGAGGGCGCCCCCCACCGCTTCGCCTATGCGCTGACGCCGGTGCGGCTCTACCGCCGCGACAAGGGGTCCTACTCGTCCTCGCCGGTCTGGGATCGGGTCGACCTCGTAGAAGGAGCACGGGTCGCGAAGCTGCGCGGCACGATCCACCACTTCTCCGTGCGCTCGCTCGGCGACCAGATGAACAAGCTCAACGCCTACACCGACCGGCTCGTCGCCGACATGCAGGCCCGCGGGGACGGCGTGTCGGTGCTGCGGCTCTTCCTCGAGTTCCCGGCCAACTTCATCAAGGCCTACATCGGCCGCCGGCACGCCCTTCGCGGTGCCTACGGCTTCATGACGGCGATGAACTTCGCTTTCTACCGCTACCTGCGCGTCGCCAAGCACCTCGAGGCGAAGCGCCTCGCCAAGGCGCGCGAGCGGGGCTTCAGGTGACGCGCCGCCGCACCGCGCTCGTCACCGGCGCTGCCCGCCGCATCGGCGCCGCCATCGCCTGGCGCCTCGCGCAGGCCGGCTACGACGTGGCGATCCATGCCCGCAGCTCGACCGGGGAGGCCCAGGCGCTCGCCGGTCGCATCGCCGGCCTCGGCCGCCGGGCGGTCGTGGTCCCCGGGGACCTCGCGGATTCTGCCGCGTGCGAAACCATGGTCGCCGATGCCGTCGGGGCGCTGGGGCGGCTCACGCTTCTCGTCAACAACGCCTCGCTGTTCGAGGCCGACACGCTGCAGACGATGGCCCTCGACCGGTGGGCGCGGCATTTCGACATCAACCTGCGCGCGCCGGTGCTGCTGGCCCAGCGCTTCGCCGCTCAGGCCGACCCGGCCGACGATCCGTCCATCGTCAACATCGTGGACCAGCGGGTGCTCAGGCTCACCCCGCAGGTGTTCTCCTACACGCTGACCAAGGCGGGCCTTCACACGGCGACGATCACCATGGCGCAGGCGCTGGCGCCGGGCATCCGGGTCAACGGCGTGGGCCCGGGACCGACCGTGCCCAACCCGCACGACGGGGAGGAGGGGCTCGCCACCGAGGCGGCGGGGGTGCCGCTCGGACGGGCCGTGGCGCCGGAGGACATCGCGGACGCGGTGGCCTATCTCGCCGGGGCCCGCTCGGTCACCGGGCAGATGCTGGCCGTCGACTGCGGCCAGTCGATCGGCTGGCGCACGCCCGACATCGTCGACGAGACCCCTGCCGCCGGCTGACCGGCCCCTCCCCAAAGAAAGAGCCCGCCGCGGGGGCGGCGGGCTCCGTCATGGTCAGGCCATCGCCGAGGCCGCATCACGCGGCCGGCGGCGTCTCCGGGGCACCGCTGCCGGTGCCCCGGCGGGCCGCGACGAAGGCGTCGAACTCCGCCTTGTCCTTGGCGCGGCGCAGGCCCTCGATGTACTCGCCGAAGGCGTGCTGCTCCTCGACGAGGCGGTCGAACTCCGCCTGCAGGCGCTGCAGCTCGCTCTCCTTGTAGGACTCGAAGGCGCTGTTGCCGCTGTCGCGGCGCAATTCGCGGTTGCCGTTCCAGCCGCCGCCCCAGCCGCCGCCGAAGCGGGCGTCGCGGCTCTCGCCCTGACGCTCGGCGCGCCGGCAGGAGCTCATCCACCAGCCCTCCTTCCAGCCCTTCCAGGCGAGGATGGCGAGGCCGATGGGCCAGAACACCACGAAGCCGCCGATCATCGCGGCGAGTTCGAGCGGGCGCCAGGTGCGGGTCTCGGCACGCGGGCCCCAACCCTCTCCTGACCAGGCGTGACGCGACAGTGTCGAGGACATCCGTCCCTCCATGTTAATGTGACGAACATTTACATGGTGGACGGGAGGGCCGTCGTCAAGATGGGGACCGGGTGTTCGCGCGCAATGGCGCGCAATGGCGGGTCAAGGCAGGCCAAGGCGGGCAATGGCGGGCCAAGGCGCGCAATGGCGGGCCAAGACGGGCAACGGCGAGCAAGGGCGGGCCGAGGCGGGCAAAAGGCGGGAGCGCGGCCCTGAGGGCCGCGGCCGGAGCGCCGCCTGCAGCCTTCTCCTGCCTCGTGCGAGCCGACCGCTGCACGGCCACCCCGCCATACTGATGAGCAGCTCGCAGGATCCGCCGAGGTGGCGCCGCGGGCCGAGCGCCTCCTCAGCCGCCACCACCGCCTCCTCATCCCGAGGAGCGGCCGCAGGCCGCGTCCGGCAGGAGACCCGGCGGTCGTGCGCCTCGCCGGTGAAGCCCCCGGGCGGGGCCGCGCCCCCTCCGCCGTCAACACCGGCCGGAGCGCCGCAGGCGAGTGGGGAAGCGTCTCCACGGCTCGACCGGACGCTCGGGATGGCCTCCCCGTGCCTGCGTCGCGCCGGGGATGATGGCGGCGACGGCCAGTCGGCGGCGGCCTCCGGCGAACCCCTCGGCCCCGATGAACCCCTCGGGCCGGCGCTGCAGGCCGCGGTCGTCAGCGGGCGGCGGCGGAGACTTCCGTTGCGACGAGCGCGGACGTGTCTGCGACCTCGCCCCCGCCGACGGGCTCGGCGGGCGGGGCGAGGGGCAGGTCGTCCCGGTCGGGCAGGCGTCGGCGTGCGAGGGTGGCGCGCAGGTCGTCGCGGGTCGCGTACCAGCCCGACGGGTAGGGCAGGTGCGACAGCCACCACCGCGCGCCGGCCACGGAGGCCTTGGCCTCCGCCGGAGCGAACGGCATGCCGGCCAGCGCCGACAGGAGGGATGCGTCGCTGTCCGCCTCGATGACGGCCGGCATGAAGCCGCGACCGCCGATGACCGCCAACGGCATGGGCCCTGTTCCGCACTGCCGCCGGACGAAAGGCGGCCGAGGATCAGGATTTGCGGTTGGAGCGGTCCCGTCTACGAACCGGAGGTTGCCGAAGCGGGTGCATCTTGCACGCGCCAGTCGTGGTGCGGCGTGCGGCCCCTGCCATCGGCCTGACCGCGGCGACAGCCCGGACTGTGCTCAGAGTTCCCGCACCTCGACGAAGGCCACAGGTTCGCAGGCGTCGAGCGCGGCATCGACCGCGTCCCGGTCGACGCCCTCCTTCACCTTCGGCAGATCGTCCGGCGCCAGGTACACGAGATAGCCGAGAAGGTTGTTGAGCGCTGCGCTGGGATGCTCCTCGGCGTAGCTGCGCTCGTCCTCCAGCGTCAGCCCGTCGAAGCGCTTCACCGCCTCCAGCGGGCTCTCGTCGCGCGGCGGTCCGTCGAGGTCGAGCGTGTCGGCGACGATGGTGCCCGTCACGTTGTCGAGGAGGATGTAGCGCGGCATCGTCGTCTCCCTGCTGCGTCGCATCCCCGTGTCGCACGGATGGCGCCCCGGGCCAAGCAGGGCCTCGCCGGATCGCCGGAGCGGTGCTATCGTTCCATCATGGGACGGATGCTCGGCATCATTCTCCTCGGCGTGGTCAGCGTCATCGCCGCGGGCCCTGCGGCCGCTTGGACGGCGCCTCCGTTCGACGATCCGACAGAACTTGCGCTTCCTGGTGCAGCGGACGGCCTGCTCAAGGCCCATGCCGAGGGGATGCAGGGCGCGGGTTCGACGGGGGAAGCCGAGGCGGGCGTTCATCCTGCCGGAACCGAATTTCCCTGCACGTGCCGGGCCGCCGGGCGGACCTTCGACATGGGCGAGACGACCTGCCTCGCCACACCCGAGGGACTGAGGCTGGCCCGCTGCGTGATGGTGCTCAACAACACGTCCTGGGAAATCATGCGGACGCCGTGCCCGTCGACACGGCTCGGCGACGAGGCGTCCCCCGCCGGCTGACCGCCGGCCCTCCACCCGTGTACCGGTCGACAGTCCGACGCGGCATCACATGCTCCAAATGCAAACGCCGCCGGAGTTGCCTCCGGCGGCGCTCGCTTGATGGCTTGTTCGCAACCGGAGCCCCATCCAGCGGTAGCTGCTCCCCCAGCCCCGCTTCCCCGGTTGTGGCGAACGCGTCAGATCAGTCCCAGCACGACGGCTCCCACGAGAGCGAAAGCCGCGCACATGGCGACCAGATTCAGCCTCTGGGCAATGACCATGGGGTCCTCCTTTTGGCGTCCTGCGCTGTTTACGCATTCTTAAGATAGCACCGCCGCGCGGGGAGTCGAAGCTTTTTCGACCTTGCAGCGCATCATGACCGAGGTCTTGCGCGGGATTGAACAGATTAAGCCAGTCTTTAACGAATGGAGCGACCGCGGTTCCTGAGCAACGCCATGCACTTCGGCCGGCTCCCAAGTCGAGCGGGCCGATGGAATGGGTTAATCCGCGCCGTCGCGTCTCGATCAGGCCCTGTGGATGAGATCTTCCAGCCGCTGCGCCGCGGCAAGGGCCAGGGCATCCCGCGCGAAGGGCGCGATCACCTGCAGGCCGAGCGGAAGGCCCGCGGCGGTGGCGAAGCCCGGCACGTTGACGCACGGCACCCCGAGCAGCGTCCAGAGCCGGTTGAACCGCGGGTCGCCCGTGCTCTCCCGGCCCGGCGCCGGGCCGGGGGCCGACGGCGTCAGCAGTACGTCGACTTCTGCTTCCGTGAAGGCGGCACGCAACTGCGTGCGGGCGCGGCGCGCGACGCCCCGCGCCGCGTCGTAGTCCCGCGCCGTGATGCCGGCCGCATCGGCCAGCACGCCGGCGATCATCGGCGGCAGGCGGCTCGCGTGGTGCCTCAGCTCCCACGCCATCGCCACGCGTGCCTCGTAGCCCTGCACGAGCGGGGCGGCGTGCCAGCCGGCCTCCACGTCGGGCGGCAGGTTCACGGCGCGCACCCCATGACCGGCGCGCTCCAGCAGCGCCACGGCCCGCTCGAGCGCATCGGCCATCTCCGGCTCCGGCTCGCCGCTCGGCTCGGGGAGCACGAGCCCGAAGCGAAGCGAGGCCGGCTCGCGCGCCTGCACCATCGGCCGGCCGGCGATCGCCTCCAGCGCCGCGGTCACGTCGGCGATCCCGGCGGCGAAGAGCCCCAGCGTGTCGAGCGTCCAGGCCTGCACCTTCACGCCCGCCGTCGGCAGCAGGCGGAAGGACGGCTTCACCGCCGCGACCCCGCAGAAGGACGCCGGACGGATCACCGACCCGCCGGTCTGGGTGCCGATGGCGAGCGGCACGAGGCCCGCCGCCACCGCGGCCGCGGACCCCGAGGAGGAGCCGCCCGGCGTGCGATCGGCGGCATGGGGGTTGAGCGTCGTCGGCGGGTCGAGGAAGGCGAGGGCTGTCGTCTGCGTCTTGCCCGCGACGAAGCCGCCGGCCGCCTCCACGAGGCTCACGACCGGCGCGTCCGAGCGCGGCCGCCAGCCGCCCCAGATCGCCGGCACGCCCATCTCGGTCGGGAATGCGGCGGTGTCGATGATGTCCTTCACGCCCACCGCGATGCCGGCGAGGGGGAGCGAGGGGTCGGCCGACGACGTCGCCCGGTCGGCCACCGCGACGAAGGACCGGAGCCGTCCGTCCTCCTCGCGGATGCGGGCGAGGCTTTCGCGCAGGGCCTGCTCCACGGTGAGCTCGCGGGCGGCGATCCGCCGCCGCAGGTCGACGAGCGACAGCATCGTCATGTCCGCCCTGCCAGTCTGAGGATGGCGCGGGTGCCGCGCCGGGCGATGGGAATCGCGATGAAGGCGGCCACGACCGCGCACGGCCATGCGACGACGAAGGCGATGGCCCAGCGCTTCATGTAGTCCGGCGGGAAGCCGACGTTCAGCGCCGTGACGAGCGCCGTCATCAGGAACGCCATCACGCCCGACATCAGGATCGGAAAGATGTACCGGGCCGGTCCGTCCATGCTGCCCCCGCTCTGCAGAGCCCGAGGTTTCACGGACGGACGGGCGCGTCAAGCGCCGGGGCCCGGCCAACCCGGCGTTTGCCGCGGTCGTGCCAATCGGCTAACGCATGCGTCATGCACAGGCGCGGTCCCTTCGGCGATCACGGGTCCCCTCCCTTCGGATGCGGGCCGTTCGCCCGGCGTGGCTATCACCACGGCCGGCTGAAGGAGGCGCTCGTGGAGGCGGCGCGCGCCCTGCTCGGCGAGCGCGGTGCCCAGGGCTTCTCGCTCGCCGACGCCGCCAAGCTCGCGGGCGTCAGCCCCGCCGCTCCGTACCGCCATTTCCGGGACCGCGACGCCCTGCTGGGCGAGGTCGCGAAGCAGGGCTTCGCGCTCTTCGGCCAGCGGCTCTCCGCGGCGCTCGCCGGAAGCCAAGACCCGTCCGCCGGGTTCCAGGCCATGGGTCGGGCCTACCTCGCCTTCGCGCGCGAGGAGCCGGGCCTGTACGAGGCGATGTTCTCGTGGTGCGCGGCCCCGGCACGCGCGGAGGGAGAGCCCGGCACGCCGGCGGGGGCGTTCGACATCCTGCTCGACGGGATTGCGGGGGCGCTCGCGGCAGCCGGCAAGGCGGTGGGGGACCCACGCACGCTGGCGCTTCAGGTCTGGGCGCTGTCGCACGGGGTCGCGACGCTGGCGGCGGCCGGGCAGCTGGGGCCGCAGGTCGATCCGGACAGGGTGCTCGAGGACGGCGTGGCGGCGCTCATCGCCGGCCAGCGGCCGTCTGGCGCGGCGTCCGCGCCGCGCTGAGGAGCCGGCGCGGCAGCGCCGGAGCCGTCACTCGCCGAAGATGGACTCGATCTTCTGCTTCAGCGTCTGCGCGTTGAACGGCTTGACGATGTAGCTGCTGACGCCGGCCTTCTTGGCGGCGATGACGTTGTCGGTCTTCGACTCGGCGGTCACCATGATGAACGGCGTCTGCCGGAGACGGTCGTCCGAGCGGACGGTCTTCAGCAGCTCGTAGCCGGTCATCGGCTCCATGTTCCAGTCGGAGATGATGAGCCCGTACTTGCGCTGGCGCAGCTTCTCCATCGCCGCCACGCCGTCGGTCGCGTCGTCCACGTCCTCGAAGCCCAGCTGCTTCAGGAGGTTGCGGATGATGCGGATCATCGTCTGGTAGTCGTCCACGACGAGAATGGGGGTCGATGGATCCATCTGCAAAGGTCTGCCTCCTCAACGCCCGGCGCCTTCCAACCCGGCGCGGCGTGCGGAAAGTATGTCCGGCTCGGGGTCAGCAATAGGTCGGGCGCGCTTTCGTTTGCGTTAACGGACCGGTTGCAGTCTGGTCCTCGGGAAGGATTAGCGAACAAAGTCTTATGGTCGCGGCGCGGCGCGTGCCGGTACTGTACGGCCCGACTTGCTGGAAGGAGCCCGCCGTGGCCTTGAGGACCTTCACCTTCGACGAACTGCATGTGGGCATGCGCGAGACGTTGCTGCGCACGGTGATGGCCAGCACCGTGAACCAGTTCGCCGAGGTCTCGGGCGACGTGAACCCGATCCACCTCTCCGACGACTTCGCCTCGCGCACGCGCTTCGGCCAGCGCATCGCCCACGGCATGTTCACCGCGAGCCTCATCTCGGCCGTCATCGGCACCCGGATGCCGGGGCCCGGCGCAGTGTACCTCTCGCAGACGCTGAAGTTCCTCGCGCCGGTGAAGATCGGCGACGTCGTCGCCGCGGTCGTCGAGGTGGCCGAGATGGTGGAGAAGGGCCGCCGCGTCCGCCTCGACTGCCAATGCCTCGTCGACGGCAAGCCCGTGCTGGAGGGCGAGGCCTGGGTGATGGTGCCGGGCAGCGCGCCGCGCTGACGACCGAGTGGCCGGGCAGGGGACGGTGTCCCCGCCCTGGAGCGGGCACCGAGGCCAAGAGGCATCGCCGGCCGTGGTCGACGCAGGGCGTAGCGGTCAGGGGCGCCGGTCGTCCTGTCGAGGTCGTCTCTTTCTCGTTCTCTCTCTTTCACTCCACTCTTTTTCCTCGCTCTCTCGCTCTCTCGCTGTCTCCCTCTCCCTGAACGCGGAGCGCTTTCCCTCCCCTTGTGGGGAGGGGCAGGGGTGGGGGTCTTCGGGACATCTCTTCCGGACATCACCGTCTGGCACGGACGAAGAACAGCACGGCCTCATGGTGCGACCCCCCACCCTCGATCCCTCCCCACAAGGGGGAGGGAGGCCGTCTGCGACCCCACGCCCGAGGCCGGGGAAGCTCACGGTCGCCCAGCCCGACGATCGTCCCGCCGGGCCCCGACGATGTCCTCTCGCGGCCTCACGATCTTCTTGTGGGTCCCCGCGATCCTCGCCCCGGTCCCCACGATCTCTCCGTCGCGCCCTGCGACCTTCACGCCGGTTCCCGCGATCTCTCCATTGAGTTCCCCGATCTCCTCGCTCCGACGCCTAGCCCCCGGAACCCAGACGTTCGGCCCCGGAACTCACTTGAGCGCGTGTCCCTCACGCCCCTGCCCCTTGACCGGCGGGGCGGCGCGAGACAGTTTGCGGCCTCCCGGACCGGCGCCGCGCCGGCCGCAGCGGTCCCAGCCCGGCCCCCATGAGTGAACGTACGCCGACCGATCCGCGCCGCTCCGACGCGCCGTTCGCCGTGGTTCGCGGCCGCGGGCCGGTGCCGGCTGCGCTCCAGGGCGCCGTCGCTGCGCTCGGCAACTTCGACGGGCTGCATCGCGGCCATCGCACCGTGCTCGCCGCCGCCCGCGACCTCGCCGCCGGGATGAGCCGCCCCGCGGTGCTGCTCACCTTCGAGCCGCATCCGCGCGCCTTCTTCCGTCCGCAGGATGCCCTGTTCCGGCTGACGCCCGAGCCCGTGAAGCTGGCCACGGCCGCGGCGCTGGGGCTCGACGGCGCCGTCGTGCTGCCGTTCGACGCGACCCTGGCCGCGACCACGGCCGAGGAATTCGTGCGCGACATCCTCGGGCGCGACCTGCATCTGGGCGGTGTCGCGGCTGGCCACGACTTCCATTTCGGCAAGGGCCGCGCCGGCACGCCCGGCGAACTGGCCCGCCTCGCCGCCTCGTGCGGCCTCGCGTCGCGGATCGTCGAGCCCCTGCTCGACGGCGCGGAACCCGTGTCCTCGAGCGCCATCCGCGCTGCGCTGGCGGAGGGTGACGTGGCCCGGGCAGGGATGCTGATCGGCTCGCGCTGGATCGTCCGCTCCACCGTGCAGCACGGCGACAAGCGCGGCCGCACGCTCGGCTTCCCGACGGCAAACCTCAAGCTCGAGCCCGGCTGCAGCCTGCGCCACGGCATCTACGCCGTCCGCGCCGCGCTCGACGACGGACGCGTGGTGGACGGCGTCGCCAGCTTCGGCCGCCGGCCCACCTTCGACGATGGCGCCCCCCTGCTCGAGGTGTTCCTGTTCGACTTCGCCGGCGACCTCTACGGCCGCGTCGTGGACGTCGAGTTCGTGGCGTGGATCCGCGGCGAGGAGAAGTTCGACAGCGTCGACGCGCTGGTCGCCCGCATGGCCGTCGACAGCGCGACGGCGCGCGAAGCGCTGGGCCGCGCCGCGGCGGGGGAGGGCGCGCCGTCCCTGCTGCCGCTGCCGCGCGTCGGCTGAAACGCGACGCCCTCGATGGGGACGCCCTTTATCTGCGCCGGCCCGCCTGCTAGAAGGCCCGGCATGGCTCGGTCACGGCTCCATAACGCGTCCATCGCGCGAATTACCGGCCCGGCCCTCGCTGCCGGCTGACGCCGCGCGACGGGTCGGGATGCTGACGCCTGTCGCCCCGAGGCGTGAGAACGCCAGAAGCCCAGACAATGCCGCCGGCCGCGCCGGCGCCCGGATGATCCCGCCATGAACGATCGCTCGAAGGACGCAGCCGCCGCCGGCCGCGACTACTCCAAGACCCTGTTCCTGCCGCAGACGGAGTTCCCGATGCGCGCCGGCCTGCCCCAGCGCGAGCCGCAGCTGCTGGCGCGCTGGCAGGAAACCAACCTCTACCGCCGGCTGCGCGAGACGGCGGCCGGCCGGCCGAAGTTCGTGCTGCACGACGGCCCGCCCTACGCCAACGGCAACATCCACATCGGCCACGCGCTCAACAAGATCCTCAAGGACATGGTGACGCGCTCCCAGCAGATGCTGGGGCACGACTCGAACTACGTGCCGGGCTGGGACTGCCACGGCCTCCCGATCGAGTGGAAGATCGAGGAGGAGTACCGCAAGAAGGGCCGCAACAAGGACGAGGTTGACGTCGTCGAGTTCCGCAAGGAGTGCCGCGCCTTCGCCGAGCACTGGCTCGGCGTGCAGCGCGAGGAGTTCAAGCGCCTCGGCGTCGAGGGCGACTGGGCGAACCCGTATTCGACGATGGCCTTCGCGGCGGAGGCGCAGATCGCGCGCGAACTGATGAAGTTCGCCATGACCGGCCAGCTCTACCGCGGCTCCAAGCCGGTGATGTGGTCGGTCGTCGAGAAGACCGCGCTCGCCGAGGCCGAGGTCGAGTACCACGACCACCAGTCGACGACGATCTGGGTGGCCTTCCCCGTCGAGCGCACCACCGACGTGTCGCTGAGCGACGCGGCGGTCGTGATCTGGACGACCACGCCGTGGACGATCCCGGCCAACCGCGCCATCGCCTACTCGAAGGACATCGCCTACGGCCTCTACAAGGTCGTCGCGGCGCCGGAGGGCAACTGGGCGAAGCCGGGCGACCTCTACGTGGTCGCCGACAAGCTCGCCGAGGAGGTGATGAAGGCCGCCAAGGTGGAGGGCTTCCAGCGCCTTCGCGAGGTCGATCCCGCCCATGTCCAGGCCTGCCGCCATCCCTTCCGCGGGGCGGCAGGGGCGGAAGGCTTCTACGACTTCGACGTGCCGATGGTGGCCGCCGACTACGTCACCGACGACGCCGGCACGGGCTTCGTGCACACGGCGCCCGGCCACGGCGCGGACGACTACAACACCTTCGTCGCCAACCGCGCCGTCTTCGCCGCCGCCGGCACCGAGCAGGTGCCCCACACGGTCGCGCCCGACGGCTCCTACTACCCGCACGTGAAGCTCTTCGAGGGCGCCCGCGTCTTCGACGACAAGGGCAAGGAGGGCGACGCCAACAAGCGGGTGATCGCGAAGCTGACCGAGGTCGGCGCGCTGGTGGCGCGCGGGCGGCTGCAGCACAGCTACCCGCACTCCTGGCGCTCCAAGGCGCCGCTCATCTTCCGCAACACGCCGCAGTGGTTCATCGCCATGGACAAGCCGGTGGCGAGCCTCGACGGGCGCACGCTGCGGCAGGTGGCGCTGACCGCCATCAGCCACACGCGCTGGGTGCCGGCGGTGGGCGAGAACCGCATCAACGGCATGATCGAGAACCGGCCCGACTGGGTGATCTCGCGTCAGCGCGCCTGGGGCGTGCCGATCACCGTGTTCGTGCACAAGGAGACCGGCGAGGTCCTGCGCGACGAGGCGGTCAACGCCCGCATCGGCGCGGCCTTCGAGGCGGAGGGCGCCGACGCGTGGTTCAGCGACCCGCAGGGCGCCCGCTTCCTCGCGCCCGAGCACGATCCCGCGCAGTACGAGAAGATCGACGACGTGCTCGACGTGTGGTTCGACAGCGGCTCCACGCACGCCTTCACGCTCGAGGACCCGCGTCACTTCCCCGGCCTTGCCGGCGTGAAGCGGGTCGTCGACGGCGGCCGCGACACGGTGATGTACCTCGAGGGCTCCGACCAGCATCGCGGCTGGTTCCACTCCTCGCTGCTGGAGAGCTGCGGCACGCGCGGGCGCGCGCCCTACGACGTGGTGCTCACCCACGGCTTCGTCCTCGACGAGAAGGGCGAGAAGATGTCGAAGTCCAAGGGCAACGTCGTCGCGCCGCAGGACGTCATCCGCGACAGCGGCGCCGACATCCTGCGCCTCTGGGTGGCGGCGTCGGACTACTCGGACGACCTGCGCATCGGCCCGGAGATCCTGAAGACCTTCGTCGAGACCTACCGGAAGTTGCGCAACACGATCCGCTGGATGCTCGGCACGCTCGCCCACCACGGCGGCGCGACGCTGTCCGCCATGGACGACATCCCCGAGCTGGAGCGGCTGATCCTGCACCGGCTGGCGGAGCTCGACGTTGTGGTGCGCGAGGCCTACGCGGACTTCGACTACAAGAAGGTGGTGGCGCAGCTGTCGTCCTTCATGACGACGGACCTCTCGGCCTTCTACTTCGACGTGCGCAAGGACGTCCTCTACTGCGACCCGGCCTCCAGCCCGACCCGGCTGGCGGCGCTGGCGGTGATCGAGGAGGTCTTCCGCCGCGTCACCGTATGGCTCGCGCCCGTGCTGGTCTTCACCGGCGAGGAGGCGTGGCTGGCCCGCTACCCGCAGGCCGAGTCCGTGCACCTCGAGGTCTTCCCGGAGACGCCGCCGAGCTGGCTCGACGGGGCGCTCGCCGAGAAGTGGGCGACGATCCGCCGCGTCCGCCGCGTGGTCACCGGCGCGCTCGAGGTGGAGCGCGCTGCCAAGCGCATCGGCGCCTCGCTGGAAGCGGCGCCCCGGCTCTACGTGGCCGACGACGAGCTTCGCAACCTCCTGTCGACGGTGGACATGGCCGAGGTGTGCATCACCTCCGGCCTCTGGCTGATGGAGGGCGACGGCCCGGACGAGGCCTTCCGCATCGAGGACGTGCCCGGCGTCGCGGTGGTGCCGACGACGGCGGAGGGCCGCAAGTGCGCCCGCTCCTGGAAGATCTCGACCGAGGTCGGGACCGATGCGGACTATCCCGACGTCACCCCCCGCGACGCCGCGGCGCTGCGCGAGTGGGACGCCGCGCACGCCGGGGCGGCGTAGAGCTGCCGCGGCTGCGGCCCCTCATCCGCCCGCTGCGCGGGCACCTTCTCCCCATACGCGGGGAGAAGGGAAAGCTGCCGCCGTCGGTGCGCGAGGCCCGGGCGCTTCCTTCGCTCCCACCGGGGGAGAAGGGAAAGCCGCCGCGGTTGGCGCGCTAGGGCCGGGCGAGACGCACCGGCCCGCGTTCGCCTGACCTCGCCGGTTGCCGTGCCGGAGGCGAAGCCCTAAGTCGGAGGCATGACGCCCCGCCGACTCGGCTTCGCGCTCGTCGCGCTCGTGTTTCTCGCGGACCAGGCCCTCAAGGCCTGGATCCTGTTCGTGTTCCAGCTGCCCGAGCGGCCGCCGGTGCGCGTCTGGCCGCTGTTCGACCTCGTGATGGTCTGGAACCGCGGCATCTCCTACGGGCTCTTCCAGCAGCACGAGGACTGGGGCCAGTGGGCGCTGGTCGTGCTCTCGGTGGTCGCGGCGATCGGCCTCGGAGTGTGGCTGTGGCGGGCGTCGTCGCTGCTGGTGGCGGTGGCGCTGGGTCTGCTCATCGGCGGTGCTCTGGGCAACGCCGTCGACCGGGCCGTCTACGGGGCCGTGGCGGACTTCGTGCTGCTGTACTGGATCCCCTTCTTTCCATACGTCTTTAATCTTGCCGACTCGGCCATCGTTGCGGGCGTGGGCCTGCTTCTGTATGACTCCCTCGTCGTCGAGGGTCGCAGGCGGTCGCCCTCCGGGCCGAATCCGGATCGTCCGCCGGCCTGAATGCCTCAAAACGGCCGTGTTGGTGTGATTGCTGACGCCAGCCGCATAGACGTGGGGTCGACTGCATGGTTTCGAAGTCCCGCCTTCTCGCCGCTGCCGCCGCGCTCTCGCTGCCGATGATGATGGCCGCGCCCGCGCAGGCGCAGTTCCTCGACAGCATGCTCAACCTGTTTGGCATGAAGCCGACCGAGGAAGCCCCCGAGATCGAGTATCGGGAGCGCGCGCCGCTCGTCGTGCCGCCGAAGATGACCCTTCGCCCGCCGGAGGCCGCTCCGTCCACCAAGACGGCCGCCTGGCCGAACGACCCGGACGTGGCGCGCCGCGCCGCGGAGGCGAAGGCCGCCCGCACGCCCCGTCCCAATGCTCGCGAGTCCGACATCGGCGCCGGCAAGGTCGCCCGCCCGTCGGATCTTCCCGGCAGCCGCACCAACGCTCGCGGCACGGCGGAGGGTCCGGCGCCCGTGCATCCCGAGCGCAGCCTCGCGGAATCGGGTTGGGTGTCCCCGGACAAGCTCCAGGAGCTCGGCAAGAGCATGGGCTCCGAGCCGTCGAGCAGCCGCACGCTCGTCGCCGGCCAGGAGCCGCCGCGCCGGTATCTCACCGATCCGCCGCCCGGCCTGCGCACGCCCTCCGACAAGGGGCCGCTCACCGCAGGCAAGACACTGGTCCGTCCCGGCATGACCGATGCGGAGGAGCGCGATCCGCTGCGCACCTTCCGTCCGCGCCAGAAGGATCCGGACGAGGAATAAGCGCCCGCGTCACTGCGGACGCCGGAAAGAAGGCTGGGGGTCCTGTCGAAAGGCGGGACCCCTGTTTATATGGGGTTCATGCAGCCCGAGGCTGCAATGCCGCGCTGACAACGACCGGAGACTGCATCGCATGACCGACGTCGCCGCCCCGTCCACCGCCGCGACTGCCGCCGCGAAGCCCGAGGCCGGGCCGCAGGTCACCGACTTCAGGCTCGCCAACGGGCTCGACGTCGTGGTCATCCCCGACCACCGCACGCCCGTGGTGACGCACATGGTGTGGTACCGCAACGGTTCGGCGGACGATCCGGTCGGCAAGTCGGGCATCGCCCACTTCCTCGAGCACCTGATGTTCAAGGGCACCGAGAAGCATCCGCAGGGCGAGTTCTCCAACGTCGTCGCCGAACTCGGCGGCCAGGAGAACGCCTTCACCTCGATGGACTACACCGCCTATTTCCAGCGCGTCGCGCGCGAGCACCTCGAGACCGTGATGGGCTTCGAGGCCGACCGGATGCACGGTCTGGTGCTGACCGACGAGGTGGTGGACCCCGAGCGCGACGTGGTGCTGGAGGAGCGCCGCATGCGCACCGACACCGACCCCGCCGCCCAGCTCGGCGAGACCGTGGCCAAGACGCTGTTCACCCACCACCCCTACGGCACGCCGATCATCGGCTGGATGCACGAGATCGAGGGCCTCGGCCGGGAGGATGCGCTCGCCTACTACCGGCGCTTCTACACGCCCGAGAACGCCATCCTCGTCGTTGCCGGCGACGTGACGCCGGACGAGGTCCGCGCGCTGGCCGAGAAGACCTACGGCAAGGTCCCCGCCCGCGGCGAGGCGCCCGTGCGCTCGCGTCCGCAGGAGCCGGAGCTGCGTGCGTCGCGGCTGGTCAGCCTCGCCGATCCCAAGGTCGAGCAGCCCTCGCTGCAGAAGGCGTGGATGGTGCCCTCCTATACCACCGCCGAGCCCGGCGAGGCGGAGGCGCTGGAGGTGCTCGTGCAGGTGCTCTCCGCCCACAACACCGGCCGGCTGCACCGCCGGCTCGTCGTCGAGAAGCGGGTCGCCGTGGCGGCCGGAGGCTGGTACCAGAGCACCGCCGTCGACCGCTCCCGCCTGATGCTCTACGCCGTGCCCCGCCCCGGCGTCACGCTGGAGGCGCTCGACGCCGACCTCGTGGCGGTCGTGGCCGAGGTGGCGCGCGACGGCGTCGACGCCCGCGAACTCGACCGGGCCAAGACGCGGCTCGTCGCCGACACCATCTATGCGCAGGACAACCAGTCGTCGCTGGCCCGCATCTACGGTTCGACGCTGGCGACCGGCGGCAGCGTCGATAGCGTCGCGCGCTGGCCGCAGGACATCGAGGCGGTGACGGCCGGGCAGGTGCGCGAGGCCGCGGCCCGCTGGCTCGATTCCCGCCGTGCCGTCACCGGCTACCTGCTGAAGGACGCGGCGTGAGCCGCGTCCCCACGACGACCGTCGCCCGCCCGCCGCAGAGATCCGTCCGATGAACGCACCCGTCACCCGCGTCGACAAGAGCCACGCCTCGCGCATCCAGCGGGTGGTCTCGCCCGGCGGCATCGAGGCCTGGCTGGTGGAGGACTACACGGTGCCGCTCATGGCGCTGGAGTTCTCGGTTCCGGGTGGCTCGTCGCAGGACCCCGCCGGCAAGCCGGGCGTCGGCTACTTCCTGTCCGGCCTGCTGGACGAGGGCGCCGGCCCCTACGACTCCGCCGCCTTCCATGAGCGGCTCGACGAATACGCGATCGAGCTGCGCTTCCACGCCGACCGCGACCGCCTCTCCGGCCACCTGCGCACGCTGGTCAAGCATCGCGCCGAGGCCTTCGACATGCTGCGCCTCGCGGTGACGCAGGCACGGCTGGACGACGAGCCGCTGGAGCGCGTGCGCGCCCAGATCGAGGCCGGCATCCGCCATGAGATCAACGATCCGGACTCGATGGTCGGGCGCCTGTTCTTCGAGACGGCCTTCCCGGGCCATCCCTACGGGCGGCCGGTCCACGGCACGCTGGAGAGCCTGCCGACGATCACCCGCGAGGACCTCGTCGCCTACCGCGACCGCGTGCTCACGCGCGCCAACCTGAAGCTGGGCGTGGTCGGCGCGATCGATGCCGCGAGCCTCGGGGCCGAGCTCGACCGGACCTTCGGCGAGCTGCCGGCGGCCGGCGTGCTGCTGCCCGTTCCCGACGTGGTCGCGGAGGGGCGCGGCGAGTGCAAGGTGGTCGAACTCGACATCCCGCAGTCGTCCCTGCGCTTCGGCGCGCCGGGGCTGTCGCGCAACGATCCCGACTGGATCCCGGCCGTGGTGGTGAACCACGTGCTCGGCGGCGGCGTGTTCTCGTCCCGCCTGTTCCGCGAGGTTCGCGAGAAGCGCGGCCTCGCCTACTCGGTGTGGTCGCAGCTGGCGCCCTTCGAGCACGCGGCGCTGCACCTCGGCGGCACGTCGACGAAGAACGAGCGCGTCGCCGAGTCGCTCGCGGTGATCGAGGACGAGATCCGCTCGCTCATCGAGAAGGGGCCGGACGCGGAGGAACTCGAGAAGGCGCGCAAGTACCTGATCGGGTCCTACGCGCTGAACTTCGACACGTCGACGAAGATCGCCAGCCAGCTGGTGCGCATCCAGGTCGAGGGCCTCGGCATCGACTACATGGACCGCCGCAACGGCCTCGTGGGCGCCGTCACCGGCGAGGACACCGCGCGCACCGCGCGGCGCCTCTATGGCGACGGGCGCCTGCTGGTGGCGGTGGTCGGCAAGCCGCAGGGGCTGTGACGCCGCAGGCTTCGGCGGATTCCGGGGGAATTCTACCGTCGATTGCTGCCCCACGCGCGATTGAGGCTTAAAATGCTCCTCAACGCCGTGATTCTCCGCAGCCTCCGGACCTCCACGACATGGCCGTGCGCCGCCTCGACCCCGTCCTCGTGGACCGCATCGCGGCGGGCGAGGTCGTGGAGCGTCCCGCATCGGCCGTCAAGGAACTGGTCGAGAACGCGCTGGATGCCGGGGCGCGCCGTGTCGAGGTCGTCATCGAGGGCGGCGGGCGGCGGCTGATCCGCGTCGTCGACGACGGCTCGGGCATGGACGCGGCGGACCTCGACCTCGCGGTCGAACGCCACGCCACCTCCAAGATCCCGGACGGCGACCTCTTCGCCATCGACACGCTCGGCTTCCGCGGCGAGGCGCTGCCGTCGATCGGCGCGGTCGCCCGCCTCACCATCGCGACCCGGCGCGCGGGCGCCGACCATGGCCTCTCGATCCTCGTCGACGCGGGCCTCAAGCATCCGGTGCGCCCCGCTGCGGTGGGGCCCGGAACGCGCGTCGAGATCGCCGACCTGTTCTTCGCCACGCCGGCGCGGCTCAAGTTCCTGAAGACCGACCGTGCCGAGGCGCAGGCGGTGGCGGACGTGGTCCGGCGCCTCGCCATGGCGCACCCCGGCGTGCGCTTCACGCTGGCGGGGGAGGGGGCGCCGTCCCTCGACTACCCGGCCGTGCCGGGCGAGGGGGCCGACGCGCTGGCGGGTCGCCTGTCGCAGGTGCTGGGCCGCGAGTTCGTGACGAATGCCGTGCCGGTCGACGCGACACGGGAGGACGTCGCGCTGGGCGGCCTTGCCGGCCTGCCCACCTATCACCGGCCCACCGCGGCGGCGGTGCATCTCTTCGTCAACGGCCGCCCGGTGCGCGACAAGGTGCTGCTCGGCGCGGTGAAGGCGGCCTATGCCGACGTCGTGCCGGCGGGCCGGCATCCGGCCGTGGCGCTATTCGTCACGTGCCCGGCGCGGGCCGTGGACGTCAATGTGCACCCCGGCAAGAGCGAGGTCCGGTTCCGCGACCCGGGGCTGGTCCGAGGGCTGGTGGTCGGCGCGCTGAAGGACGCGGTCGGCGCCGCCGGGCACCGGGCCGCCAACACGGTTTCCGCCCGGACGCTCGAGGCGCTGCGGCCAGGCTCGCCTCCGCCCGCGCAGCAGGGCGCGTGGTCCGGCGGGTCCCGTCGGCCGCTGGACTGGGACTGGCGATCCTCGCCCGCCGCACCCGAGGAGCCGCGCCGCGCCCAGGCCGGCTTCGCGGAGGCGGCGCAGGTTGCCTTCGCCGCGCTCGCGGCGCCGTCCGCCGACGCCCGCGCCGGCCAGCCGGAGGCCGCCCCCGAACTGCTGGACCGTCCGCTCGGGGCGGCGCGGGCGCAGGTGCACGATACCTACATCGTGGCGCAGACCCGCGACGGCGTCGTCATCGTCGACCAGCACGCCGCGCACGAACGCCTCGTCTACGAGCGCCTGAAGCGCGAGCGGGAGGGCCGGGGCATCGCCCGCCAGGGGCTGCTCATCCCCGTCGTGGTGGACCTCGACCCTGTCGAGGCCGAGCGCCTGGTCGACCGGGCGTCCCTGCTCGCCGACCTCGGCCTCGTGGTGGAGCCCTTCGGGCCGGGCGCGGTTGCGGTGACGCAGGTGCCGGCGGCGCTGTCGGCGGGCGCCGACGTGGCGGGGCTGGTCCGGGACCTCGCCGAGAGCTTCGAGGAGTGGGGCAGCGCGCTGGCGCTGGAGAAGCGCCTCGACCACGTGCTGGCGACGGTCGCATGCCACCACTCCATCCGCGCCGGGCGGCGGATGCGGCCCGACGAGATGAACGCGCTGCTGCGGGAGATGGAGGCGACGCCGCTTTCAGGCCAGTGCAACCACGGCCGGCCGACCTATGTGGAGCTGAAGCTCACCGACATCGAGCGCCTGTTCGGCCGGCGCTGACGCACGATCATCCGGGCGGGGAGGCGACGAAGCCGCCGCGTCACGGAAGGCGTGCGAAGAGCACCTTCGTGTCGCCGTAGGTGCGCTCCTCCAGCGTCTCCAGCGGCGCAGGCAGCGCAAGGGCCGCGTCGGCGGCCTCCTCCACGACGACCAGCGCGCCGGGCGCCAGCCATCCGCCCGCGATGGCGGATGCGAGCGCCGTCGGCGCGAGGTCGCGCCCGTAGGGCGGGTCGCAGAATACCAGCGAGAACGGCGCGTTGGGGTGGGCGGGGCCGAGGCGCGTGGCGTCGCGGCGGAACACCTTGGTGATGCCGGCCACGCCCAGCGCGTCGACGTTCGCGCGCACGAGGCCGCGGCCCTCGGTCGAATCGTCGACGAAGAGCGCGTAGGCGGCGCCGCGCGACAGCGCCTCCAGACCCAGCGCACCCGTGCCGGCGAAGAGGTCGAGCACGCGCGCCCCCTCGACGGGGTCGTCGTAGGCGTGGGCCAGCACGTTGAACAGCGTCTCGCGCAGGCGGTCCGACGTGGGGCGGACCGCCATGCTCTTCGGGCCGGTGAGGGACCGGCCGCGGAACCGCCCGCCGACGATCCGCATCGCGGCGCTCAGTCGTCGCGCCGCGGGCGCCGCGGCCCGCCGGACCCGCCGGGCCTGCCGCCGCCGGGACGCCCGCCGCCCGGCTTGCCGCCGAACGGCCGGCCGCCGCCGGGCTTGCTCCCGAAGGATTTGCTCCCGAAGGATTTGCCCCCGAAGGATTTGCCGCCCGAAGGCTTGTCTCCAAACGACCTGCCGCGGGGCCGGTCGCCCTCGGGCCTGTCGCCGCGCGGGCGCTCGCTGCGCTCGCCGCCGAAGCGGCCGCCGGGCTTGCCGCGGTAGGGGCGGTCCCCGACGGAGCCTCCGCGGGCAGGCCGGTCGCCGTCGCGGTCGCGGCGCGGGCCGTCGCCCGTCGGACGGGACGGACGGCGCGGACGCTCGTCGCCCTCGTCCCAGGCCGAGCGGCGGGGCCGCTGCTCGTCGGGTGCCTGCTCACGGTTGAAGTCGTCGCGGCGGGCGCGCACGGGCTTGTCCTCGCGGACCTGCGCGGCCGGGTCGCGCGCCACGCGCTCGACCAGCACGGTCTTGCCGCTGCGGCTCTGCACCTTGCCAGTGCGCACGTGCTCGCGCTCGCCGCTCTCGGCGCGCGCCGCCTTGGGGTCGGCGCCGCGCCGCGGCAGCTTGCGGCCCGTGCCGGCTGCCGCCTCGGGCTCCTCGGCACGCCACACGCTGCGGGCCGGATCGAGCGGGCTGCGGCGCGCCGGGCGCTTCGGCGCCTCGGGAGCCTCGGCCGGACGGGCCTCGTCCTCGTCGCGGAACCGCGCGCCGCGGCGGGGCCGCTCGTCGCCGTCCCGGTCGCGCCACGGGCGCTCGTCACCGTCTCGGTCGCGCCGGGGGCGCTCCGGCCGCTCGCCGCGGGCGGCCTCGCGCTCGCGCTTCTGCGGCCGGTCCTCGCGCTTCTTCGGGCGGAAGTCGTCCTCCTCGTAGACGAAGACCGGTGCCTCGAAGTCGACGCCCGCCTGGGCGGCGAGGTCGGGGCCGAGCTGGTCGGCGAGGATGCGGGTCGACACCTCCTCGACGGAGCCCTCCGGCAGGTCGCCGAGCTGGAACGGGCCGAAAGAGAGCCGGATGAGCCGGTTCACCTGCAGGCCGAGGTGCTCGAGGATGCGCTTCACCTCGCGGTTCTTGCCTTCGCGCAGGCCGAGCGTGATCCACACGTTGTCGCCCTGCTCGCGGTCGACCTCCGCCTCGACGGGGCCGTAGTGCATGCCGTCGATGGTGACGCCGCCGGCCAGCGCATCGAGGTCCGCCTGCGTCACCTCGCCATAGGCGCGCACGCGGTAGCGCCGCAGCCAGCCCGTCTCCGGCAGCTCGATGACCCGGGAGAGCCCGCCGTCGTTGGTGAGCAGCAGCAGGCCCTCGGTGTTGATGTCGAGCCGGCCGATCGTGACCACGCGCGGCAGGCCCGGCGGCAGCGAGCCGAACACCGTCGGCCGCCCCTCGGGGTCGCGCGCCGTCGTCACCAGCCCGCGCGGCTTGTGGTAGAGGAACAGCCGCGTGCGCTCGCGCGTCGGCAGCGGCTGGCCGTCGACGGTGATGCGGTCCTTCGCGGTGACGTCGAGCGCCGGGCTCGCCAGCACCTCGCCGTTGACGGTGACCCGCCCCGCCTCGATCCACGCTTCGGCGTCGCGGCGCGAGCAGAGCCCCGCCCGCGCGATCACCTTGGCGATGCGCTCGGCATACTCCTTCTTCGGACGCTCGCCTGCCGGCGCGCTGGCGGACCGCTGCCGGTCCTCCCGGCGCGGACGGAAGCCGCGTCCCTCGCCCTCGTCCCGGCGGGGCCGGAACGGCCGGTCGCCGCCCTCGTCACGACGACCGCGGAAGGGACGGTCACCGTCCTCGCGGCGCGGGCGGGCGGGACGGCTGTCCCCCTCCTCGCGGCGGGGGCGGAAGGTCCGCTCGCCACCGGCGGCATCGTCCCGGCGCGGCCGGAACGGGCGGTCGCCCTCCTCGCGACGCGGGCGGGCAGGACGGCTGTCCCCCTCCTCGCGGCGCGGGCGGAAGCTGCTCTCGCCACCGGCGGCATCGTCCCGGCGCGGCCGGAACGGGCGGTCGCCCTCCTCGCGGCGCGGGCGGGCAGGACGGCTGTCCCCCTCCTCGCGGCGGGGGCGGAAGGTCCGCTCGCCACCGGCGGCATCGTCCCGGCGCGGCCGGAACGGGCGGTCGCCCTCCTCGCGGCGCGGGCGGGCGGGACGGTTGTCCCCCTCCTCGCGGCGGGGGCGGAAGGTCCGCTCGCCACCGGCGGCATCGTCGCGGCGCGGCCGGAACGGGCGGGCGCCCTCCTCGCGCCGCGGGCGCGGCGGGCGGCTGTCCCCCTCCTCGCGGCGGGGGCGGAAGCTGCGCTCGCCACCGGCGGCATCGTCCCGGCGCGGCCGGAACGGGCGGTCACCATCCTCGCGACGCGGGCGCGGCGGGCGACTGTCCCCCTCCTCGCGGCGCGGGCGGAAGCTGCGCTCGCCACCGGCGGCATCGTCGCGGCGCGGCCGGAACGGGCGGTCGCCCTCCTCGCGCCGCGGGCGCGGCGGGCGGCTGTCCCCCTCCTCGCGGCGGCTGCGAGCGGGACGTTCGTCGTCGCTGCGGCGCGGGCGCGCAGCCCGCTCGTCGTCGCGGCGCGGGCGGCGCTCGCCCTCGTCCCGGGCGGGGCCGGGCGGTCCGCGACGCGGACCGCGGTTCTGCGGCGGCCGGCCCTTGAAGCCGCCGCCACCCTTTTTCGTCTTGTCGCTCATGCCGCGCTGATAGCAGAGTGCGACCCGTCTTGCGAGCGAAGGACGGGCGAATTCCGGCATGGCAGCAGCGCAGTCGCGGATCGACGCCATGGCGGAGGCCTTGCAGGAGGCCGAGGCGGCGGCCCGGCGGGGGGAGGTTCCCATCGGCGCCGTCGTCGTCAAGGACGGCGCCGTCGTCGCGCGGGCCGGCAACAGGACGCTCGAGGACCGCGACCCGACGGCCCACGCCGAGATCCTCGCCATCCGGGCCGCCTGCGGGGCGCTTGGCACGGAGCGGCTCGTCGGCTGCGACCTCGTGGTGACGCTGGAACCCTGCCCGATGTGCGCGGCGGCGATCTCCTTCGCCCGCATCCGGCGGCTCTACTTCGGCGCGTACGACCCCAAGGGCGGCGCGGTGGAGAACGGCGTGCGCCTCTATGCCTCGCCCACCTGCCACCACGCGCCGGAGGTCTATGGCGGCATCCGCGAGACGGAGGCCGGCGCGATGCTGCGCGGGTTCTTCCGCGAGCGGCGCTGAGTCAGGGCGCCTCGCTCACATTGCCCAGCGCCGCCTCGAGGTCGCGCTTCAGGGCGTCCTTGCAGGTCTCCGCCGCGGCGAGGATCTCCTTCGCGTGGAAGAAATCGAGCACGTGGTGCCCGCCGACCTGCGGCCGGACGAGGATGTCGGGCGCCCGTGACTTGAGCTTCTGCGCCACGATGGCCCCCTGCATGATCTGCGCGGCGCCGATCATGGCCTGGAAGGGCTCCGGCGTCTTCGCCTCGGCGTCGACCTGCCCGCCGCTGACGTCGACCGCGATCGTCACGGCGCCCGCCGGGCCGTCGGCGAGGCGGTCGAAGGGGAGGGGATTGACCACCCCGCCGTCGATGAAGACGCGCCCGATCGCCGTCACCGGCTTGATCAGGCCGGGGATGGCCATCGACGCCGCGACGCCGGTGACCAGCGGCCCGCTGTCGAAGACGGCCTCGTCGCGGGCGTGATAGTCCGTCGCGACCGCGCAGAAGGGGATGCCGAGGTCCTCGAACAGGTCCGGCACCGTCTCCGGCCAGAACAGGTCGAGCACCTTCTCCCCGTCGAGCAGCACCGGATTGGCGCCGAAGCCGCGCGACAGGATGTCGGTGATGCGCCCGACGCGCGCCTGCAGCACCAGCGCCATGACGCGCGCCCGGTCCTTCAGGCGCTCCAGCGCGTAGCGGCGCATCTCGGCGCCGGGAACGCCCGCCGCATAGGCCGCCCCGACGACCGCACCCATCGAGGTGCCGACGATGCGCGCCGGCCGGACGCCGAGCTCGTCGAGCGCCTCGATGACGACGATGTGGGCGAGCCCGCGGGCGCCGCCGCCGCCGAGCGCGAGGGCGACGGGGCGGGGAGGAGCAGGCGGAGGAGCGTGTCGGCGGTGCGGCATCGGCGCACTCTACAGCATCGCGGCCGCGCCGCAGCCGCTCATGGCGCGGGACGCCGCAGCACGGCCTCGATGGCCAGCGCCAGGACCCCGGCGACGAGCCCCCAGAAGGCCGACCCCACGCCGAAGAACGTCACGCCCGACGCCGTCACGGCGAGCGTCAGCACGGCGGCGAAGCGCTGCTTCTCGTCGGCCATCGCCGCCGCGAGCGAGCCGAGCAGCGGCGTCATCAGGGCGAGACCGGCCACGGTCCGGATCAGGTCGACCGGCAGCGCGGCGAACAGCGCCACGAGGAAGCCGGAGAGCAGCGCGAAGACGAGGTAGACCGCACCGTAGACGACGCCCGCCGGCCAGCGCGACGCCTTGTCGGGATGGGTGTCCGGCCCCGTCACCAGCGCCGCGGTGATGGCCGCCATGTTGCTGGTGTGCGCGCCCATGAGCCCGGTCAGCAGCGAGGCACCGCCTGTCACCGCCAGCGCCGCGCGAACCGGCGGCGCGTAGCCCGCGGCGCGCAGCACCGCGAAGCCCGGCAGGTTCTGGGAGGCCATGGTGACGAGGAAGAGCGGCACGCCGAGGCCCAGCGCCACGCCCGCGTCGAAGCGCGGCGGGATGAAGACGGCCGTGGGCCAGATCCACCCCGGCAGCGGGCCGACGAGGCCCAGTCCCGCCGACAGCGCGACGCCAGCCGCGAGCACGATCAGCACGGCGAAGGCGGGGCTCGCGATCCGCAGGATGAGGAAGAGCCCGATCAGCGGCAGCACGAGCAGCGGCGCGGTGGTGGCGCTGTCGAAGGCCGGCAGCACGAAGCGCAGGAGCACGCCGGCCAGCATCGCGGAGGCCACCGAGGCGGGGATGCGGGCGACGGCGTCGCCCAGGGGCTTCACGCCGGCGGTGAGCACGATCAGCGCGCCCGCGACCATGAACGCGCCGACGGCGGCCTCCATGCCCGGCGGTGTCGTCGTCGCCGCGATCAGCACGGCCCCCGGCGTCGACCATGCCGTCACCATGGGCATCCGGTGGCGCCAGCTGAGAAGCGCGCTCGTGCCGGCCATGGCGAGGCACAGGCCGGTGACCCAGGAGGCCGTCTGCGCGGCGTCTGCGCCTGCACCCTTGGCGGCCGCGAGCACGACGGCGAGCGTCCCGCCGAAGCCGACGAGGGCCGCGACCAGCGGCGACGTGACGAGGGAGGCGCGCATCGCGGTCGCGGGGTCCCGTTCTCAGGCCTTGGCGCCGAGGAAGGGCAGGAGGAGCGCCAGCGTCGCCTCCGGGTTCTCCTCGGGCAGGAAGTGCCCACTGTCGACACCGGCCCCTTCCGCCTGCGGCGCGAAGGTGCTGCGCCACGCGTCGAGCGGGCTGGAGCTTGCGGCTGGGATGCCCGCGTTGCCCCAGACCGCCAGCATCGGCGACAGGATCCTGCGGCCGGCGTCGCGGTCCGCCTGGTCGAGCAGGAGGTCGACGGTGGCGCCGGCGCGGTAGTCCTCGCACAACGCGTGGATGCGGTCCGGGTTGTTGAAGAACGCGTGGTAGTGCGCCATCGCCCGCCGGTCGAACTTTTCCAGCGTGCGCGTGCCGCTCCAACTGGCGAGCTTCTGGTCCTGCCAGTAGAGCGCCGCGCCGCCGATGAGCGTTTCCGGCATCGGCGCCGGCTGGGCGAGGAAGGTCCAGTGGTAGACCTGCATGGCGCGCTTGGCGTTCATGCCCTCCCACATCGTGAGGGTGGGCATGATGTCGAGCACGGCGAGCCGGTCGACGCGGCCGGGATGGTCGAGGGCCAGGCGGTAGGCGACACGCGCCCCCCGGTCATGGCCGACGCAGTGGAACCGGACGTGGCCCAGCGTTTCCATCACCGTGACGACGTCGCGGCTCATGGCCCGCTTGGAGTAGGTCTCGTGCGCCGGGTCGCCGGGCGGCGCCGAGGACCAGCCGTAGCCGCGCAGGTCCATGGCCACCACGGTGAAGTGGCGCGCCAGCGCCGGCGCCATCCTGTGCCACATCACGTGCGTCTGCGGGAAGCCGTGCAGCAGCACGACGGGCGGCCCCGACCCGCCGACGCGGGCGAAGGCCTTGCCCACCTCGGTGGGGATCCAGCGGCTCTCGAAGCCGGGGAACAGGTCGGCGAGATCGTCGGACATGACACGCTCCGCTGAGGGGACGGGGGCGGCAGGATAGCGTGCCGGCCGCTCAGCCGTCTCGCCCGGCGGCGCGCCAGCCGATGTCGCGGCGGCAGAACCCGCCGGGCCAGTCGATCCGGTCCACGGCCTCGTAGGCGCGGGCCTTGGCGGCGGCGATGGTGGGGGCGAGCGCCGTGACCGCGAGCACGCGCCCGCCGTTCGCCACGATCCGGCCGTCCGGCTCCGCCCGGGTGCCGGCGTGGAACACCGTCACGCCTTCCAGTTGCGCCGCCGTGTCTATGCCGCGGATTGGCGTCCCCGTCTCGGGCTTCCCTGGATAGCCGCGCGCGGCGAGCACCACCGTCAGAGCCGCCTCCTCGCGCCATGCCGGGGACGCGGAGGCCAGGGTGCCGTCGATGGTCGCCTCGATCAGGTCGACGATGTCGCTCCGCAGGCGGGGCATCAGCACCTCGCACTCGGGGTCGCCGAAGCGCACGTTGTACTCGATGAGCTTCGGCCCCTCGGCGGTGATCATCAGCCCGGCGAACAGCACGCCCTTGAACGGCGTGCCCCGCGCCTTCATGGCGGCGACGCTGGGGCGGATGATTTCCGCCATCACCCGCTCGGCCATCGCCGGGGTGACCACCGGGGCGGGGGAATAGGCGCCCATGCCGCCGGTGTTGGGACCGGTGTCGCCGTCGCCGACGCGCTTGTGGTCCTGCGCCGAGGCGAGGGGCAGGGCCGTCTCGCCGTCGACGAGCGCGAAGAACGAGGCCTCCTCGCCCACGAGGCACTCCTCGATCACCACCTCCGCGCCGGCCGCGCCGAGGCCGCCGCCGAACATCATGTCGATGGCCTCGACCGCCTCCTCGACCGTCGCGGCGACGACGACGCCCTTGCCGGCGGCAAGCCCGTCCGCCTTGACGACGATGGGAGCGCCGCGCTCGCGCACATAGGAACGTGCCGGCTCGGCCGCCGTGAAGCGGGCATAGGCGGCGGTGGGCACCTTCGCCTCGTCGCACAGCGCCTTGGTGAAGGCCTTGGAGCCCTCCAGCTGCGCCGCGGCGCGCGTGGGCCCGAAGGTGCGGATGCCGGCGGCCGCGAGGTCGTCGACGATGCCGGCGACGAGCGGTGTCTCGGGGCCGACGACGACGAGGCCGATGCCCATGGTACGGCAGAAGGCGACGACGGCCGCGTGGTCCGCCACGTCGAGGACGACGTTGGTGCCGAGCGCCGCGGTGCCGGGATTGCCTGGCGCCGTGAACAGCGCCGTGCAGCGCGGGCTGCGCGCCAGCGCCATCGCCAGCGCGTGCTCGCGCCCGCCGGAGCCGATCAGCAGGATCTTCATGGCCGTCCCTCTCGCGTCGCCGGAGACTGTCTAGAACATGCCAGGCGGCCGGGGAAACCGGCTTTTCCGCAATGCAGCGCCCCCGCCGGGGAAAACGCCCGTCCGCGGGGCCGGGCTGGCACGGTCGGCGCCGCGTGGTAGACATCGGGCATGTCCGATCCGGTCCCGAACGTCCCCGAATGGTCCGTCTCCGAGCTCTCCGGCGCGCTCAAGCGCACGCTGGAGGACGCCTACGGCCATGTCCGCGTCCGCGGTGAACTTGGCGGGGTGAAGGTCCACACCTCCGGGCACATCTATCTCGACCTCAAGGACGAGCGTGCCTGCCTCGCCGGCGTCATCTGGAAGGGCACGGCATCCCGCCTGCGCGTGAAGCCCGAGACGGGCATGGAGGTGATCGCGACCGGCAAGATCACCACCTTCGCCGGCCAGTCGAAGTACCAGCTCGTCATCGACACGCTGGAGCCGGCTGGCGTCGGCGCGCTGCTCGCCCAGCTGGAGGAGCGCCGCAGGCGGCTGGCCGCCGAGGGACTGTTCGACGCCGCCCGCAAGCAGCCGCTGCCCTACCTCCCGCAGGTCATCGGCGTCGTGACCTCGCCGACCGGCGCGGTGATTCGCGACATCCTGCATCGCCTCGCGGACCGCTTCCCGCGCCGCGTGCTGGTGTGGCCGGTGCGCGTGCAGGGCGACACGTGCGCCCCCGAGGTCGCCGCCGCCATCCGCGGCTTCAACGCGCTGCCGCCCGGCGGGCCCATGCCGCGCCCCGACCTCATCATCGTCGCCCGGGGCGGTGGCTCGCTGGAGGACCTGTGGGGGTTCAACGACGAGCGCGTGGTGCGGGCAGCGGCGGAGAGCGACATTCCGCTGATCTCCGCCGTCGGGCACGAGACCGACACGACGCTCATCGACTTCGCGTCCGACCGCCGCGCGCCGACGCCCACCGGCGCGGCCGAGATCGCGGTGCCGGTGCGCGCCGACCTGATGGCGCAGGTCGCCGACCTTGCCCGGCGCCATGACGGAGCCGTCCGGCGCCTGCTCGACCGCCGGCGCACCGAGCTGCGCGGTGCCGCCCGCGCTTTGCCCCGGCCCGACGACCTGCTGGCGCCGGCCCGTCAGCGGCTGGACCTCGCCGGCGGACGGCTGACGAACGCGCTGGTGCTGAACTCCCGCAAGCACGAGGGCCGGCTCGCCGACCTCGGCCGGCGCCTTGCCCGCCTGTCGCCGCAGGCCCGCCTCGCGGGGTTCCGGGCGCGACTCGACGGGCTGGGTGACCGGCTGCGCGCGGCCCATCTCGCCACCGCCCGGGCCGAGGCCCTGCGCCTCGCCCAGCGGCGTGACCGCCTGTCCGCGCTGGGCGAACGGGCCCGCCGGGCGCTGGCCGCGACGCTCGACCGTCGCCGGGACCGGCTCGCCAACGTGTGGCAGCTGGCGGAGAGCTACAGCTACCACGGCGTGCTGGCGCGCGGCTTCGCGCTCGTGCGCGATGCCGACGGACAGCCGCTGCGCAGCGCCGCCGCCGCCCCCGACGGCACGGTGCTGGACATCGAGTTCCATGACGGCCGCGTGCGTGCGACGGCCGGGGATGCTACGCCACGGCCGCGTCCGGCCCGGACGAAGGGCGATCCGCCCGCCGGAGGCAGCCAGGGCAGCCTCTTCGGTTGATCCATGGCGCGGGCGCAGCGTCTCCTCGACCTGATCGACGCCCTGCGCCGCCACCGCCGCCCCGTTCCCGGCCGCGTCCTCGCGGATGAACTCGGCGTCTCGCTGCGCACGCTCTTTCGCGATATCGACGCGCTCGCCGCGCAGGGCGCGCCCATCGACGGCGAGGCGGGCGTCGGCTTCGTCCTGCGCCCGGGCTGGCTCCTGCCCCCGCTGACCTTCCGGCCCGACGAGATCGAGGCCCTCGTGCTGGGCACCCGATGGGTGGCCGAGAACGGCGATCCGCGCCTCGCCACCGCCGCCCGTTCCGCGCTGGCCCGCATCGAGGCCGTGCTGCCGCATGGCGGGGAGGGGATCGAGGACAGCGGCCTGATCGTGGGGCCGACGGCCGCGGTTCCGGCGGAGGCCGACCTTGCGGTGCTGCGCGACGCGATCCGGGCCGAAACCAAGCTGCGGCTGGTCTACGACGACGGCGGCAAGCGGACGGAGCGCGTGGTGTGGCCCGTGTCGCTCGCCTTCTTCGAGCGCGTGCGGGTCCTTGCCGCCTGGTGCGAACTGCGCGGCGACTGGCGCCACTTCCGCACGGACCGGATGGTCAAAGTGACGCCGCTTGCCGAGCGCCTGCCCCGGCGCCGGCGCGCCCTGGTGAAGGAGTGGCGGCGCAGTGCCGGACTTCCCGACCCCGTCTCGTGACTGCTGACAGGAGCTGTCAGCAGGGGAGGGCGATGGTGATGCCGGGCCGCGGTCGCGGCCTGACCCACCTGAGGAGACACCGCCATGGGCGCCACTGCCAGCATCAACCCCGTCACCCCCTCCCGCCGGTCGACGGTGGCCGTCTGGTTCGAGCTGCCGGCCGCCGACTTCGAGCGCGCGGTGTCCTTCTACGAGGCCCTGTTCGGCACGACGCTGAACCGCGAGACCATCGGCCCGAACCGCATGGCCGTCTTCCCCTACGAGCGCGAGCGCGGCATTTCCGGCTGCGTCATGGCCGGGCCGGGGCTCGCGCCGGCAGACCAGGGCGCGCTGGTGTACCTCAACGCGGACGGCGCCCTGCCCGACATGCTCGCACGGGTTGAAAAGCTTGGCGGACGCGTCGCCGGACCGGTGATCGAGTTGCCGGAGGGCATGGGCCGCTTCGTCCACATCGTCGACACGGAGGGCAACCGAGTGGGGCTCCACGCCGTGGTGTGAACGAGCCGTCAGCGCGCGAGGAAGGCCGGGACGCGGGTCAGCGCCTCGGCCCGCGCCGCCGTGTTGGTCCCCGAGAACACGTCCATGGTGCGGTTGGCCACGATGACGCCGCGCATGACCATCACCGGCCGGTCGGGCCAGTCGAAGTCGTGGTGGGCGCCTGGGAACACCGTGATGCTGGCGTCCGCCCCCGCCGCCCTGGCCTTGTTCACCACCTGCTCGCAGTAGCGGGCGGGTGTCCACTCGTCGAGCTGGCCGGCCAGCACGAGCAGCGGCATGCGCGGCCGGTAGGGTCGCTCGGAGATGGTCCGGCAGCCGGGATAGAGAAGGACGGCGCGCGCGAAGTCCTCGCCGATCACGCGGAAGCCTCGCCCCGGACGGGCCGTGCGCTCGTTGCGGATGGCATAGAGGCCCGTGGTGCCGCCGTTCGACCATCCCATGAGCGACACGGCGGAGCCCTTCACGAAGGACTGGTCCTGCAGCCAGCGGCGTGCCGCGTGGGCGTCGTCGCGCCGCTCCACGGACGCGCGTGCCTTGCGCTCCCGCGAGCGGCACTGCGGCCCGAGCCCGCGCGATCCGAAGCTGTCGGGCAGCAGCACCACAAAACCCTGGGCAGCGAGACGCTCGCCCCAGTCGGCCTCGCGGCGGCTGACCTGCCCGTCACGCCCGAAGAGCCCGGCGCAGCCGTGCAGGGCGACCACTGCCGGGAAGGGACCCTCGCCGTCGGGCCGGTACATCACCGCGGCCAGCGTCACCCCGTTGGCCGGCACCTTGACGCGCACGGGGTCGCGCGCCGCCGCGCTGCCGCAGGCCACCGCGACCCCGGCGAGGGCGAGGCTGCCGAGCTTGACGAGGCGCTTCAAATCCATGAGGTGTGACAGGCCTTGGAGGAACGGCTCCGGCAGTCTAGAAGCAGATGTGGCAACTGCTTGTTCAGCCAAAGCAGGTCCGCTCTTCGGAGTTGAAATTGATGAACCGGTTCGATCGCCGCCCCATGGTCCAGGGCGAAGCGGTTCTTGAGTATCTCGACGGGGATTTCCGGATCGTCAAGCCCGGGGCCTTCGTGCGTTGCGGGGTGACCCGAGAGGTGATCCCGCTCGACGAGCTGCGCTACTGGAGCGTCGACCTGCAGGAACCCTACGTCTCCCGCGAGGCCGTCCTGCAGCGCATGGGCGCAGTGCCGCGCCCCCGTAGCTGAGCCCCGTCTCAACGCAGAGTTGCGAGCAGGCCTGCCAGCCCATCACCGACCGGGCGCAGCGTGACCGGAAGCACGTGGAGCCGGCCCACAAGGGCTGCCCGTTCGTCGGGGTCAAGCCGCGCGAGGTCCTTCTTTGTCGTCACGGCGAGGAGCCCGGCCGCCTCGGACCGCGCCACCAGGGCCGTCGCCTCGCCCTGCGCGAAGGCATAATGGTCTGCGAACTCAAGGGCTTCAACGACGTCTGCCCCGCAGGCGCGGAGCGTGTCGAAGAACCGCGCCGGGTGGCCGATGCCGGCGAAGGCGAGCACGCGCCGGCCCCGCAGGCGGGCCGCGGCGGCGTCGTCCGGCACCAGGGCCGCGCGCAGCACGGGGATGCCGGCCCCCGTCGCCAGCGCCGCCACCTCGTCCCCCGCCGCCCCTTGTCCGACGACCAGCACGGCGTCCACATGCCGCCACTGCGTTGCAATCGGAGCGCGCAGCGGACCGGCAGGGATGCAGCGGCCGTTGCCGATGCCGCGCGGGGCGTCGACGACGGCGATGGACAGGTCCTTGGCGAGCGAAGGGTTCTGCAGCCCGTCGTCCATCACAATCACGTCACCCAGCCGCGCGGCGAGCCTCGCGCCCGCCACGCGGTCGGGCGAGACGACCGTCGGCGCGGCGGCGGCGAGCAGCAGGGGCTCGTCCCCGCACAGGTCCGCCCGGTGTCGTGACGGGTCCACGAGCAGGGCGTCCGGGGCGGAGCCGCCGTAGCCGCGGCTGAGGAACACGGGGCGGCGCCCGGCGTCCGCGAGGAGCCGGGCCACGGCGAGGGCCGTCGGCGTCTTGCCGGCGCCTCCGGCGATCAGGTTGCCGATGCAGACGACAGGCACCTCCGCCCGTGTCCCGGCACGGTCCATGCGGCGCCCTGCGACGAAGCCCCAGGCCCATCCCGCGGGAGCCAGCAGCGCCGAGGCGACCGACCCGTGCTCCCACCAGAAGGACGGGGCCCTCATCCCCGGTCCCCGAGGCGCATGTGGAGCAGGAAGGGCTCGACCGCCAGCAGGGTCCGGTCGACGGCGCCGCCCAGCTGCTCCACGGTCTCCGAGGCCTTGCGCGCCATGGCCCTCAGGCGCGGCGTGTCGGCGAGCAGCCGCCCCAGCGCGTTGGCGAGCCCCTGTGCATCCGCGACCGCCAGCGACCCTCCGTCCCGGTCCAGCGCCGCGAACACTTCCGTGAAGTTGTGGACGTGCGGCCCGTGCAGGATCGCGGCCCCGAGCTTGCCCGGCTCGATGGGATTCTGGCCGCCGTGCGGCACCAGCGACCCGCCCATGAACACGACCGGTGCGATGCGGTAGAAGAGCCCCAGCTCGCCCATAGTGTCGGCGACGTAGACGTCCGTCGCCCCGTCCGGCTCGAGCCCGCGCGAGCGCTGGGCCACGCGCAGCCCCGCCTCCTGCGCGATGGCGGCGACGTCGGCGCCGCGCTGCGGATGCCGCGGCGCGATGATCGTCAGCAGCCCCGGGAAGTGCTTGGCGATCGCCTCGTGCACGGCGACGATCTGCTCTTCCTCTCCCGGGTGGGTCGAGGCGGCCACCCAGACCGGGCGGCCGCTCACGAGGCCGCTCAGCCCGGACACCCGCAGCGAATCGGCGGGCGGGGCGGGGGCATCGAACTTGAGGTTGCCGATGACGCCGACGCGCGGCGCGCCGAGCTGCGACAGCCGGTCGGCGTCCTCGCGGGTCTGGGCGAGGCAGAGGTCGAAGCGCCCCAGCAGCGCCGAGATCATCGGCAGCAGGCGCTGCCAGCGCTTGAAGCTCCGCTCCGACATGCGCGCGTTGACGAGCACAAGCGGGATGCCGCGCCGGTCCGTCTCCACGATCATGTTCGGCCAGAGCTCGGACTCGGCGATCAGCGCGATGTCGGGGCGCCAGTGCGACAGGAAGCGCTTCACGTAGCGCGGCACGTCGACCGGCACGAACTGGTGGAAGGCACCCGGCGGCAGGCGGCGCTCGACCAGCCGCGCCGAGGTCACGGTTCCCGACGTGACGAGGACCGCCAGGCCTTTCTGGGTCAGCCGCTCGGCGATGGGGAGCAGGGAGAGCGTCTCGCCCACGCTCGCCCCGTGCAGCCAGGCGAGCCGCCCGGCGGGCCGTCGTTGCGTCGCCTCGCCGCGCCGCTCCCCGAGGCGCGTGCGCTCCTCCTTGCCGCGGCTGGCCCGGCGGTTGAGCAGCAGCGCGGTGAACGGGCCGAGCAGCGTCGAGGCCGCCCGGTAGAGCCGCAGCGTGAAGGGCAGGCGGTCGCTCATGCGGCCTCTCGCCTCAGGACGGCGCCGGGATCACGCGAGCCGATGCGGGCATAGGCCCTGGCGTGGACCTCGTCGAGGCCCGTCTGGACGGCTATCCTCGCCGATTCGAGGGCGGCGTCGTCGGCGTCGCGCGGCACGAGCACCGGTTCGCCCGCGGCGACCACCAGCGTCGAGAACGGCAGGCCGATCGTCGTCCTGTCCCAGTTGGACAGCGTGAGCCGCCGGCTCGTGACCACCGTCACCGGCACGATGGGGCGCCCCGACAGGCGCGCCAGGGTAACGATGCCGAGGCCCGCGACCCGTGCCGTCTTCGGTACGTCCGCCGTCAGCGTGACGCTGTCGCCGCCCTCCAGCGCGCGCAGCATCTCGCGCAGGCCGTAGACGCCGCCGCGCCTGTGCATCTTGGAGGGCGCGCCGCCCGAGGCGCGGATCGGGCGGATGCCGAAGCTGTCGCAGGCGGCGGCGTTGATGCCGCCGTCGCCATGGCGCGAGATGAGCACGGCGTAGCGGTCCTGCGGGCGCTTGCCGAGCGGGATCATGAAGTGCTGGCCATGCCACAGGGCGCAGATGAACGGCTTGAGGGGATCGAGCCGCTGGAACAGGTCCGGCGGGTCCAGGACGACCCTGCTCGTGCGGCCCACCACCCGCAGGTAGCCTGCCAGCATGCGGCCGAGGGCCGCCTGCACGGGCGCGGACCGTCCGATCCCCTTGAGCATGCGCCCGTGCGTCCTCAGTCGCGGGAGCCGGGAGCCGTCTCGGCCGTCGCGCCGGGCTCGAGCAGCCGGTGCAGGTGCACGACGAAGTAGCGCATGTGCGCGTTGTCGACCGTCGCCTGCGCCTTCGCCTTCCACGCCGCGTGCGCCGTCGCGTAGTTCGGGTAGATACCGACGATGTCGAGCTTCGACAGGTCGCGGAACTCCGTCCCGTCGAGGCGGGTCAGTTCGCCGCCGAACACCAGGTGGGGGAGCTGCTTCGTCGTCATGGTCGCGTGCATCCTCGTCGTGTGGAGGCGGCGTAGCCGCCGGTTTGGGTCATCGGGGGCGGGAGAGAAGCTCGGCGAGCCGTCGCGCCAGGGTTTCCCCACCCGCCACCAGGGGTTCGTGCCGCGTGGACCGGCGGTTGTAGGCCGGCACACGCCCGGAAGCGCCGATCAGGGTCGCCCCGGCCCCGAGAAGGATCGCGTGCGCGGCCGCGATGTCCCAGTCGTTGGCGCGCTCGTCGGCCAGCCCTGCGTCGAACGTGCCGTCGGCCACCCGCACCAGCCGCAGCGCGAGCGAGCGCAGGCGCGCCCCGCGCCGCACGGGCTCCTCGCCGGTCGCGAGCATGTCGAGGAAGCGGCCCGGGCCGGCGACGTTCGCGTCGCGCAGCATCTCGCGGCCGCTGGCGAGGATCGGCCGCCCGTTCCGGCGGGCGACGTCTCCCGGCTCGGCCTCGAACATCTCGCCGGTTACCGGGGCATAGACGAAGCCCGCGGCCGGCTGGCCGTCGACGACGATGCCCACGCAAACGGTCCAGTCCTGGTCGCCGCGGGCGAAGGCGCGGGTTCCGTCGATGGGGTCCACGACCCAGATGATGCGCTGCCCGAGGCGGTTGTCGTTGTCGACCGTCTCCTCGGAGAGCCAGCCGAAACCGGGAGCGATCGCCCGAAGGCGGTCGCGCAGGAAGGAGTCCACCGCGAGGTCGGCCTCGGTGACGGGCGATCCGCCGGCCTTGTACTCGACCGTCGCCGCCGTCTGGCTCCCCGGCCGGTACCACCCCAGGGCGAGCCGCCCGGCATCCCGCACGGCGTCTCGGGTGGCATCGAGCACCCGGGCCGAAAGGTCATCCGAAACGGTGGGCATGCGCGGGTCCGGTGAAAGGCAGCGGTCTTCTAGCGCCGATGCTGCAGCGCGGCAAGCCGTGCAGGGCCATGCTCAAGCAAGCATGAGGTAAGGAAAACATCCGTTAACGGTCACGTTACGGCTGCTTAACCACCGGGGTTAAGCGATCTCACGACAGTCGAGGAAAGAATGATGTCCGAAGAGCGGCGAACAACGCCGGAGCGTCTTCAGGGAGACGTCGGACATGCGTTCAGGAGAGCGCGGCAGGAACGCGGACCGTCGCGGCAGGATGCCGCCGGCGGTCCGCACCACCGTCGGGGTGCGGGAAGCCCCCGCCTTCAGCGGACTTTCGGGCGCCTGGGCGGGGTATGACCCCCTCGCGGCGCGCCGCTCCGTGGCGCGCGGCGCGCTGGGCGTCGTGCTCAGCCGGCGCGCCGGCACGGGACAGGATTACTTCGAGGTGGCGATCGCCTTCCCCGGAGAGCAGACGGCCACGCCCATCCACGTCGCCGCCGACGACAGCGACGTCATCGCCCGCTGGCGTCGCTATGCAGAGGACCTCGGGCTGCCGCTGTTGATCGAGGACCGGGACGGGCGCGTCGTGGCGCCGTGGCAGCACATCGGCCTCGTCCAGCTGGGAGCGGTGCGCATCCGCCGCCGGACCGCGACGCTCGCCGCCCGGCGCCCCCGGTTCCTGATGCGCCGCAGGCCGGGCCTCGCCGTCTCCGCCTGACTCAGGAAAAACGCGACAGCGCGTCCAGCACCAGACCCGCTAAGAGGATCAGCCCCGCGTCGCGGTTCGAGCGGAAGAGGCGCAGCGCGCCGTCCTTGTCGTCCGGCCGGATGCGCCGCACCTGCCAGACGAGGTGCAGGCAGAAGGCCATCAGCCCCAGGTGGCCCACCAGGCCGACGCCGGCGCCGCGGAAGGCCGCCGTCAGGGCGATCACCGTCCCCAGGTAGAGAAGGCCGACGGCCTCGCGAGCCCGGTTGCCGAACAGCCGGGCCGTCGAGCGGATGCCGACGACCGCGTCGTCGCGCGCGTCCTGGATGGCGTAGATCGTGTCGTAGCCCATCGTCCACAGGATCGCCGCGGCATAGAGCGCGAAGGCCGGCCACGCCAGGCTGCCGAACAGCGCAGCCCAGCCCATCAGCGCGCCCCAGGCAAAGGCGAGGCCCAGCACCGCCTGCGGCCACGAGGTGACCCGCTTCATGAAGGGGTAGACCGCCACGAAGATCATCGAGGCGAAGCCGGTGGCGATGGCGAAGCCGTTGAAGCTGAGCAGGACCGCGAGGCCGACGAGGCACTGGAAGATGATGAACGCCGCCGCCTGCCTGGGCGTCACCAGTCCGGCGGGGATCGGCCGGTGCCGCGTCCGCTCCACCTGGGCGTCGAGGTCGCGGTCGACGAGGTCGTTGTAGGTGGACCCGGCGCCGCGCATGGCGATGGCGCCGATCAGGAAGAGCAGGATGTGGACCGGGTTCGGCCACGGTTCGCCCGCCGCCACGGCCGCGAGCGCTGATGACCACCAGCAGGGGAGGAGGAGGAGCCACCAGCCGATCGGCCGGTCGATGCGCGCGAGGCGGAGATAGGGGCGCCACGAGGCCGGCGCGAGGCGGTCGACGATATTGCCCGCCGGGGCGTCCGGCAGGGCGAGATCGGGGGAAGGGGCCCGCCCGGACCCCTCGCTCACAGGGCGCCTGCCGGCATCTTGATCGGGCCGCCGACGATGCTGTCGCCGCCGCCCAGCGGGCCGGGAGCCGAGCGGCTCTGCTGCTCCTGCTGGGCCTGCATCTTCTTCTGCTGCGCGGCGACCTTGCAGGCCTGCGCCTTCGCGGAGTTGGCCTGGCCGAGCTCGCCCTTGAGGCCGGTGAGGGCCTGGTCGGGAACGTGGCACCAGGCGCCGTTCTTCTCGACCTCGGGGATCGCCTGGCTGATCTTGGACGACAGCTGCGTGAAGACCGCGCAGAACTCGTTCGGGTCCTTGCGCTTGGCCTTGTTCATCGTGTTGAGGCGCTGCACGAGCGCGATGCGCTCCTGCATCAGCTTCATCAGCGGCTTGCATTCCTCGGACTGGGCGCTCGCCGGGCTGCTGAACGACAGGCAGGCGAGGGTCGCGGCGCCTGCCACAACGACCACCTGCATCAATCCCCGCGTCGCGCGCGTCGTATCCGTCATGCCTCGGGCCTCTCTGACCGCTCGCAAATCGCGTCTTGCCATACCGAAAGTTACTGCGCCGTTCAATCGACAGCTGGACGCAGTGGTGCCTGAATCGATTGCGCTTTATCCAAGGAAAGAGGCCGAATTCCGGCCGGGACGGGAGAGCCGGGGTGGCGGGATACGACTTCAGGACGCAGCGCCTCTTCGTGGAGGCGCCCCTGGCCAACGCCGGCGAGGTTCGCCTCGACCGCGACCAGGCCCATTACGTGCTGAACGTCCTGCGGCTGCAGGCAGGCGCGCCGCTGCTGGTCTTCAACGGGACGGAAGGGGAGTGGCTGGCGGAACTGCGTCCGTCCGGCAAGCGGGACGCGGTCCTGCAGCTGGCGGAGCAGACGCGCCCGCAGACGCCGGCGTCCGACCTCCACTACCTGTTCGCGCCGCTCAAGCAGGCGCGGCTCGACTACATGGTGCAGAAGGCGGTGGAGATGGGCGTCTCGCGGCTGCAGCCCGTTCTCACCCGCCACACCCAGGTGAATCGGCTCAATCCGGACCGCCTTCGTGCCAATGCCATCGAGGCTGCCGAACAGTGCGGCGTGCTCAACGTCCCCGAAATCGGCGCGGAGCAGCGGCTCGAGGCCGTCCTGGGGGCCTGGGACGGGCAGCGCACGCTCGTCTTCTGCGACGAGGACGCGCCGGTCGCCGATCCCGTCGCTGCCCTGCGCGCCCTTCCGGCGGGCTCCCCCGTCGCCGTCCTCGTCGGTCCGGAGGGCGGCTTCGCGGCCGAGGAGCAGGAGCGCCTGCGACGCATTCCCGGCGTTCTGCGCCTGTCGCTCGGCCCCCGCATCCTGCGAGCCGACACCGCGGCCGTCGCCGCGCTGGCGCTGGTCCAGGCGGTGGTCGGCGACTGGCGGGGCTGAACGGCTTGCCCTGAGCGGCGCGGCGTGCGACGCAGCCGCGATGCCGCCGAACGACGATCAGGATCCCGTCGCCGTGCCCCGCCAGGTCGACCTGCGGGGCAGGCGATTCGCCGTGACGGACGACAAGCCGACCTTCTGGGATCGCGCCGAGGATGGCCGCTGGGAGCCCGAGACGCTGGCCGCGCTCGGCACGCTGGCGGGGCCCGGCACGTCCGTCCTCGACATCGGCGCCTGGGTCGGCCCGACCGTCCTGTTCGCGGCGGCCTCGGGGGCGGAGCGCGTGGTCGCCGTCGAGGCCGACCCCAGGGCCCTCGAGTTGCTGAGAGGCAATCTGGCGGCGAACCCCCGGCTCGCCGGCCGTGTCGACGTCGTGGCCGCCGCCGCCGCCGCCCGCCCCGGGAGCGTCCGCCTCGGCAGCGCCCGCAAGCGTGGCGACAGCATGAGCAGCGCCCTGCTGGCCGGCGGGGAGGACTGGTGGGAGGTACCGGCCGTGACGCCCGCCCAGCTCCTTGATCGCGTCGGCCCCGCATCGCGCCTTGTCGTCAAGGTGGATATCGAGGGCGGCGAATATGATCTGCTCCCGGCCCTCGCTGCGGCGCTGCCGGCCTGCTGCGCGGCCCTACTCGTGGCATTCCACCCGGTCCTGATGCGTCGCGGAGGCGCGACGGACGAGGACGTGGCGCGGCGCACGGATGCTGTCTTCGACGCCCTCGCCGGATTTGCCCCGGCCCTCCTCGAGACGGGCCCGGCCGGCGGCAGATCCCCCCGCGAGGCGGCGCGGGCCGACAACGTCACCGTGCTCTTCGAAAGAGCAAGTTACTGATATTGCGGAACAAATGATGCAGCCCCGTCGCGCGGCGCGGGCGGGGTGTGCCTTGAAGGCCGCAGGGGACGCGGACTTGAACTTTACAAGGCTCCCGCGGAAAATTCGTCGTGCCAAACGGGGGGCGAGTGGCTATCATCTTCTTGAACTCCGAAGCCTTGGGGCGGCGCGGGGCTGGCGATGACGCGAGTGGGCGCGTCCTCGAACGGTGTCACGTCGGGCCGAAAAGACGTTTGAGTCCGTATGGGGGTCGGTCTGTGATGCCTTTCGGAACACCGGGCACCCATGCCGGTCGGTGGAGTCCGCCGGTTGGCCAACGCTCCCCCCGCGTTCTGATCTACAGCCACGACACGTTCGGCCTCGGGCACCTGCGCCGTTCGCGGGCCATTGCCAACGCGCTCGTCCAGTCGAACCCCGACGCATCCGTCGTGATCGTCTCGGGCTCGCCGGTCATCGGCAGCTTCGAGTTCGGCAACGGCGTCGACTTCATCCGTGTCCCCGGCGTGGTGAAGCTGCCGAACGGCGACTACACCAGCCTCAACCTGAACCTCGACCTCGACGAGGCCGTGGCGCTGCGCGAGACGATCATCCGCAACGCCGCCGTCGCGCTGAAGCCCGACCTCGTCATCGTCGACAAGGAGCCGACGGGCTTCCGCGGCGAGATCATGCCGACGCTGGAGGCCGCCAAGGCGTGGGGTGCCCGCCTCGTGCTCGGCATCCGCGACGTCATGGACGAACCCGCCCTGCTGGTGCCCGAGTGGGAGCGCAAGGGCGCCGTCGACGCGCTGCGCCTCTACGACGACATCTGGATCTACGGGCTGGAGGACCTCTACCAGCCGCTCGTGGCGCTCGACCTGCCGCCGGAGATCACGCGCAAGTTCGTCTACACCGGCTACCTGCGCCGCGAGCTTCCCGACGAGCCCAACCTCGCCCGCTACCCCAAGCTGACTCGCGGTCCCTTCGTTCTGGTCACGACGGGGGGCGGCGGCGACGGCGAGGACCTCATCGACTGGGTCGTGTCCGCCTACGAGGCCGACAAGTCCATCCCGCTGCCGGCGCTAGTGGTCTTCGGGCCGTTCATCGCGCGCAGCACGCGCAAGCACTTCCTCGACCGCATCTCGCGCCTCGACAACGTCGACGCCATCATGTTCGACGCCAAGATCGAGCACCTGATGAAGAAGGCCAAGGCCATCGTGGCCATGGGCGGCTACAACACGTTCTGCGAGATCCTCTCGCTCGACAAGCCGGCCCTGATCGTGCCGCGCAAGCGCCCGCGGCTGGAGCAGGCGATCCGCGCCAGCTGCGCCGAGCGGCTCGGCCTCGTCCACCAGCTCGACGGGCTCGACAACCCGAGCGGCTCGCACGACCCGGCCGAGATGGCCCGCGCGATCCGGGCGCTGCAGAACCAGGGCAAGCCGTCGGAGGCCTTCGTGCCGGGACTGCTCGACGGGCTCGAGCGCATCCAGGCCATGACCAAGCCGTGGCTCGAGGCCGCGCGGCGCGGCCGGCCGAAGCCTCCCGTGGGCGTCGCCGCCGAATGAATGCTCCCCTGCGCGCGGAACCGCCCCTCCGCGCCGGCCATGCGGTCGTCGCCATCGTCGTGAAGGGCTATCCGCGCCTGTCGGAGACCTTCATCGCGCAGGAGATGCTGGCGCTGCAGCGCCGGGGGCTGCCCTTCGAGATCTGGGCGCTGCGCCACCCGACCGACAAGGCCGTGCATCCGCTCAACCGGTCGATCACGGCCGCCGTCCGCTATTTGCCCGAGTATCTCTACCAGGCACCGCTGCGCGTGCTTCGCGGGGCCGCCGCGGCCCTGCGGCGACCCGGGTTCGGCCGTCTCATGGGCGTGTTCTGGCGCGATCTCCTGCGCGATCCCACGCCCAACCGCGGCCGGCGGCTCGGGCAGGCCTTCGTGATGGCGGCCGAGCTCGACCCCGCCGTGCGCCACATCCACGTCCACTATCTCCACACGCCCTGCTCGGTGGTGCGCTACGCGGCCCTGCTGACGGGCCGCACCTTCAGCGTGTCCGCCCACGCCAAGGACATCTGGACGACGCCCGACTGGGAGAAGCGGGAGAAGCTCGCCGACGCGTCCTGGGCGGTGACCTGCACGCGCGCGGGTCGAGACGCGCTCCTGCCGCTATGCCCGCCAGAGGCGCCGGACCGGGTGCGCCTCGTCTACCACGGCCTCGACCTCTCGCGGTTCCCGGCCCCGCCGGCGGCACGCACGCCGCGGACCGGCTCTGATGCGGAGGACCCCGTGCGGCTGCTCGCGGTGGGTCGGGCGGTGGCGAAGAAGGGGTTCGACGTCCTGCTCGACGCGCTCGCCGCGCTGCCGCCGACCTTGCAATGGCGCCTCGTCCACATCGGATCGGGGGAGCTGCGGCAGGCCCTGGCCCAGCGGGCGGCCGCCCTCGGCCTTGCCGACCGCATCGAGTGGCGCGGCGGGCTCGCCCAGGACGGCGTGATCGCCGCCATGCGCGACGCCGACCTGTTCGTGCTCCCCTGCAAGGAGGGGGACAAGGGCGACCGCGACGGCCTGCCGAACGTGCTGATGGAGGCCGCGACGCAGGCCCTGCCGCTGCTCTCGACGCGGTTCGCAGGCGTGCCGGAGTTCGTGACCGACGGCGTCGAGGGCCTGCTCGTGCCGCCAGGCGACGCCGGGGCGCTGGCTGAGGCCCTGCGGCGGATGATCCAGGATCCGGCCCTGCGCTCAAGTCTCGGCGCGGCGGCGCACCGCCGGGTGCTCGACGCATTCTCGTTCGACGCGGGCGTCGCCGACATCTTCGCGCGTCTGGACGAGGCCGCGCCGCAGCCGGCCTCCGGGTGATGCGCGTCGCCATGCTCACCCCGCTGAAGGACCCCGATCACGAAGAGCCCTCCGGCGACCGGGAGATGGCGCGGCTCCTGCGCTCCGCGCTGCACGCAGCGGGCTGCGAGGTCGTCGTCCCCACGCGGATCCGCATGCTGGATCGCCGCGGCGACGCCGAACTGACGGACAGGCTGGCCGCCGAAGCGCGGCAGTATGCGGATGCCTATCTCGACCGTGTGACCGGGCGGGCCGCCCCGCGTCCCGATGCGGTGTTCACCTACCACTGCTACTACAAGGCGCCCGACGTCGCCGGCCCGCGCATCGCCCGCGCGCTGCGCATCCCCTACGTCGTCGCCGAGGGCTCCCGCGCGCCGCGCCGCGCCCGCGGACCCTGGGCCGCGGGGCATGCGCTCGCCGAGGCGGCGCTCGATGCGGCGGACGCCGTGCTGGTGCTCAACGAGCGCGATCGCGAGGTTCTCGCCCGCCATGCCCCGCCTGGGCAGCTGCTGCCGTCGTTCCCGCCCTTCGTCGACCCCGCCGGCTGGCCCGATCTTCCGCGCCCGGCGCGGGAGCCCGGCGCCCCGCTGCGGCTTCTCGCCGTCGCAATGATGCGGCCGGGGGACAAGCTGTCCTCCTACCGGCTGCTGGCGGAGGCCTTCGCGCCGGTCGCGGGCCTTGCGACGCTCGACATCGCGGGGGACGGCCCCGCACGGCGGGAGGTTGAGACCCTGTTCGCGCCCGTCGCCGGGCACGTCAGGTTCCACGGCCTCGTGCACGACAGGGCGGAACTGGCCCGGCTCTACGCCACGGCCGACCTCCTCGTCTGGCCCGCGGTCAACGAGGCCTTCGGCATGGTGTTCCTGGAGGCGGCTCTTCAGGGGTGTCCGGCCCTCGCGGGCGCGGCGGGCGGCGTTCCCGGCGTGGTCGCCGACGGTGAGACCGGCCGGCTGGTGCCGGAGGCGGACGGCGCCGCCTTCGCCAGCGAACTCGCCGCGCTGGTGCGGGATCCGTCGCCGCTGGTGGCGTGGTCCGCTGCGGCACGCACCCTGGCGCGGACGCGCCGCACCCTGCCGGTCGCCGCCGAACGCCTGCGCGGACTGCTCGAAAGCCTGGCGGGACGGGACATCCGATGACCCTCACACCCGTCGCCGGCCCGCCCCTGGCCGTCCTCATCGTCGTCACGCACCTGCTCGGCGTCGGGCATCTGGCGCGTGCGGCTGCGGTGGCGAGGGCGTTGGCCGGTGCCGGTCACCGGGTGACCTTGGTCTCGGGCGGGAGGCCCGAGCCTCTCGTCGCCATGCCGGGCGTCGAGGTCGTGCAACTCCCGCCCGTCCATTGCAAGGGGACGGACTTCCGCACGCTCTACCAGCAGGACGGCAGCGTCGCGACCCCGGCGCTGCTGGTCGAGCGCCAGCTCGAACTGCTCGGGACCCTCGCGACGGTCCGCCCCCAGGTGCTGCTCACCGAACTCTATCCGTTCGGCCGCCGCCAGCTCTCGGGCGAGTTCGCCCTGCTCGTCGAGGCCGCGCAGGCCCTGCGGCCGCGCCCGGCGATCCTCTGCTCCATCCGCGACATCCTCAATCCGCCCTCGCGCCCGGAAAAGGCGAAGGAGGCGCTGGAACGGCTGGCCGCCTTCGACGCCGTGCTGGTGCACGGCGACCGTGCCGTGGCGCCGCTCAGCCTGTCATGGCCCGTCGGAGCCGATCTCGAGCGGCGGCTCGCCTACACCGGCTACATCGGCCCCGACGGATCCGCCATCGGGCCCGCGAACGGCGATGGCGAGGGCGAGGTCCTCGTCACCGGAGGCGGCAGCGCCGCCGGGTTGCCTCTCTACCGCGTCGCCCTGCACGCCGCCCGGCTCGACCCGGACGCGCGGCGGTGGCGAATCCTGGTCGGGCACGGCGTGTCGCCGAAGGATTTCGACGGGCTGGTGGCGGAGGCGTCCGGCACGGTCGTGGTGGAGCGCGCCCGTCCCGACTTCCGCGCCATGGCGGTGCGTGCCGCCGCCGTGGTGTCGCAGGCGGGCTACAACACGGCCGTCGAACTGGTCGGGCTCGGCGCCCGCGCGGTGCTGGTACCGTTCGAGGACGGGAACGAGCAGGAGCAGTCGCTGCGCGCCCGGGTGTGGTCGCGGCTGGGGCTCGCCGGCATGGTCCCCGCGGCCGACCTCGCGCCCCAGCGGCTTCTCGCCGCCGTCCGCGAGGCGGCCGTCCGCCCGCGTCTCGTCGAAAGCCCGCTCGACTGCAGCGGCCTTCCCGCCACGGTGACCATCGTCGGCGATGCGGCCCGCGAGGCCGCCCGCGTCGATTCGGCCTTCGATCGCCTCGCCGCCGCGCTGGACGACATGACGTCGCGGGCCCGCCACCTGCGCCTGTGGTGGCGAGACGACGATGCCGTGGCGCCCTCGGCGGCTCTCGACCGGCTGCTCGACCTGTCGCGCCGCCTGTCGGCGCCGCTGGCGCTTGCCGTCATCCCGCGCACCGCCGACGAGGCGCTGGCCCGCCGCCTGGATACGGAAGGCCATGTCCGCGTGCTGCAGCATGGCTTCGCCCACGCGAACCATGCCCCCGCGGGGGAGAAGAAGGTCGAGCTCGGCCATGCGCCGCTGCCGCTGCTGGAGGAGGAGCTTCGCACCGGCTTCGAGCGCCTGCAGCGCCTGTTCGGCGCCCGACTGCTGCCGGTGCTGGTGCCGCCATGGAACCGGATCGCCCCCGAGGTGGTGCAGGCCCTGCCGAAGCTCGGCTTCGTCGGGCTGTCGACGTTCCGGGTGCGCGACGCGGCGCAGCCCGTCCCGGGGCTGGTGCAGGTGAACACGCACTGGGACCCGGTCGCGTGGCGCGAAGGCGGCGGCCTCGCCGACCGGGTCGCACTGCTCGACGCGCTCGCCGCCCGGGCCCGGCTGGTCGCGATGGGGGGCGACGACCCGGGGGAACCGTTCGGCATCCTCACTCATCATCTGGTCCAGGATGCCTGGACGTGGCGCTTCCTGGAGGAAGTGATGGGCCTCTTGCGCGGCCGCGGCCGCGCCGTCGTCGAAGATGCCGCGGGGCTGTTCGGATGACCGCGTGCGAGCCGTGTGCGCAGGCGCACAGACACGTCGCCGGAGCCGTGCCGGCCGGCACGGGCCTTAACCGTGACCCGGGCAAAGCGACGCTTGGGCCTTTCAAATCGGTAAACGCCCGGTCTACAAGAAGAGCAGGGGGAGTGAATTGACGTCGAACGCGCTGGTCAGCATCCGCAACCTGTCCGTCGACTTCGACGGGGACGCCGGCGTGGTCCATGCCGTGCGCAACCTCTCCTTCGACATTCCCAACGGCCGCACGCTCGCCGTCGTCGGTGAGTCGGGCTCCGGAAAGTCGGTCACCGCCAACGCCCTGCTGCGGCTCCTGCCGAAGCGGGGGCGCATCGTCTCCGGTTCGATGCTGTTCAACGATCCGCAGGCGTCCGGCCCGATCGACATCGTGAACCTCCAGCCGGACGGCGAGGAGATCCGTCGCCTGCGCGGCTCGCGCATGGCGATGATCTTCCAGGAGCCGATGACGTCGCTGTCGCCGCTCCACACGGTCGGCGACCAGATCACCGAGGCGCTGAAGATCCATACCGGCGTCGACCAGCCGCAGGCCGACGAGGCGGCGATGGCGGTCTTCAAGCGGGTCGGCTTCCGCGATCCCAAGCGGATGCTCACGACCTATCCTTTCGAGCTCTCCGGCGGCATGCGCCAGCGCGCGATGATCGCCATGGCGCTGATCTGCAAGCCGGCGCTGCTCATCGCGGACGAGCCGACCACCGCCCTCGACGTCACGACGCAGGCGCAGATCCTCGCGCTGATCAAGGAACTCCAGCAGGAGACCCAGATGGGCGTCCTGCTGATCACGCACGACCTCGGTGTCGTCGCCAACATGGCCGACGAGGTCGTCGTCATGTACCGCGGCGAATTGATGGAGCGGGGGTCCCGCGAGGAGATCTTCCGCCGGCCCCAGCATCCGTACCTGAAGGCCCTGATGCGCGCCGTGCCGCGCTTCGACATGCCTCCCGGCGAGCGGCTGACGCCGATCCGCGAGATCAAGGTCGACGCCGCGGCGGCTGCCGCAGCCGCCCATGGCGGCAAGCCGAGGCCGCCCGCAGGGCGCAGCGTCCTCGACATCCAGGGCGTGACGAAGACGTTCTCGCTGCGCGCCGGCGCGTTCTTCGGCAAGACCGAGAAGGTCGCGGCGCTGTCCAACGTGAGCCTCAGCATCCCCGCCGGCACCACGGTCGGGCTCGTCGGCGAATCGGGATCCGGCAAGACGACGCTCTCCAAGATCATCATGCGCGCGCTCTCGCCGGACAGCGGCACCGTGCATTTCGACGACGGAACGGGCCCGCGCAACGTGTTCGACCTCAGGGGCGCGGACCTGAAGGCCTACCGCCGCGCCGTGCAGTTCGTCTTCCAGGACCCGTTCTCCAGCCTCGATCCGCGGATGACGGTGTACGACATCCTCGCCGAGCCGCTGCGCGTGCACGGCGTGGGGTCCTCGGACGCGCAGTTCCTGCGGGTGAAGGAACTGCTGGAACTCGTCGGCCTCGACCAGCGCTCGATGCGCCGCTACCCGCATTCCTTCTCGGGCGGGCAGCGCCAGCGCATCGGCCTCGCCCGTGCCATGGCGCTCAACCCTTCGGTGATCCTCTGCGACGAGCCGACCTCGGCGCTCGACGTGTCGGTGCAGGCGCAGGTGCTGAACCTGCTGAAGGACCTGCAGGCGGCGCTGGGCCTGTCGTTCCTCTTCGTGTCCCACAACCTCGCCGTGGTCGACTACATGGCGAGCGAGATCGCGGTCATGTGCCGCGGCGTGATCGTCGAGCAGGCCCCGCGGGCCACGCTGTTCCGCGATCCGCGCCACCCCTACACGCAGGCGCTGCTGGCCGCGGTGCCGAACCCAGACCTCGACCACCCGCTCGACTTCGAGCTGGTCTGCGGCGGCGGTTTCTCCGACCCGGCCCTGTGGCCGCATCCCTTCACCATCCGGCCGGGCGAGACGCGCCCGGAGATGACGGAAGTCGCGCCGCGGCACTTCGTCTGCATGGCGGCCGAAGAGAGCAGCCAACCCCTGAGGGCAGCGTCATGACGAGCTCCGGCTTCCCGCCCTCCGGCGGTCCCGTCCTCACGCGTCGCGCCTTCGGAGGGCTGCTCGCGGGCGCAGCGACCTTCACCGTCGTCAATCCCGCCCTCGCCACGGGCCTCGTCTTCACCGAGGCGCCCTCGCTGGCGGCGCAAGTCAAGGCCGGCACGCTGAAGCCAGTCGCCGAGCGCCTGCCGAAGACGCCCCTCGTCGCCGACTTCGAGAAGCGCAAGCGCACCATCGGACGCTATGGCGGGGAGATTCGTACGCTGGCGGCGCGCGCCCGCGACCTCCGGTACCTGTCCGCCAACGCCTACACGCGCCTCATCGGCTACGATGAGACGCTGGCGCTGAAGCCCGACCTCGCCGAGAGCGTGGAGGTCGAGGAGAACCGGATCTTCACCTTCACCCTGCGCGAGGGCCATCGCTGGTCGGACGGCAACCCGTTCACCATCGAGGACTTCCGCTACTTCTGGGTCGACATCGCGCTCAACAAGGAGCTGAGCCCCACGGGCCCGCCGGAGGTGTTCTTCGTCGACGGCAAGCTCGCGCGTGTCGAGTATCTCGACGATCGCCGCATCCGCTTCGCCTGGGACAAGCCGAACCCCCGCTTCCTGCCGGCGCTGGCGCAGCCGCGGCCGCTGACGCTGTTCGTCCCGGCCCACTACCTGCGCCAGTTCCATCGCCGCTACCGCGACAAGAGCGAGCTCGACCAGCTGGTGACGAAGGCCAAGGTGAAGTCCTGGGCCGCCCTGCACAACCGCATGGACGACGCCTACGACTTCTCCAACCCGGACCTGCCGACCCTCGGCGCGTGGGTGTGCCGGACGGCGGCGCCGGCCAATCGGTTCGTCTTCGAGCGCAACCCCTATTTCCACCGCGTCGACCCGACCGGGCAGCAGTTGCCCTACATCGACAAGGTGATCGTCGACATCGCCTCGGGCAGCCTGTTTGCCGCCAAGGCCAATGCCGGCGAGGCGGACCTGCTGGCGCGCGGCCTGTCGATGAACGACGCCCCGGTTCTGAAGGAGGGGGAGGCGCTCAACGGCTACAAGACGCTGCTGTGGCGCTATGCCCGCGGCTCGGCCTACGCCTTCTACCCGAACCAGACCTGCAACGACCCCGTGTGGCGCACGCTCAATCGCGACCTGCGCTACCGCAAGGCGCTCTCGCTGGCCATCGACCGTCGCATCCTCAACAACGCGCTCCTGTTCGGGCTCGGCGTCGAGGGCAACAACACCGTCCTCTCGGAGAGCCCGCTCTACCGGGAGGAATACCGCACGGTCAACGCGACCTACGATCCCGCGAAGGCCGCGGCGCTGCTCGACGAGATCGGCCTGACCGAGAAGGACACGCTGGGCATCCGCAAGCTGCCGGACGGGCGGACGATGGAGATCATCGTCGAGCTCGACGGCGAGTCGTCCGACATCGTCGATGCGCTGCAACTCGTCACCGAGATGTGGCGCGACGTCGGCATCAAGCTGTTCGTCAAGCCGCAGGACCGCACCATCCTGCGACAGCGCTCCTTCTCGGGGCTGACCGTGATGGTCGCCTCGACCGGCCTCGACAATGCCGTGCCGACGCCGCAGATGCCGCCGAGCGAACTCGCGCCCATCCGGCAGGACAACTACGCCTGGCCGAAGTGGGGCCAGTGGTTCGAGACGCAGGGCAAGAGCGGCGAGGAACCCGACAGCGTGGCCGCGCGCCAGCTCTTCAACCTGTACCGCGGCTGGCTGGCGGCGAGCGACCTCGAGGAGGCCGCGCAGGTCTGGTCGCAGATGCTGAAGCTCTATGCCGAGAACCTGTGGAGCATCGGCACCGTCGCCGGTGAACTCCAGCCCGTCGTGATCAGGAAGACGATGCGCAACGTGCCGGAGAAGGCGCTCTACTCGTGGGAGCCCACCTCGCTGCTCGGCATCTACCGCATCGAGGAATTCTACTATGGCGGGTAACCGCGAATGGCGATGATCCTCTACCTCCTGCGGCGCTCGGTGACGATGGCGCTGACGCTGCTCGCCATCTCGGCGCTCGTCTTCCTCGTCATCAAGCTGCCGCCGGGCGACTACCTCACCAACCAGATCGAGGAGCTGCGCGCCCAGGGCGACGCGGCCGCGGCGGCGAAGGCCGAGTTCCTGCGCGTCCAGTACGGTCTCGACCGTCCGGTGTGGGAGCAGTACCTCGCCTGGATCGGCATCTGGCCCGGCCCCAACGGCTATTCCGGCCTGCTGCAGGGCGACTGGGGCTGGTCGTTCGAGTTCCAGCGCCCGGTGAACGAGGTGGTCGGCAGCGCGCTCGGCCTGACCATCCTCGTCAACATCGCGACGGTGATCTTCATCCACCTCGTCGCCATCCCGATCGCCATCTACTCGGCGACGCGCCAGTACTCGATCGGCGACTACGCGGCGACGCTGGTGGGCTACATCGGCCTTGCCACGCCCAACTTCCTGCTGGCGCTGATCCTGCTGTTCTATCTCAACCGATGGTTCGGCGTGTCCATCGGCGGCATGATGGATCCGCAATACGCCAACGCCGCGATGTCGTGGGGGAAGGCCCAGTCCATCGCCTCGCACCTCGTGGCGCCGGTGATCGTCATCGGCCTGTCCGGCACGGCGGCGATGATCCGGCGCATGCGCGCCAACCTCCTCGACGAGTTGCAGAAGCAGTACACCGTGACCGCACGCGCCAAGGGCATGAAGCCGCTGCCGGCACTGCTCAAGTATCCCTTCCGCATGGCGCTGAACCCGTTCGTCGCCGACATCGGCAACCTCCTGCCGCATCTCGTGTCCGGCTCGGTGCTGGTGTCGCTCGTGCTCTCGCTGCCCACCGTCGGCCCCGTGCTGCTGCAGGCGCTGAAGCAGCAGGACCAGTACCTGGCGGGCTTCATCCTGATGTTCGTCGCCGTCCTGACCGTGGTCGGCATGCTGATCTCCGACCTGCTGCTCGCGGTGCTCGACCCGCGCATCCGGTTCGGCAAGCGGTGAGGGACGCGCCATGACGCCGCCGCCCGCCGCCACCGCCGGCATCACGCACGACCCGCTGTCCCCGGGGCACTACGTCAACCCGGCGCCGTTCGACGCCTACACCGCCGAGAAGATGTCGGCGGCGGAGGAGAAGTTCTACCGCGCCTCGGCGATCAAGCTGATCTGGTGGAAGTTCCGCCGGCACAGGCTTGCGCTGGCCTCGGCGATCTTCCTGCTGCTCATCTACCTGATGCTGCCGTTCGTCGAGGTGGTCGCACCCTACCGGCTGGCGCAACGCCACGCCGACCACCTCTCGGCGCCGCCCCAGGCGGTCCACCTGTTCCACCAGGGCGAGTTCAAGGGGCCGTTCGTCTATCCGTACTCGTTCCGCTTCAACCTCGAGACGTTCAAGCGCGAGTACATCGTCGACACCACCCGCCCGCAGCCGCTGCGCTTCTTCTGCCGCGGCGAGACCTACGACTTCTGGGGCCTGGGTACCGGGGACTTCCACCTCGTCTGCCCGCCGAAGGACGGCACGTTCTTCCTCGTCGGCACGGACAAGCTCGGCCGCGACCTGTTCTCCCGCATCATCTACGGCGCCCGCATCTCGATGACGGTGGGCCTGCTGGGCATCGCCGTCTCCTTCGTCATCGGCCTGACGCTGGGCGGCCTCGCCGGCTACATGGGCGGCTGGGTCGACGCGACGGTGCAGCGGATGATCGAGGTGCTGCGCTCGCTGCCGGAACTGCCGCTGTGGCTCGCCCTGTCCGCCGCTTTGCCGGCGAACTGGAGCCCGGTGCTGGTCTTCTTCGCCATCACCATCATCCTCGGATTGCTGGACTGGCCCGGCCTCGCGCGCGCCGTGCGATCGAAGCTGCTGTCGCTGCGCGAGGAGGACTTCGTGCGCGCCGCCGAGCTGATGGGCGCCTCGCGCACGCGCATCATCGCCCACCACCTCGTGCCGAACTTCATGAGCCACCTGATCGCCAGCGCCACGCTGTCGATCCCGTCCATGATCCTCGGCGAGACGGCTCTGTCGTTCCTCGGCCTCGGCCTGCGCCCGCCTGTGACCAGCTGGGGCGTGCTGCTCAACGAGGCGCAGAACCTCGCCGCCGTGAACCTCTACCCGTGGTTGCTGGCGCCGATGGTGCCCGTGATCCTCGTGGTGCTCGCCTTCAACTTCATGGGCGACGGCCTGCGCGACGCGGCGGACCCGTACAGCTGACGCAGGCGGCATCGGCCGCCGGCCACCACCACGTCCGTCACGCCTGCGGTCGCGCCGCGTTCCGGCGAGCCGCGTTCGATCGTGCGGTGGTTCCGGCGCGAGGACGCCGCTCAGCGATCCGCCGCCGTTACCGGCCCAGCCGAGGCCCCACCTGCCGCCGCGAGCGCGGCACCCGCACTTGCGGCTGCGACACCGGCCGCCGCTCCGAACGACGGGCTGAACGCTGTGGGCCGCACCACCGTCCCGGGTCCGGGCGCCGGGTGGTGCTCGCCGTCGCGCACGGTGACGGCGTTGGAGGCGAACGGGATGCCCTGCTCGCGGAAGGCGACGTAGATGCGCTTCAGGCCCTCGCGCTGCACCCATGTCGGCCGGCCGGGGCGCGCGGTGAACTTCAGGCGGATCACGACGGCGTTGTCCTGGATGTCGGCCACGCCCTGCATCTTCAGCGGCTGGATGATCTCGCGCGCAAGTTCCGGGTCCTCCAGCATCGCGAGGCCGACCTTCTTGACGGTCTTGCGGACGTGCTCGAGGTCCACGGTGGGCTCGATGCGCAGGTTGAACTTGATCGTCGACCAGTCGCGGCTGAAGTTCGTGATCTGCTGCAACTGGCCATAGGGAATCGTGTGAACCTGCCCGTTCTGATGGCGTAGCCGGAGCGAGCGCAGCGAGATCTGCTCCACCGTCCCCTTCAGGCGGCCGGTGTCGATGTACTCCCCGACCCGGAAGGCGTCGTCGCCGAGGAAGAACACCCCCGAGAGGATGTCGCGGATCAGAGACTGGCTGCCGAAGGAGAGCGCCAGTCCGAACACGCCGGCGCCGGCGAGCAGCGGCGCGATGTTGACGCCGAGGTTGGAGAGCGCGAGCAGCGTCGCCATCAGGATGATGATGATGGCGGCGAGCACCCGCGCCATCGGGAAGAAGGTGGCGAGGCGCGACGCCGGCTCCGGCTCGGCATCGTCGTCGCCGCCCAGCGGGTCGATGCGCGGCGTGGTGCCGATGGCCCGGGCCGCCCAGTAGTCGGTCAGTTCCCACGCGACGAAGCCGGCGAACGCCGTGCCGCCACCATAGAGGATGGCGAGCCGCGTGCCCGGCCACATGTCGGACGGCAGCACGCCCTGCGCACCGAACCAGACCTGCCCGAGCACGTAGGCCATCGCCAGCAGCGTCCCGAACCGGAACATGCGCCGGACCATGTGGGCGCGCGAGCGCTTGTCACGCCCCACCTCCAGCCCCAGCGTGGCGTCCACGACCCCGAACCCCACCAGGATGCCGATGGTCATCATCGCCGCGTTGAAGGTGTGGAACTGGCGCAGCAGGATGCTGATCGCCCAAGTGCCGTAGAGGCCCACCGTGAAGACGAGGCCGACGAGCAGGACGAGATTGCGGCCGGCCGGGCCGACGACGCGGGCCATGCCGTCGGCCGCCAGCTTGACGCCGGACGACAGCAGGATCGCGCAGAGCGTGAGCATGATCAGCGCGAGCGCCAGCGCCGAGGCCCAGGGCATGCCATTGCGCACGAGGACCGGGATGATGGTGGGGCCCGCGACCGAGAGCGCCATCCCGATGCCGACGATCACGAAGAGGCGCCGCGCCACGCCGTCGGTAACGGGCACGAGGCGGTAGCGGGGCCTCACCGGCCGGAGCACGACCTGCGCCACCAGCATGACGGCGTAGAACCGGATCGCCGCTTTCCCGCAGGCCGCCGGAAGGCCGGCCTCCGGCCCCCATCCTTCCATCATGATGCGGCCGGCCGTCATCAGGACGACGGCGAACAGGATCCGGTCGAGCGTGTCCCACAGGAGCAGCCGGGACGCGCCCGCCCGGCACGCCACCTCGTCGAGGCCGCCCTCGCGGGTCGTCGACGTCCAGAGTCGGAAGGCAACGACCGTCAGCGCCGCCAGCGCCACCGCGACCAGCGTCTGCAGCATCAGCCAGCCGCCGCCGCTGCGCTCGATGGCCTGCGCGGTTGCGTTGATGAGATCGCGTGGGAGGCCCGGGATGGCCTCGACTGCCTTCTGGACCTCGCGGCCCACCAGTTCCATCCACTGGTCGAGCACCGTGAAGAAGCTGCCGTCGAAGCCCATCGGCACCGGCAGGGGCGGCGGCCTCCCGTCCTGCGCCTGCGCCACCTGCGCGACCACGATCAGGTCGGACGGATTCGGAATGAGACCAGCGGTCGGGGGCGTGGGGACGGACGACATCAGCGGGTGGTTCCGGTGCAGACGGCGGCCCCGGCGGACAACGGAGCCGCAGCGCGGACGGAGGACCCGCCGCCTCTACTTCAGCACGAACTCATGAACCGCCAGTTGGTGTCTTGCCGAAGTCGTTTCAATACGCGTTTGCGTCGAACACCGGATCCACGCGACCGCTCCAGCGATTGTGAAGATCGGCCAGCAGTCCTTCGGCGGCCGTGCGGCCTTCCGCGACGATCGCGTCGAGGGGCTCCAGGTAAAGGGTCTCGTCCCGGCTCTTCGCATCGCGATGCCCCCGCCGGGCAAGGCCGCCCCGCGCGATGGCGAGCACGTCCCGCGCCACGTCGCGGACGAGGCCGCCCCGGAACGGCGTGGCGAGCGCGTGGCGCGGCACCCCATCGCGCAGCGCCTGCCGCTCGGCCGCAGTCCAGTCCTTCGTCAGGGCTTCCGCCTCGTCGAGAGCCGTCGCGTCGTAGAGCAGGCCGACCCACAGCGCGGGCAGCGCCGCCAGCATCGGCTTTGGCCCGGCATCGGCGCCGCGCATTTCCATGTAGCGCTTGAGCCGGACTTCCGGGAACAGCGTGGAGAGGTGGTTCGCCCAGTCCGAGATCGTCGCCCTCTCGCCGGGGAGCTGCGGGAGACGCCCGGCCAGGAGGTCGCGGAACGAGGCGCCGGCCACGTCGTGGTAGTGGTCGCCCCGCTTCACGAAGTACATCGGCACGTCGAGCGCATAGTCGACATAGCGCTCGAAGCCCATGCCGGGCTCGAAGGCGAACGGGATCATGCCCGTCCGGTCGCGGTCGGTGTCCCGCCAGATCTCGGAGCGGGTCGAGAGGAACCCGTTGGTGTGCCCCTCCACGAACGGGGAATTCGCGAAAAGCGCCGTTGCGATCGGTTGCAGGGCCAGCGAGACGCGCAGCTTGCGCACCATGTCGGCTTCGGAGCTGAAGTCGAGGTTCACCTGCACGGTGCACGTCCGGAACATCATGTCGAGGCCGCGCGTGCCGACCTTCGGCATGTAGTTCGACATGATCCGGTAGCGCTGCTTCGGCATGACCGGCGTCTGCGCCCGCGTCCATGTCGGGCTGTGCCCGAGGCCGAGGAACCGCATGCCGAGAGGGGCGGCGACCGCGTTGGCGTCGTCGAGGTGGACGCGCAGCTCGGCGTCCGTCTGGTGCAGGGTCTCGACCGGCGCGCCGGAAAGCTCGAACTGCCCGCCGGGTTCCAGCGAGATGGCTCCGCCACCGACCGCATCGAAGAGGCCGATGATGGCCTCGCCGTCCATGATCGGCTCCCAGCCGGTGCGGGCCTGCATGCCGCGCAGAAGCGCCTCGATTCCCCGCGGCCCGGCATAGGGCACGGGAGAATGATCCTGCACGTAGAACGGGAATTTCTCGTGCTCGGTGCCGATGCGGTAGCGCGAGGCGGGCTTGCAGCCCGCCTCCAGCCACGCCACGAGCTCGTCACGGCCCTCGACGGGCGTCAGGTCGGAGAGATCGCGGGCCATGGTCGTCCTTTGGGCAGCAGCGACCGCGGGAACGCCGGGTCGGGACGGGCAGACTTAAGGGTGAAGACCGCTCGTGGCAATCACGCGACGCTTGCGTGGATGCAAAGTGCGCGGCCTGCAACGAACTGCCCCGTGCGGCGGGGCAACTGCTGGGCACCCCTGGCCGTTGAGGGGATCACGCGGTGAAGCCATGGCTTGACGGCGCGTTCACCATTCCGGCACGCGCGGCCCCGGTGCGGCGGCCCCCGGTCAAATTGCGGCGATCGCGCTGGGAAACCCGTTCACCATTCGCGGGCATCGTCGTGCGAACGACAGAAAGAGCGGATGGGTCGGATGATCGGACGTTTCTGGAAGGACGAGAGCGGGGCGACGGCCATCGAGTACGGCCTGATCGCGGCCGTTCTGTCGATCGTCATCATCGGTGCCTCGGGCTCGATCCGCCAGGCGCTGCACGACACCATCATGGGCACCGCCACGGCGATCGCCAGCGCGGGCAGCTGACTACTCTGCCGCGACCGCCTCGCCCGCGCCTCCGCGCAGGTTGTCGAGACTGGCGATGATGAGGCACGCCAGCGCGTCCGCAAGCGCCGAGTTCTCCAGCCTGTTGCGTGCGAGGCCGATCTTGCACGACGGCAGCGTCGGGAAACCGTCCGACGGACCGAGGATGCGCATGCCCGGCCGGATCGCGCTCTCCGGCAGCACGCCGACGGCCAGTCCCGCCAGCACGGCAGCGCCGACGGCGTTGGAGTTCCAGCTGGAATACAGCACCCGGTAGCTTCGCCCGGCCTGTTCGAGGCGTTCCGTCGCCGCCAGCCGCCAGCTGCAGTTCGGACGCCCCACCGCCAGTGGCAGCGGAACGATGTCCTGCGCCGCATGGCGCTGCGACGTCACCCACAGCAGCCGCTCGCGGCGGATGCACTCGGAAGCGCCGCGCTGGTCGACATGGGTGATGATCGCGAGGTCGAGGTCGTTGGCATGGATGCGATCGACCAGCATCGGGGTCGGCTCGCACACCACCGTCACCTCGACCTTGGGGTTGAGGCGGGAGAAGCGGGCGAGGATCTCCGGCAGGTAGCGGTCGGCGTAGTCGTCCGGTACCCCGAGGCGCACGCGGCCGGCGAGTTCGGCGTCCGAGAAGCTGGCCAGCGCCTCGCCATTCAATCGCAGGATGCGCCTTGCGTAGTCGAGCAGGCGTTCGCCGTCGTCCGACAGCTTCGAGGCCCGCCCGTCCCGCGCGAAGAGCGGCTTGCCGAGCCTCTCCTCCAGCTTCTTCATCTGCATGGAGACGGCGGACTGCGTCTTGTGGACCACCTCGGCGGCGCGGGTGAACGACCCGGTCTCGGCGATCGCAACGAAGGTGCGCAACTGGTCGATGTCGAGGAGCGCGGTCATGGCCGGGTGCCTGTGGCCCGGACCGGACGGCGTCCCGGGGCGGGACGGTCAGGGCGGGCGAGATCCATATTGATCAACTTGGCTGATGCTGTCCATGCGAAACATTCGTTGGACTGATGAATGCGGTGGGCGCATCGTCATCACCGTCGGCGCCGTGCCGATGCAAAGCGCCGCCGCTGGCGGCCCACCCGATGGAGACCACGATGTCCGCCCCCGCTCTGAGCCCCACCCCCACCATGCCGGCCGTCGCGCCTGCCGTGGCCCGGCAGGGAGTGCTCGCCAAGGTGGTCACGTGGTGGACGCGATTCCAGAACCGTCGTCAGGTGTCCAATCTCCTGGCCCTCGACGACTACCTGCTCAAGGATCTCGGCGTCGCCCGCGGCGACGTGTTCGAGGCGCTGACGGACCCGCTGACGTCGGATCCCTCCTCGCTTCTCGCCGCCAGCGCCGCCCAGCGGCGCATCAGCGAGCGCGCGCGGATCAGGGAGCATCTTCGATCGGCTCGTCTGATGGACAGCTTCGAATCCAACGAGGTCCGCCGCGCCGCCTGACGGCCGGCCTGCCCTCCAAGCGGCGCCGTTCTCCTAGCCCCCCTCGCGGCGCCCGCCTCAGGGCCCTGTCTCCGGACAGGGCCCTTTTTCACGTCAGGCCTTGCCGGCTTCGCCCTTGTCCTCCGCGGGGAACATCCGCTCGAGGATCGATTGCATCGCCTTCAGCTGGTTCTCCTGCACCTCGCGGCCCGTCTCGACCATCTGGTTGAGCGCGTCGAGGCCCAGCTCGGACGACGTCGGCGGGGGAGGGGGCGGCGGCGGGGGCGGGGGCGGCTCGGGCGGCGTCGCGCCGAACATCTTGCTGATCATCTGCCCCACGGCGGCGGGATCGAGCATCTCCGACATCGGCGGCGGCGGCGCTGCGGGCTTCGCCTCGCCGGCCGCGGCGCCGGGCTGGGCCGTCGCCGCCTGCATCATCCTGCCCATCATGTCGCCGAAGGCGGCGAAGGGGTTGCCGCCCGACCCTCCGGAGAGGGCGGACGCCCACGCGTTCATGCCCTGCTCGGCCATCGCCTTGCCGATCCCTGCCATGAACGTCGCCGCCATCGTCGCCTGCATCTGCTGCAGCACCGAAGGGCTGACGCCGGTCATGGCGGCGGCCTGCGCAGCGATCTGCCGCGCGATTTCGTTCGATCCGAACAGCGCGCCCGCGAGATCGTCCTGAGACGGAGCGGGTGCGCCGGTGAACGCGCGCGTCGCCGCCTCCATCATCGTCTGCTGCTGGGCCGTGGCGAAGGCCTGGAACAGTTTCGGCCACGCCTGCGGGTTCTGCATCTGCCGCTGGATGGCCAGGGCGAAGGCAGGAAGCAGGGCGTCGATGGCGCTCTCCGCCTGCGGCGGCGACAGACCGAACTGGCGGGCCATGGCCTCGGCGGGGTTTCCCTGCGCCTGCCGCATCAGTTCGAAGAGGTTGATCATGCCGCCGGTCCCCGGATCGCTGACCCGAGACTAGAAACATTCTCCCGGCAGGACGAGTCGGAAGATCGTCACTCTCCCGCTGCGGCCGCCTGCCGTGCCGTGGTGCGCGCGATGATGCGCTCGACGCTGCCATAGGCGGCCCAGACCCCGGCGATGCCGAAGACGATGGCGCCCAGCCCCTGGCCGACGAGCGCCCCCGCGGCACCGCCCCAGTGCGCGCCGGCGAGCGCGAAGGGCACGGTTCCGAGCGTCGCCTTGCCCCAGTTGAACGCGGTGGCGAGCAGCGGCGCGCCGAGATTGTTGAACGCGGCGTTCGCCACGAAGAGGGCGCCGTGGAAGATCCAGCTTCCGGCGATCACGGTGCAGAACAGCCGCAGGAGCGAGGCCGTCTCTCCCTCCGCATGGAACAGCGCGACGACCCCGTTCTGGCCGAGCGCCAGCACGGCCCACGCGAGCAGGACGGTGAGCAGAGAGAACAGGAGCCCGTCCGTCAGCGTTCGGCGCACCCGGTCGTGCAGGCCGGCGCCGAGGTTCTGCCCGAAGATCGGCCCGACCGCTCCGGCCAGCGCGAAGAGCACGCAGAAGGCGACCGGCGTGAGGCGGAGGATGATGGCATTGGCCGCCACCGCCTCCTCGCCGAAGGGCGAGATCACCGCCGTCATGAAGCCGTTGGCGACCGGCGGCGCGACGTTGGTGAGCACCGCCGGTCCGGCGATGGCGCCGAGCGGCCGGGCGTCCTCCAGCATCGCCTTCAGGTCGGGCGGCGACACGAGGTCGTGCAGCCGCACCGCGCCGAGGTAGCCGATGACGCAGAAGACGGCGCGCGACAGCACCACGGCCCACGCCGCCCCGTCGGCGCCCAGCTTGAGCCCGAAGATGAGGAGCGGATCGATCACCGCCGTCGCCGCCCCGCCGATGAGCGTGACGTACATCGCCCGCCGGGCGTCGCCGACCGCCCGCAGCACGGCGGAGAAGGACAGGCCGAGCCCCATCAGCACGTTGGACGGCATGCTGATCATCAGGAACCGGTGCGCCACCGCATGCGCCTCGCCGGTGGCGCCGAGCCACGTGAGGAGCGGGTCGAGGATCGGCAGCATGCCGACCCCGACGACGAAGGCGATGAGCGTGATCCACGCGCAGGACGATCCCGCCAGACGCCGCGCATGCGCCCGGTCCCGCGCCCCCAGGGCCCGCGACACCGAGGCCGCGCAGGCGATCATCAGGCCGATGTTCACGGAGGTGGAGAAGAAGAACACGGTCGTGGCGAAGCCGACGCCCGCCGTGACGTTCACGTCCCCGAGCCACGAGATGTAGAGCAGCGAGACGAGGTCCACGACGAAGAGCGCGGTAAGTCCCACCGCGCCCGTCACCGACATGACGGTGACGTGCCGGAAGGTCGATCCGCGGGTGAAGACCGCGTCGTGCGGGCCGCCGGGTCCGCTCATGCGTCCTCGCTGCGCGCGTCGAGCGCGGCACTGGTCTCTGGCGACAGGGCGCGCGGCCTGGCACGGGGCTGGGACAGCGGCTCTGGCGTGAGCCGCGGCACCTTGGAGTAGTCGGCCGGCCGCACTTCGCCCTCCGCGTGCTGGCGTGCCAGACGCTGCGCGTCGCGCTCCATCACCGCCTCGCGCACCTCGGTGGCCCGGTCGGGATCGACGCCGAGCGCCACGAGGGCATCGCGCCCGAACTGCAGGGCGGAGAGCAGCGTCTCGCGCATCTGGTAATCGACGCCCCCGTTCATCAGGTCGACCGCGTGGATGCGGTCATACGCCCGGGCATGCGTCTGGGCGAGCGGGAAATGCTCGCGCACGAGTTCGAGGACCGTGAGCGCCCCCGCGCGGTCGTCGACGCAGATGGCGACCAGCCGGGCGTTGGCGGCGCCGGCGGCGCGCAGCACGTCGAGGCGGGTGCCGTCGCCGTAGTACACCTTGAAGCCGAACCGGGCGGCCGCCTGGATGCGCGAGACATCCTTGTCGATGACGGTGACGTCGACGCCCTCGGCCAGCAGCACCTGCGTCGTCAGCTGGCCGAACCGGCCGAATCCGATGACGAGGACGCTGCCCTGCACGCCGTCGAAGGCCGAAAGGTCGAACTCCGGTTCGGGCCGCCGGGCGTCCTGCCGGTCGAGCGCCAGCTCGATCCCCTTCGCCACCAGCGGGCCGAGCGCCATTGTCAGCGCGGCCAGCGCCGTCGCGAGGCTCGCCTGTCCGGGGGTGAGGATGGCGAGGGAGCCGGCGAGCGGCAGCAGCACCAGCGAGAACTCCCCCGCCGGCGCGAGGAGCGCCGCGCTGCGCACCGCGTCACGCCGGGAAGAGCGGGACAGCCGCTCGAGCGCATAGGCGACCGCGATCTTGCCGGCGATGAGAAGAGCCGCGAGGCCCAGCAGCAGCGGCAGGCGCTCGAGGATGAGCGCGGCGTCCATGGACATGCCGACACTCATGAAGAACAACCCGAGCAGCAGGCCGCGGAACGGCTCGATGTCCGCCTCCAGCTGGTGCCGGAAGTTCGATTCGGCGAGCAGAAGGCCGGCCATGAAGGCGCCCAGCGCCATGGACATGCCGGCGACCTGCATCAGCAGCGCGCTGCCGAGCACCACCAGCAGAGCCGCGGCGGTGAGCACCTCGCGCGCCCCGGTCATCGCCAGCAGGCGGAACAGCGGGTTGAGCAGGTAGAGGCCCGCCAGAACGATGGCGGCGAGGGCACCGATCGCGACGCCCACGTCCTTCAGCGTGTCGACGAACCCTCCTCCGGTCTCCGCTCCGCCCGGCGCGAGGAAGGGCACGAGGGCGAGGATCGGCACGATGGCCATGTCCTGGAACAGCAGCACCGAAAAGGTCCGCTGCCCGTAGGGCGACTGGAGCGAACCGCGCTCGTCGAGGATCTGCAGGGCGATGGCGGTGGCCGACATGGCGAGCGCGATGCCGACGACGACGGCCCCGCCGGGCCTGAGGCCCAGCGGCCATGCCGCGAGCGCGATGAGCGCGGCGCTGCCCGCGAACTGCGCGGCGCCGAGCCCGAAGATGTCGCGGCGCATGGCCATGAGCTTGGAGAGCTTGAGCTCCAGCCCGATGACGAACAGCAGCAGCACGATGCCAAGTTCCGCCACGGCGCTCACGGTGGCGGCGTCGGTAAAGAGCCGGAATCCGGCGGGGCCGATGGCGAGGCCCGCGGCGAGATAGCCGACCACGGCCCCGAGCCCGACCCGCTTGAACACCGGCACGGCCACCACGGCCCCGGCGCAGAAGATCAGGATCGGCGAAAGGAAGCTGGCGTCGTGGGCTGAGGCCATGGGGGGATCCGAGGGGAGCGGCCCCCACCATAGGCAAGGAGCGCGCCCTCGGCGACCCCGTTCCCGCGAAGGTGATTCCCGCCGTGCGGGTCAGACGGCGAAGCCTGCGCCGCGCAGCGCGCTGACGAGGCCGGCATGGTCGCGGAAGACGTGCCCCTTCAGCCCGGCGGCCCGTGCTCCCTCGACGTTCTCCGGCCGGTCGTCCGTGAAGAACGTCTCTTCCGGGACGAAGCCGAGCCTTCGGCACGCCTCGACGAAGCAATCAGGGTCCGGCTTGGCGAGGCCGAGCTCCGCGGAGACGAGGATCCGCTCGCCGAACAGCGGCCGGAGCGCCGGGAACAGCGTGTCCAGCGTCTCCCCGACCAGGGCGTCGTTGTTGGTGAGGATGCCGATCGGCGTCGTCGCGGACAGCGTGCCGAGGGTCTGCAGCACGTCGTTGAACGGGAGCATGGCGATGCGCCGGGCCTCGACCCAGGCGTCGCGCCCCACCGGCGCGCCGAGACGGCGGCCGAACTCGGCGAGGAAGGCGTCCGCGGTCCACGGCCCGCCCCGGTCGGCCTCGTCGAGGAACCCGGAGTCCCAGATGCGTGCCTTCACCGCCGCCGGCGTGGTCCCGCCGAGGCCGGCGAGCCGCTCGATGCGGCGGTCGACGTCGTAGTGGCAGAGCACGTCGTCCATGTCGAAGAGGGCATATCGCAGGGGCATCGGCACCATCCGGTCGCGGGGCAGCGGTCCAGGCGGCGCGCTTGACCTCGACGCCGCAAGGTCACACAAACGCGAGGCGGATCGCGAGCGCAAGGGCCATGCCCTCGCTCGCTCCGCCGCCCCGTCGGCTTCCGGCCGACTTCCGGACCGATGCCGCCGATGTCGACCGCCGTTTCCCCCGAAAAGCCGCCGCTGACCGTGCTGCTCTGCGCCCCGCGCGGCTTCTGCGCCGGCGTGGTCCGCGCCATCGACGCCGTGGAGCAGGCCCTGCGCATCCACGGCCCGCCGGTCTACGTGCGCCACGAGATCGTGCACAACAAATACGTCGTCGAGGGGCTGCGCCGGAAGGGCGCCATCTTCGTCGACGAGCTCGACGAGGTGCCGGAGACGGGCGCCCCCGTCATCTTCTCGGCCCACGGCGTGCCGAAGGCCGTGCCGCAGCAGGCCGAGGAGCGCGGCCTCTTCGCCATCGACGCGACCTGCCCGCTGGTGACGAAGGTGCACCGCGAGGCGGAGATCCACCACAAGCGCGGCCGAACGGTGATCCTCGTCGGCCATGCCGGCCATCCGGAGGTCGTCGGCACGATGGGCCAGCTGCCGGAGGGCGCTGTGCTCCTCGTCGAGACGCTGGAGGACGTGGAGAGGCTCGCCCCCGCCAATGCCGAGGCGCTGGCCTTCGTCACGCAGACGACGCTGTCGGTGGACGACACGCGGGAGATCGTCGAGGCGCTGCGCGCACGGTTTCCCGCCATCGTCGCTCCCCACAAGGAGGACATCTGCTACGCCACCACCAACCGCCAGGAGGCTGTGAAGCGCGTGGCGCCTTCGGTGGACGCGATGATCGTCGTTGGCTCGCCGAACTCCTCCAACTCGCAGCGCCTGCGCGAGGTCGCGGAGCGCGCGGGCTGCCCCGTCTCCCGCCTTGTCCTGCGCGCGCAGGACATCGACTGGCCGGCCTTCACCGGCCTGCGCAGCCTCGGCGTGACGGCGGGTGCATCCGCGCCGGAGATCCTCGTCGAGGAGATCATCGACGCCTTTGCCGAGCGCTACGAGGTGACGGTCGAGACCGTCTCGACGGCGGACGAGAGCGTCTTCTTCCCCCTGCCGCGCGACCTGCGCCCGAAGGACGGCGCCACCGCCGGCGCCGCGGAGTAGCGCCTTGGCCGTCTACACCGACGTCTCGGACGAAGAACTCGCCGCCTTCGTCGCCCGCTACGACATCGGCGGCGTGCTCGCCGCCAAGGGCATCGCCGAGGGCGTGGAGAACTCGAACTACCTGCTCCACACCGAGAAGGGGTTCTACATCCTCACCCTCTACGAGAAGCGGGTGAAGGAGGAGGACCTGCCCTTCTTCATCGGGTTGATGGAGCATCTCTCCGCCCGCGGCCTGAACTGCCCGCTTCCGGTGAAGGACCGCTCCGGCGCCGCCCTCGGCCGGCTGGCCGGGCGTCCGGCGGCGATCGTCACCTTCCTCGACGGCATGGGCGTGCGCCGGCCCGGCGTGCACCACTGCGCCGGCGTGGGCGAGGCGCTGGCGCGGTTGCACCTCGCCGGCTCGGACTTCCCCATGCGCCGCCCGAACGCGCTGTCGGTCGACGGGTGGCGGCCGCTGTTCGACGCGGCGAGGGACAGGGCGGACACGGTGCAACCCGGCCTGCGCGACGCGGCGGAGGCAGCCCTCGGCAAGCTCGAGCGGGAATGGCCGCAGGGCCTGCCGGAGGGCGTCATCCACGCCGACCTCTTCCCCGACAACGTGTTCTTCCTCGGCCAGCGCCTCACGGGGCTGATCGACTTCTACTTCGCCTGCACGGACGCGCTGGCCTACGACCTTGCCGTGTGCCTCAACGCCTGGTGCTTCGAGTCGGACGGCTCCTACAACCTCACCAAGGGCCAGGCGATGATCGTCGCCTACGAGAAGGTCCGGCCGCTGGGCGCCGACGAGGTCGCGGCGCTGCCCGTGCTCTGCCGCGGCGCCGCCATCCGCTTCATGCTGACGCGTCTCGTCGACTGGCTCAACGTGCCGCCGGGGGCGCTGGTGCGGCCCAAGGACCCGCTGGAATACTTCCGCAAGCTGCGCTTCCACGAGCGCGCCAATTCTGCTGCAGACTACGGGCGGGCCCCGTGACGGCAGCATCCGGCGAAGGCCGCGTGATCATCTACACGGACGGCGCCTGCTCGGGGAATCCGGGCCCCGGCGGCTGGGGCGCCCTGCTGCGCTGGGGAGACCGGGTCAGGGAGATGAACGGCGGCGAGGCCGACACCACCAACAACCGGATGGAGCTGACGGCCGCCATCATGGCGCTGGAGGCGCTGAAGCGACCCTGCGTGGTGGACCTGTGGACCGACAGCCAGTACGTGCGCCAGGGCATCACGTCCTGGCTCTATGGCTGGAAGGCGAACGGCTGGAAGACGGCCGACAAGAAGCCGGTCAAGAACGCCGAGCTCTGGCAGCGGCTCGACGTCGCCCGCCACCGGCACGAGGTCCACTGGCACTGGGTGAAGGGCCACGCCGGGCATCCCGAGAACGAGCGGGTCGACGAACTCGCCCGGGCCGGCATGGCGCCCTTCAAGGAGCGGTAGGGCACACCGCGCGCGGTGTGCCGAACCGTCCGAACTCTGAATTCAGAGCTTGGCGAGCATCGCCTCGGCGCTCGACACCTCGGCCTTGGACGGCACGTCCTCCACGGCCAGCGACGTGACCACGCCGTCCTCCGCGATCATGGAATAGCGCTGCGAGCGCATGCCGAGGCCGAAGCCGGTCCCGTCGATGGCGAGGCCCATGGCCTTTGCGAAGTCCGCGTTGCCATCGGAGAGGAACTCGATCTTGCCCTTGGCGCCGGTGGTCTCCGCCCACGCGTCCATGACGAAGACGTCGTTGACGCTGGTGACCGCGATCGCGTCGACGCCCTTGGCGAGGATCTCGTCGGCGTGGGCGAGGTAGCCCGGCAGATGGTTGCGGTGGCAGGTGGGCGAGAAGGCGGCCGTCACGCCGAACAGAACGACCTTGCGACCGCCGAATACCTCTTCGGTCGTCCGCGTCGCCGGGCCGTCCGGCGTCATGACGCGGAAAACGGCGTGAGGAAGCGTGTCGCCGACTGCGATCGTCATCAGGAACTCCATGGATGTCACGTTTCGGCCGAGGCCGCGCTGCCGAAACTAGTGCGCGTCGCCCTTGCCGTCGAGTTTCGTGCTGGTTTCGACGGCTTCTTCGCCCGCGGTCACGGTGAAACGCAGCGGCAGGTCGGCGAGCCGGGCGCCCGCGGGACGGGTGTCGACGGTCACGCGGTAGGTCAGCGTGCGCGATCCGTCGGGCCGGTCGAGCACGGCGAGCGGCACGGGTGCCGAGAAGCTCCACCCGTCGGGCCCCTCCGTGAAGACGTCGACGATGCCCGGTGTCCTTGGCACGTGGGCGGTGACCTTCAAGGCCTTTCCGTCCGGCGTGGCGGAGGCGGAGGCGATGGAGGGAGCCGCATGGTCGCCGAAGGGGACGGGTCGCGGGACCCGCGACACCGCCCGGTCGAGCGCCACCGCGTGCGTCGTCGACTGTCCGCGCGGCGAAAGCACGAGCTGTGTTTCTCCCCGTGCCGGGATGCAGATCTTCTCGCAGACCGCGTAGTCGAGCTTCAGCGTGAGCCTCGCCGGCTTGCGCGGGTCGGCCAGCGTGACGCGCAGGGGCAGCAGCACCGTCTCGACATAGCCGATGGACGATCCGGCCTGGTCGTCGAACCGGTAGGGCGCCGGCCACGACACGGCGACGTCCGCGACGTTCTCGGAGCCCGTCCAGTCGAAGGTCGGCGGCAGCCCACTGTCTCCCGGCGTCCGCCAGTAGGTCTTGAACCCGGCATCCATGCGGAATTCGAGGCCGGCACGCCATGCCGCGGTGTCCGCGATGTCGGGACCGCCGTCGACGAGCCGGATCGCGGAATGCAGGCCGGGGGACCACGGCGACGCGCCCGGCGCGGCCGCGGGCCCCGCCTCGACCACGGCGGCGCAGACGCAGGCCAGCACGGCGAAGACCGTGCCAGGAAATGCAGGCCGGCGCAGCTTCCGGAACGCGAAATCCATCATCACATGTTCATGCATCCGGGCCGGCCAGGTTCCAAGTGATAAGCCCGTGATGGCGGCTGGATGAACCAAGGAGAGGGGCGTCGCGTTGGCTTCGCGTTGGAAAGGGGCTACGATGATTGAACTGGATCCGTTGAACATTGGTGAGGATATGGGCTCACGCGGTTTCCTCGATGGCCAACTGCTGGTTGCCATGCCGGGGATGCCTGATCCGCGTTTCGCCCGCACCGTCATCTACGTCTGCGCCCACTCGCCGGAAGGCGCGATGGGGCTCGTGATCAACCAGCCGGCTCCCAACATCGCGCTGCCGCACCTGCTGGAGCAGCTCGAGATTATCCCCACCGCAAAGGGCATCACCCTGCCAACCCGGGCCGAGACGGTCGCGGTGCTGAAGGGGGGCCCCGTCGAGACGAGCCGCGGCTTCGTGCTGCATTCCGCCGACTTCTTCATCGACCGTTCGACCCTGCCGATCGACGAGGGCATCTGCCTCACGGCGACGGTCGACATCCTGCGCGCCATCGCCCAGGGGGAAGGTCCGAAGGACGCCATCCTCGCCCTCGGCTACGCCGGCTGGGGGGCGGGCCAGCTGGAAACGGAGATCAACGAGAACGGCTGGCTCAACTGCGACGCCGACCCCGCCTTCCTCTTCGACGGCGGCTTCGACACCAAGTACGAGCGCGCCATGCGCAAGATCGGCGTCGACCCCGCCATGCTGTCGAGCGAGGCCGGGCACGCGTGAGCCCGGCGCGGCGGGACGTCTGCCGTCGTTCCCGGCGTAATCCCTTCCGCCGTCATCCCCGCCGCCTCGCGAAGCGACGCGGGAAGGGGATGCAGGGACGCCCGGGGCCGTCTGGATCCCCCTCCCGCGCCTGCGGCGCGCCGGGGATGACGGCGGCGTGGAGGCTCGAGTGGTGAAGAGAGAACGGTCCGCGGACGAAACGCGGGCGCGTTACCGCATCCGGTAGACGAAGTAGCGACGCTCCGGCAGGCCCAGCACCGTCGCCTCGTCCGGCACGCCGAGGGTGAGTTCCTGGTCGGAGAGCACGAGGGAAGCCGGCGCCAGCAGCGGCGGCAGCAGCCGCGACAGGATGCGGGCGAGCTCGGCGTTCACGGCGGCATCGCCGGTCCCGAGGTCCGCATGCACCAGCACCGCCTCTCCCGGACGGCGGCCGGCGAAGGCGGGCAGGGTGTCGCGCAGGTCGCCCACCTCCAGCAGGTGCGCCGGAGGCATGCAGTCCGGATGGGCGGCCGGCGCGCGTTCGAAGACGACGATCTCGCGGCCGGGCAGGGCCTCCCGTAGGTGATCGTAGGTCCGGCCGTTGCCGAGGCCGAGTTCCACGACGAGCCCCGGCCGCTCGCGCACCCGCTCGGCGGCCCAGTCGAGGGCCCGGCGCTGCGCCTCGAGACGGCGGATGACGCTGTCGAGCCGGCTCATGCCGTCAGGCCGCCTCGGTCGCCGCGCCGACGAGCTTGCGGGCCTCCAGCGCCGTCATCGGAGGGCCGAAGGCGTAGCCCTGCGCATACTCGCAGCCGAACTGGTGGAGCTCGACCGCATCCGATTCGGTCTCCGCGCCTTCCGCCACGACATCCATCCCGAGGTCGTGCGCCATGGTGATGATGGAGCGCAGGATGACGGGCCGGTTGCCCTTCGCGTCGGGGCGCACGAACGACTTGTCGATCTTGATGGTGTCGAACGGGAAGCGCTGGAGATAGCTCAGCGACGAATAGCCCGTGCCGAAATCGTCGAGCGCGAGGCCGGCGCCGAGGTCGGTCAGCCGCGCCAGGATCTGCGCCGCATACTCCGGGTTCTCCATCACCAGCCCCTCGGTGATCTCCAGCTTCAGCGTGCCGCGCTGGATGGCCCAGCGGTTCATGGCGAGCTTCACGTCCTGCAGCAGGTCGTGGCGCAGGAGCTGGCGGCTCGACACGTTGACGCTGACGAAGATCGGCGGATCGACCTCCAGGGCCCGCTGCCATGCGGCGAGCTCGGCACTCGCCTTCTCCAGCGTAAAGATGCCGAGGTCGACGATGAGGCCGCTCTCCTCGGCGATGGGGATGAACTCCGACGGGGCAAGGCGCCCGTGCTTGGGATGATCCCAGCGGATCAGCGCCTCGAAGCCGGCAACCGTCCGGTCCTCCAGCCGCACGATCGGCTGGAACAGCACCTTGATCTCGTTGCGTTCCAGCGCGCGTCGCAGGTCCATCTCCAGCGCGATCCGGTCCGTCCGCTGCGCGCGCATGGCCGGGCGGAACACCTCGATCCGGTCGCCGCCGAGGCGCTTGGCGTGCATCATCGCGATCTCGGCGTTGCGGACGACGTCGTCCCCGCGGCCCTGCGCCGTGGGATCGGGCAGGGCGATGCCGAGCGAGGCGGTGAGGAAGATCTCGCGCTCCCCGAACACCACGGGCGCCGTGATGACGCGCCGCACCGTGTCGGCGAGGACCGTGATCCGCTCCGGCTCGCGCTCCGACAGGATGAGCAGACCGAACTGGTCCCCCGTGATGCGTGCCAGCGTGTCCTGCGGCTTCATCAGGCGCCCGAGCCGCCGCGCCATGGCGAGCAGGATCGAGTCGCCCGTCGGCACGCCCACCGACTCGTTGATCTGCTTGAAACGGTCGATGTCGAGCACGATCACCGTCGGCCGCACGGCGTCGTCGGCCTTGGAGAGGGTGAGCGCGCTTTCGAGCCGGTCGATGAACAGGCGCCGGTTCGGCAGGCCCGTGAGATTGTCGTTCACGGCGTCGTGCAGGATGCGCTCTTCGGCCGTCTTCGCGTCGGTCACGTCGCCGAGGGTGCCGACCACCCGCATCACCTCGCCATCGGAGCCGACGACCGGCCGGGCCTTGAGCTCGTACCAGTAGTAGTGCCCGTCTCCCGTCTTCAGGCGGAAGTCGAGATGGACGCGCCCGCGACGCTGCTCCAGCACGGCGTCGAGCGTCGCCTTGAAGCGGTCGCGGTCGAAGGGGTGCATCACTTCGAGCCAGCCGGCGGCCGGCCCTTCCAGCGTGCCGCGCTTCATGCCGAGCTGGTTCTCGACGTCCTGGCTGACGACGATCCGGTCCGAGGTCACGTCCCAGTCGAACACGCTGTCGCCCGACCCGGCGAGGGCCAGCGCCTTGCGCTCCGCGTCGCTGACGAGCCCCTGCGCGAGGGCCCCCCCGGCGAAGGCGTGCTGCATCACCGTGAAGCCGATCAGCATCACGATCAGCACCAGCGCGCCGAGTAGGGCGGGCGAGACCACGTCGTTGGCGATCTCCCCGGCGATGGTGAAGGCCGCCGCGATCACCCAGGCCAGCAGCAGGAACCACGTGGGCGTGATCAGGACGGCCCGGTCGTAGCCATGGGTCGACAGGTAGATGACGAGAACGAACCCGACGGCGGCGACGACGGCGATGGAGATCCGCGCCACGCCCGACGCCACGCTCGGGTCGAACACCGCGAGCCCGATGAGCCCGCCGAGGAACAGCAGCCACACGGCGGTGACGTGGCTGTAGCGCACGTGCCAGCGGTTGAGGTTGAGGTAGGCGAACAGGAACACGACCAGCGTGGCGGCGAGCACCGCCTCCGCTGCGGCGCGGTAGACGCGCTCGCCCTCCGGCGAGGTCGGCACGATCTTCTGCCAGAATCCGAAGTCGATGCAGATGTAGGCGAGCACTGCCCACGCGAGCGCCGCGGCCGCGGGGAAGATCACGGCGCCCTTCACGACGAACACGATCGTCAGGAACAGCGCCAGCAGGCCGGCGATGCCGATGACGATGCCGCGGTAGAGCGTGAGCCCGTTGATCTTCTCCTTGTAGTCGTCCGGATTCCACAGGTAGAGCTGCGGCAGCCGCGGGTTGGCGAGCTCGGCGATGTAGGTCACCGTGGCGCCGGGATCGAGCACGATCTCGAAGATGTCGGCCTCGGCGCTCTCCTCGCGGTCAGGGCTCTCGCCCTGGCTCGCCGTGACGGCCGTGATGCGCTGCGAGCCGAGGTCCGGCCAGACGACGCCCGAATCGACGAGGCGGAAGTGGGGCGCCACGAGCCAGCGCACCAGCTGCTCGTTGCTCTCGTTGCGCAGGGCGAACACGATCCAGTCCGGCCGCGTGCCCTCCTCCTTCGCCTTGATGGCGATGCGCCGCACGATGCCGTCGGAGCCGGGCGCGGTGGAGATCTGGATCTGGTCGCCGTCCGACCGCGAGCGCTGCACGAATCGCAGGAGGTCGATGGTGCCGCCCTCGGCCTTCACCGCCACCGGGTCCAGCGCCAGCGCCGGGCCTGCAGACAGCAGGACGCCGCCGAGGAGGCCGGCGAGCAGGCCGCCGAGGACGAGAAGGACATTCAGCAGATGACGCAAGGACGACGAACCTCGACGGCGGCACGCGAATGATCCTGCCGGGCGGCCGGATGTGCCAGTGGTAGTCCCACGCCGGTGACCGGGCAAGGCAACCGCGCCCCGGCCGTGCGACGCGCTCCAGTGAGCCCTGATCACGGCGATCCTGTGTCGAAGCGGAAGTCGTCGCGCAACAGCGCGTAGAGCAGGTGGTCCTGCCAGACGCCGTTGATGCACAGGTATTGCCGCGCGTAGCCCTCGCGCCGGAAGCCGACCTTCTCCAGCAGGCGGGTCGAGGCCGCATTGATGGGCACGCAGGCCGCCTCGAGGCGGCGCAGGCGCAGCGTGTCGAAGGCATAGCCCGCGGCTGCGCGCACCGCGCGTGTCATGTGGCCCTTGCCCGCATAAGGCGCGCCCATCCAGTAGCCGAGCGTCGCCGCCTGAGCCACGCCGCGCCGCACCATGCCGAGGGTGAGACCGCCGATCAGCGTGCCGTCCTCGAGGAAGAGGAAGAACGGATAGGCCTGGTCCTCGTCGATCTCGTGCTGGTAGCGCCGCACCCGGCGGCGAAACGCCGAGCGGGTGAGGTCGTCCGACGGCCAGATCGGCTCCCACGGACGCAGGAACTCCCGGCTCTCCTCGCGCAGATGCGCCCACGCCGAGTGGTCGTCCGAGCGGGGCGGCCGCAGGAAGAACCCGCGCCCGCGCACCATCGGCGTCTCGTCGCTGGGAGAGGTGAGCCGGAAGAACGCCATGCGCTCAGGCCCCCCGCGAACCCAGGCGTCCCGCCATCCCGACGGGATCGGGCAGCTTCTTCACCGGGCCGACGGCGGCCACCGTGGGGGTGCTCGCCAGCATCTGGGCCGCCACCCGGCGCACGTCGTCGACGCCGATGGCGTCGATCGCCGCGACGATCTCCTCGCGCGGGATCACGCGGCCGAAGGCGAGCACGTGGCGGGCCATCTGCTCGGCGCGCCGGGCGGAGGATTCGAGGCCCATCAGCAGCGAGACCTTGATCTGCGCCTTGGCCCGGTCGACCTCCGCCTGCGTCGGGTTCTCTGCCGCCGCCCGCATGACGTCGAGCATCACGGGCACGAACTCCGGCAGCGTCGATTCCCCCGTTCCGCCGTAGATCGCGAAGACGCCCGCGTCCGTGAAGGGCTGGTGGAAGGAATAGATCTCGTAGGCGAGGCCCCGCTTCTCCCGCAGTTCCTGGAACAGGCGCGACGACATGCCTCCGCCGAGGAGGTTCGAGAACACGTGCAGGGTGTAGTGGTCCGGATCGTGGAACGAGCGTCCCTCGAAGCCGACGACGAGGTGGGCCTGCTCGAGCTTGCGGACCTTGCGCTCGTCGCCGCCGGCGTAGCGGCCCTCGGCCGGCGTCTCGCCCGGCCCCGCGTCGAACCGCTCGAAGCGGCGGGCGACCTCGTCCACGACGGCGTCGTGGTCGACGGCGCCGGCCGCCGCAACCACCATGTCGGGGCCGCGGTACTGCCGGTCGAGGAAGTGGCGCATCGACACCGGCGTCTGCGCCCTGACCGTCTTCGGCGTGCCGAGGATGCGCCGGCCGATCGGGGCCCCGCCGAACGCGGTCTCCATGAACATGTCGAAGACGATGTCGTCGGGCGTGTCCTCGCAGGCGCCGATCTCCTGCAGCACGACCCCCTTCTCGCGCTTCAGCTCGTCGCGGTCGAAGGCGGGCTCGGTGAGGATGTCCGAGAGGATGTCCAGCGCCAGCGGCACGTTCTCGCCCAGCACCCGGGCGTAGTACGACGTGCGCTCCACGCTCGTCTCGGCGTTGAGGTCGCCGCCGACGGCCTCGATCTCCTCGACGATCTGCAGCGCGTTGCGCCGCCGCGTGCCCTTGAAGGCCATGTGCTCGAGGAGGTGCGCGAGGCCCTGCTCGCCGTCGCGCTCGTGGCGCGTCCCGGCGCCGATCCACACGCCGAGAGCGGCCGTCGCCAGCTGCGGCATCGTTTCGGTCACCACCCGCAGCCCGTTGGGCAGCGTCGTGACGCGGACGGCTTCCGGCCGCGGCGCCGCACGCAGGCGTCCCTGGGGAGAGACCTGGCCGCTCATGCCTGCCTTGTCACGCACCGCACCACCTGCCCACGCCCGCTGGCTCCCTCATGCCGCGGCATCCCGCGTCGCCCGCGCTCGCTCGCGCACGAAGCGCTCGATACGGGTCTGGTCGTTGGGCAGGACGCTGAAGCGCTCCTGCCGGTCGTGCAGGTCGGCCAGATGGGCGGGCAGGGCGGGGGACTGCCCCGTCGCCGCCTTCACCGCATCCGGGAACTTCGCGGGGTGGGCCGTGCCGAGCACGACGAGCGGAGTCGCCGGGTCGCGCGCCAGCACCTCCCGCCCGCTGACCACGCCCACGGCGGTGTGCGGGTCGAGCAGGTAGCCGGCATCGGTCCACGTCCGCGCCATTTCCGCGGCGACGGCGTCCTCCGGTGCCCGGCTGGCGGTGAAGCCCTGCCGGATGGCCGCCATCGCCGCGTCGGGGATCGTGAAGGACCGCGACTGGGCGAGGGAGGACATCATCCGCCGCACCTCGCCGGCGTCTTCCGACACCACCTCGTACAGCAGCCGCTCGAAGTTCGACGACACCTGGATGTCCATCGACGGCGAGGTCGTCGGCACGACGCCCGTCACCTCGTAGCGTCCCGTGCGCAGGGTACGGGCGAGGATGTCGTTGGTGTTGGTCGCGATGTTGAGGACGCCGACCGGCAGCCCCATGCGCCGGGCGACGTGGCCGGCGAGGATGTCGCCGAAATTGCCCGTCGGCACCGAGAAGGACACCGGCCGGTGCGGTCCGCCGAGGCTCACCGCCGCGGTGAAGTAGTAGACGATCTGGGCGACGATCCGCGCCCAGTTGATCGAGTTCACGCCGGAAAGGCCGAGCTCGTCGCGGAAGGCGTGGTGGTTGAACATCGCCTTCACCAGCGCCTGGCAGTCGTCGAAGTCGCCCTCGACGGCGATGGCGTGGACGTTGTCGGCCGCGACCGTCGTCATCTGCCGCCGCTGCACCGGGCTCACCCGGCCGTGCGGGTACAGGATGAAGATGTCGACGCGCTTGAGGCCGCCGAAGGCCTCGATGGCCGCGCCGCCGGTGTCGCCCGAGGTGGCGCCCACGATGGTGGCGCGCTGCCCGCGCTGCTCGAGGACATGGTCCATCAGACGCCCGAGCAGCTGCATCGCCACGTCCTTGAACGCCAGCGTCGGGCCGTGGAAGAGCTCGAGGATGAAGAGGTTGTCGCCGATCTGCGTGAGCGGGCACACAGCGGGATGGCGGAAGCCCGCGTAGGCGTCCTCGACCATGCGGCCGAACGCGGCCTCGTCGATGTCGCCGTCGACGAAGGGGCCGATGATGCGCCGCGCCGCCTCGGCGTAGGGCACGCCGGCAAGCCCGGCGATGGCGTCGCCCGTGATCGTGGGCCACTGCGCAGGCACGTAGAGGCCGCCGTCGCGGGCGAGACCCGCGAGCAGAGCATCTGAGAAGCCGAGCGCGGGAGCTTCGCCCCGGGTTGAAACGTGCTGCACGGCCGTGGGTCCTCGTCTGGTGGGGAGCGTAGGAGTCTTGCGCAGGACTGACAAGCAGGCGGTGCCCGCGCTCAGCCCTCCGCCTCCGGCGGTTTGCGGGCCTGCTGGCGCAGCCAGACCACGAACACGACGATCAGGCCGATGGCCAGCGTGAACCACGTGATCGCGTACTGCAGGTGGTTGTCCGGGAACGAGATGCGGGTGTTCCCGCCGACCGGCAGTCCGCCGGGCACCGGCGTGGCATCCGCCTCGAGCACGAAGGGCGCGACCCGGGTGAGGCCGCGGGCGGCGGCGATGGCGCCGGGGTCGCGGGTGAACCAGACGTTCTTGGCCGGGTCGTTCTCCGGGACGAACCAGCCGCGGACCTCCGGCGCGCGCAGGAGCCCGGTGACCGTCTGCGGGCCCGCGACCTGCCCGGCGGCCCGGGTGGCGGGGTCGCCGCGCTCCGTCGGCACGAAGCCCCGGTTGACGATGATGGTCGACCCGTCCGCCAGTTGAAGCGGGGTCAGGATGTAGAAGCCCTGGAGCGTGGGCTGGCCGGGGCGGTCGGGCTGCCGCAGCCCGTGCATCCGGGCCTCCAGGTCGTGCCGGAACGTGCCCTGCGCCGTGACGCGGAGATACTCGTACTCCTTCGGCGAGAGCGCGGCCCACGCGGCCTCCGGCGGCAGCGGGCGGGGCGCCTCGTTGACGCGCTGCTCGACGCGCGCGATGAGCCGCTTCTTCGCTCCGCCGCGCTCCACCTGCCAGGCCCCGAGGGCCACGAGCAGGCCCACGCCGACGAGCGTGAAGAGGGCGGGGACGAGGAAGAACAGGCGGGAACGTGCGGCCATCGGTCAGCGCTCGAGGCGGCCCTGCTCGGCCTTGTTGTGGAACTGCAGCGCGATCAGCACGCCCTTGAAGGGGCGCATCATGGCGAGGCAGACCCCGATGACGAGCGGCGGCCAGATGATGAGGTGTGTCCACAGCGACGGTTCGTAGCGGATCTCCACGAACAGCGCGGCGCCGACGATCAGGAAGCCGGCGATGAGCATGATGAACACCGCCGGTCCGTCTCCTGAGTCGGCGAAGCCGTAGTCGAGCCCGCAACTCGGGCACGACGGCCGCACTGCAATGAAGCCCTGGAACATCGAGGCCTGCCCGCAGCGCGGGCATTTTCCGGCCAGCCCCGCCCCGATCGGGGAGGGCGAGGGCCCGTGCCAGTCGTCGCGCGGCTCGCTCATGCGCAGAACACTCCCGGCCCCGGAAAAGCGAAAGGGGCGGCCGTGGCCGCCCCGGATCGCTGCACGAGGATCGACGTCAGTGGCCGGCGGCCGCGGCCGCGGCGGCACCCCACTTCGAACCCCACAGGTAGATGGCGACGAAGAGGAACAGCCACACCACGTCGACGAAGTGCCAGTACCACGCGGCGAACTCGAAGCCGAGGTGCTGCTTGGGCGTGAAGTGGCCGTTCAGCGCGCGGGCGAGGCAGACGATCAGGAAGATCGTGCCGACCAGCACGTGGAACCCGTGGAACCCGGTCGCCATGAAGAACGTGGCGCCGTAGACGTTGCCCTTGAAGGCAAAGGCGGCGTGCGAATACTCGTAGACCTGCACGACCGAGAACAGCGCGCCGAGCACGATCGTCAGCACGAGGCCCCACTTGAGCCCCTCGCGGTCGTTGTGCAGCAGCGCATGGTGCGCCCAGGTCACCGTGGTGCCCGAGGTCAGCAGGATCAGCGTGTTCAGCAGCGGCAGGTGGAACGGGTCGAAGACCGCGATGCCCTTCGGCGGCCACACGCCGCCGATCACCTCGGTGCGCTGGAACTGCGGCGCGGCGTTGGGGAAGAGGCTGACGTCGAAGTACGCCCAGAACCACGCGACGAAGAACATCACCTCGGAGGCGATGAACATGATCATGCCGTAGCGGTGGCTGATCTGCACGACGCGGGTGTGGAACCCGCCGTGCTCGGCCTCGCGGGTGACGTCCGACCACCAGGCGATCATCGTGTAGAGCACGCCGATCAGGCCGAGGCCGAAGATCACCGAGCCGGCCTTCAGGCCACCGACCGGGATGCCCTTCATCCACATGACGGCGCCGACCGCCATGACGAAGGCCGAGATCGAGCCGATGAACGGCCACGGGCTCGGGTCGACGAGATGGTAGTCGTGGTTCTTGGTGTGGGCGTCCGCCATTGGGTCGCTCTCCGCTCGTATGCCGCCCGGTCCCTCGCGGGTCCGGGCACCCCCGGTCACAGTTGTGGTTTCGTCAGGTCCTTAACCTCGGCCAGGGGCTTTGGCGAGCCCTTGGCCGGGAAGAAGGTGTAGGACAAGGTGATCATGCTGGCGCTCTTGAGGTCGCGCTCCTTGTCGATCGCCGGATCGACGAAGAACACCACCGGCGCCTCCATGCTCTCTCCCGGCTGCAACGTGATCTCGTTGAAGCAGAAGCACTGGATCTTGTTGAAGTAGCCGCCGGTCATCTCCGGCGTCACGTTGAACGAGGCGATGCCCGTGGTCGGCTTCGAGCCCGTGTTGGTGAGCTTGTAGAAGACGGTCAGCGTCTCTCCGACGCGGGCCTGCACCGTCGGCACCTCGGGCTCGAACTTCCAGTTGAGTCCCGGGGCCACATTCGAGTCGAAGCGGACGGTCATGACCCGCTCGCCCACGGTCGAGGGGGCGACGCGCGCCACCATCGGCGTGCCGCCGAAGCCGGTGACCCGGCAGAAGAGATCGTACAGCGGAACGGCCGCGTAGGCCGCGCCCAGCATGCCGACGAACACACCCGAGCAGATCATGGCCGTGCGCCGGACCGCACGCTGGCGCTGCTGCTGGCGGTCGGCGGGGGAGGGGGCGGGGTCGGGGGAGGTGGACGTCTCGCTCATGGCGTCAGAGAGGGCGGTTGAGGACGTTGCCACCAAGCTTGGCGATGGTGACGACGAAGAACAGCACGGCAAGGGCGCCCAGCACGAGGCCGAGCGCGATGGAGCGCGAGCGCCGGCGCTTCTGCTCCTCCTCGGTGAGGACGATGCCTCCGCGGCCGGGTTCGCTCACGCCGCGCCTCCCACGAGGCCGCGCACCAGCGCGGCGATGGCGGCAAGGCGCGAGGCGCCGACGCTCAGCTCGACGAGCAGCACGGCGAAGACGACGAAGAGGTACAGGATGGAGAAGGTGAACACCTTCACCGCCGCCTTGCGGGCCTTCTCGGCGTCCGTCTCGCGGTAGAGGCGCCAGCTGTGCAGCACCATCAGCGCGCCCATCACGGCCGCCGTGGCGGCGTAGGCCCAACCCGCGAAGCCCATGGCGAAGGGCACGAGAGCGAACGGGGCGAGCACCAGCGAGTAGAGCAGGATCTGCACCCGCGTCTTGTCCTCGCCCACCACGACAGGGAGCATCGGCACGCCGGCCTTCCGGTAATCGGCGGTCTTGAGGATCGCCAGGGCCCAGAAGTGCGGCGGGGTCCACAGGAAGATGATGCCGAAGAGGACGGCCGTCTCCCACGACAGGCTTCCCGTCGCCGCGGCGTAACCGATCATGGGCGGGAATGCGCCGGCCGCGCCGCCGATGACGATGTTCTGCGCCGTCCAGCGCTTCAGCCACATCGAGTAGATGACGGCGTAGAAGAAGATGGTGAAGGCCAGCAGGCCGGCCGCGAGCCAGTTGGCCGTCAGCCCGAGGAACGCCACCGAGCCCACCGAGAGCACCGTGCCGAAGGCCAGGGCCTCCTGCGGCGTCACCTTGCCGGCGGGGATGGGACGCTTGGCGGTCCGCGACATCATCGCGTCGATGTCCGCGTCGTACCACATGTTGAGGCAGCCCGACGCACCGGCGCCGACCGCGATGGCCAGCAGCCATGCGAAGCCGAGCACGGGGTTCACGTGCGGGGCGAGCATCATGCCCGTCAGCGCGGTGAAGACCACGAGCGACATCACGCGCGGCTTGAGGAGGGCGAAGAAGTCGCCTGCCGAACCGGACGACAGGCGCGGGGCGCTCGCGGTGTCGGTCGTGAAGCTGTCGCTGGCCAGTGACATGGTCGATCTCGTCGGTCGGTGCCCGCCGGGGCTCTCGCCCCTGCCGGTCCTCGGCGCCGCCGCGGGAAAACGCGACGGGGCGGAGGATCGGCGGGCCGGCCCGGATGGGCCGGCCCGTCGCAGGATCAGTGCTCGGAACCCGTGATGCGCGGCAGGGTCTCGAACTGGTGGAAGGGCGGCGGGGACGGCAGCGTCCACTCCAGGGTCGTCGCGCCGGGGCCCCACGGGTTCTCGCCCGCCTTCTCCTTGCGCTGGAAGGCGACCCAGATGCCGTAGAAGAACACCAGGAGGCCGAACGCGAAGATGTAGGAGCCATAGGACGAGATCCGGTTCCAGCCCGCGAAGGCGTCCGGATAGTCCACGTAGTGCCGCGGCATGCCGGCCAGGCCCGTGAAATGCATCGGGAAGAACAGCACGTTGGCGCCGATGAAGGCGATCCAGAAGTGCAGCTTGCCAATGAACTCGGGGATGACGTAGCCCGTCATCTTCGGGAACCAGTAGTACCAGGCCGCGAAGATGCCGAACACGGCGCCGAGCGACAGCACGTAGTGGAAGTGCGCCACCACGTAGTAGGTGTTGTGCAGGGCGCGGTCCACGCCGGCATTCGCCAGCACCACGCCCGTCACGCCGCCGACCGTGAACAGGAAGATGAAGCCGATGGCCCACACCATCGGCGTGGTGAAGCGCATCGAGCCGCCCCACATCGTCGCGACCCACGAGAAGATCTTCACGCCCGTCGGGACGGCGATGACCATCGTGGCGAAGACGAAGTAGCGCTGCGTGTCGAGCGACAGGCCGGCCGTGTACATGTGGTGCGCCCACACGATGAAGCCGACCGCGCCGATCGCCACCATGGCGTAGGCCATCCCGAGGTAGCCGAACACCGGCTTGCGCGAGAACGTCGAGATGATGTGGGAGACGATGCCGAAGGCCGGCAGGATCATGATGTAGACTTCGGGGTGCCCGAAGAACCAGAACAGGTGCTGGTACAGGATCGGGTCGCCGCCGCCGGCCGGGTCGAAGAACGTCGTGCCGAAGTTGCGGTCCGTCAGCAGCATCGTGATGGCGCCCGCGAGCACCGGCAGCGACAGCAGCAGAAGGAAGGCGGTGATCAGCATCGCCCACGCGAACAGCGGCATCTTGTGCATGGTCATGCCAGGCGCGCGCATGTTCAGGATGGTGGTGATGAAGTTGATCGCGCCGAGGATCGACGAGGCGCCGGCGATGTGCAGCGACAGGATGCCGAAGTCGAGTGCCGGGCCCGGATGCCCCGAGGTCGACAGCGGCGGGTAGACCGTCCAGCCGCCGCCGAAGCCGTTCGCGCCCGGCGCGCCCTCGACGAACATCGAGATGAGCAGCAGCGCGAAGGAGGAGGGCAGCAGCCAGAACGAAATGTTGTTCATGCGCGGGAACGCCATGTCCGGCGCCCCGATCATGATCGGCACGAACCAGTTGCCGAAGCCGCCGATCAGCGCGGGCATGACCACGAAGAACACCATGATCAGGCCGTGGCCCGTCACGAACACGTTGTAGGTCTGCGGGTTCGTGAACCACTGCATCCCCGGCTCCTGGAGCTCGAGGCGCATCGCGATGGAGAGCGCGCCGCCGATCAGGCCCGCCCCCAGCGCGAACAGCAGGTACATCGTCCCGATGTCCTTGTGGTTGGTCGACAGCACCCACCGGCGCCAGCCGGTCGGGATGCCATGATGTGCGTCGTGGGCAGTAGCCGCGTGAGCCATGATGTCTTTTCCGGGCTTCTTATTCCTGGGTCGGGGCGAGGGTCACTGCGCCGAAGCGGCGGCGACCTTCACCGGCGACGTCTCCGTCGAGGCGAACTTCTTCTTCGCGTCCGCGAGCCACGCCTGGTACTTCTCCGCGCTGACGACGCGGACCGCCACCGGCATGAAGGCGTGGTTCTGGCCGCACAGGCGCGAGCACTGGCCGTAGTAGATGCCCTCCTGCTCCGCCTTGAACCACGTCTGGTTGAGGCGGCCGGGCACGGCGTCCATGCGGAAGCCGAGCGATGCGACCGAGAAGGAGTGGATCACGTCGTTGCCGACGACCTGGAGGACGACCGTCTTGCCGACGGGGACGACCATCTCGTTGTCGACGGCGAGCAGGCCCGGCTGGCCGGCCTTGGCGGCCTCCTCGCGGGTCAGCATGTTCGAGTCGAAGCGGAAGCCGCCGCCCTGGTCCGCGGGGTACTCGTAGGACCAGTACCACTGGTTGCCGTAGACCTTCACGGTCATGTCGGCCTTGGGCAGCTCGACCTGGAACTTCAGGAGGCGGAAGGACGGGATCGCGATGCCCACGAGAATCAGCACCGGGATGATCGTCCAGGCGATCTCGAGGCCGGTGTGGTGAGTCGTGCGCGACGGCGTCGGGTTCGCCTTCTCGTTGAACTTCACCACCACCACGACCAGCAGGCCGAGCACGAACAGCGAGATCAGCGAGATGATCCAGACCAGCGCGGTGTGCAGGTCGTAGGTGAACTTGGCGACCTCGGTGACGGGCCCCTGGAGGCCGATCTGCCATGGCGAGGGCTGGCCGGTGCCGGCCATGGCCGGTACGGCGGCGCTGAGACCGAGCGCCGCCAGTGCGAGCGCTGAACGGTTCCAGAAGTTGATCTTCACCTTGCGATCTCCCGATTGCCTTGCGGTCGGCGCCGCGGGCGGTTCTGTCGACCTGAAAAGCCGTCCGCGGGGGTCTGGACGGTCGCGTCAGCCTGACAGGAGGCCCTCTACGCAGTTTGACAGACGCCAAAAATCACAAAGGGCGCTGCAGTGCAACGTCCACTTCCGGTCAATGATCTGCGTCATGGAGGCGCGAGAGACCCTTCTTTCGGACGATCTTGATGGGTTTCGTCCCGGCACCTCTCCTTCGCCATGTCAGCGCCTTGCCTTGACACGACCGGCCGGTCATGGTCCCAAAACGCCGGACAAGAGGCCGATCGCGCACGGGGCGGCGTCGCCGGGTGCGGGATCGACAAGGCGGGAGCGAGACGGATGAGGCTCTTCGGACGGCCGGGCCGGGCGCTCGGATTCGCCGCGGCAGCGTTGGCCTTCGGCTTGGCGGGCGGCCTCTCCGCGACGGCCCTTGCGGAAGGGCCCGTCAAGAACACCTTCGGCGACTGGCAGATGCGTTGCGAGACGCCGCCGGGCGCCCGCACCGAGCAGTGCGCCATCGTCCAGAGCGTGCAGGCCGAGGACAAGCCCAACGTCTCCCTCGTCGTCATCGTGCTCAAGACGGCCGACGGCCGCAGCCGGCTTCTGCGCGTCATCGCCCCGCTCGGCGTCCTGCTTCCCTCGGGGCTCGGTCTCAAGATCGACACGACCGACGTCGGGCGGGCGGGCTTCGTCCGCTGCATGACCACCGGCTGCATCGCCGAAGTGGTGATGGACGACGACCTGCTCGGCAAGCTGCGCAACGGGCAGGCGGCCACCTTCATCGTGTTCCAGACGCCGGAGGAGGGCATCGGCATTCCCGTGTCCCTCAACGGCTTCGGCAAGGCCTTCGAGAGCCTGCCGTGATGCCTTCGACGGCTGCGCCGTGCGCGCCCGCCGTCCCCCGTCCCACGCCCCGGCTCCACGCCGGGGCTCTTCCGGAACGAAAGACGTCATGTCCGTGAATCGCCCTGCCGCCGTCCTGATTCTCGTTGCCGCCACCGGCCTCGCCGGATGCTCCAGCCTTGGCCTCGGCTCCGACGACCGGGCTCCCGCGACGTCCACCGCCTCGTCTTCTTCTTCGTCCTTCACGGAGTTCTTCCGCAACGGCGGCTCCACCACGCCTCCGCCGGCCTTGCCGGAGAACACGGACGTGGAGTGCCCCCAGGTCGAGATCCTCGATGGAGGCGCGGCGATTCGGGTCGAAGGCGGCGGCGCCGTGCGTCACCAGCTCTCGCTGGGCCAGACGGCGCGCGAGTGCAGGGTGGTCGGAAACCAGATCTCGATCCGGGTCGGCGTGGAAGGCCGCGCCCTGCTGGGGCCGTCCGGCTCGCCAGGCACCTTCCCCGCCCCCGTCCGCTTCGTCGTCAAGCGCGGCGAGAAGGTGGTGGCGTCGAAGCTCCAGCGCCCGTCCGTGACGATCCCCGCCGGCGACACCCAGGCGAGCTTCGTCGTGATCGAGGAAGGCCTCCTCGTTCCGAAGGAGGGCGAGGAGATGGCCATCATCGTGGGCTTCGACCCGAAGGGCACGGCCGTCGAGGCTCCTCGACGCAAGCCGCGCGGGTGAGGCTTCCCCGGCAGCAGGGGGAGCCGGCCTCGCGCCGGAACGACACGAACGGAATGCCGCGGGGACGGTCCCGTCGGCGCAATTGACTCCGGCCGATCGAGCCACTACGCCTCGACACAGCTCACGATCCTCGCGGAAGAGACCGGCCGGAACCTTAGGGTCCCTGCGCCGGCGCCGAAGGCGCAACCGCCCCGGAAACGCTCAGGCAAAAGGACCGCGGGGAGCTGGCACTCTGGAAAGCAGTCGTCCGCAAGGACGGCTCACCGACGGGGGTAACCGGTCCGGCCCGGCGAGGGCGGGAGCGGGAAATCTCTCAGGTTCTCGGACAGAGGGGGCACGCAACGGGCCGCAAGGCCCGGCCGTGCAACGCTGACCGGGGATGCCATCGGTGACCGAGACTTCCGAAGCCAGAAGCGCCGTCCAGACCGCTGCTTCGCCGCCCGCCGACCCGGCGCCGCTGCGCATCACGCCCCTCAACGCCCGTCACCGTCAGCTCGGCGCCCGCATGGTGGGCTTCGCCGGCTACGACATGCCGGTGCAGTACTCCACGGGCATCCTCGCCGAGCACCAGTGGACGCGCGAGAACGCGGGCCTCTTCGACGTCTCGCACATGGGCCAGGGCTTCCTGATCGGTGCCGACCACGAGACGGTCGCGCGGGCCCTCGAGGCGCTGTGCCCGGCCGACGTGGTCGGACTCAAGCCCGGCCATCAGCGCTACTCGCAACTACTGAACGACGAGGGCGGCATCCTCGACGACTTCATGGTCACCCGCTCCGCCGATCCGGCGGAGGAAGGCGTGCTGATGCTCGTCGTCAACGCGGCGGGCAAGGAGGCGGACTGGGCCCACATCGGTGCCCGCCTTCCTGCCGGCGTCCGGCTCCTCACCGCCGAGAACCGCGCGCTCCTCGCGCTGCAGGGGCCGAAGGCGGCCGAGGTCCTCGCGCGTCACGTTCCCGGCGCCGCCGACCTCGCCTTCATGACGGCGGCGTCCTCCACCTTCGATGGCATCGACTGCCATGTCTCCCGCTCCGGTTACACCGGCGAGGACGGCTACGAGATCTCCGTGAAGGCCCGCCGACTCGAGCAGGTCGCCGACGCGCTGCTCGCCGAGCCGGAGGTGAAGCCGATCGGGCTCGGCGCCCGTGATTCGCTGCGCCTCGAGGCCGGGCTCTGCCTCTACGGGCACGACATCGACACCACGACCTCGCCCGTCGAGGCCGCGCTCGTCTGGTCCATGCAGAAGCGCCGCCGCGAGGAGGGGGGCTTCCCCGGCTTCGAGCGTATCCGTCGCGAACTCGCGGAGGGTCCGTCGCGCAAGCGCGTCGGCATCCTGCCGGAAGGACGCGCCCCGGCCCGCGAGGGCACGGTCGTTACCACCCGCGACGGCCGCGCCGTCGGCGTCGTCACATCCGGCGGCTTCGGCCCCACGGTCGGCGGCCCCGTCGCCATGGGCTACGTCGAGACCGCCCTTGCCGCCCCCGGCACGGAGCTTGCGTTGGTGGTGCGGGGCAACCCGCTGCCCGCGCGGGTCGTGCCGCTGCCCTTCGTCCCGCACCGCTACGCGCGGCGCGCCGTCTGATCCCGTCGACAGGAGACCCGCCATGGCCGAGACCCGCTACACCAAGGACCACGAGTACATCCGCGTCGAGGGCGACACCGGCATCGTCGGCATCACCGACTATGCGCAGCAGCAGCTGGGCGACGTGGTGTTCGTCGAGCTGCCGCAGGTCGGCAAGGCCGTCGCCAAGGGCGGCGAGACCGCCGTGGTCGAGAGCGTCAAGGCGGCGAGCGAGATCTACGCGCCCGTCTCGGGCGAGGTCGTGGAGGTCAACGGCGAGCTCGAGGGCGCCCCGGGCACGGTCAACGAGGACCCCAGGGGCCGGGGCTGGTTCCTGAAGATCCGCATCGCCGACGCCTCCCAGCTCGGCGAGCTGATGACCGAGGACCAGTACAACGACTACGTCGCCAACCTCTGAGCCGAGCGGGACGACCCCACGCCATGCGCTACCTGCCCCTCTCCGACGTCGAACGCGGCGACATGCTGGCGAAGATCGGCGTCGCCTCCGTCGACGAGCTGTTCGCCTCGATCCCCGCCGACAAGCGCCTCGCCGGCCTCGTGGACCTGCCGCGCCGAAAGGGTGAGCTCGAGGTCGAGCGCATCCTCGGCGCCATGGCCGCCCGAAACGTGCCGGCCGGCTCGGTGCCTTTCTTCGTCGGCGCCGGCGCCTACAAGCACCACGTGCCGGCGACGGTCGACCACCTGATCCAGCGTTCCGAGTTCCTCACGAGCTACACGCCCTACCAGCCGGAGATCGCGCAGGGCACGCTCCAGTACCTGTTCGAGTTCCAGACCCAGGTCGCGGCGCTCACCGGCATGGAGGTGGCCAACGCCTCGATGTACGACGGCTCCACCGCCTGCGGCGAGGCGGTGCTCATGGCCCACCGCGTCACCCGCCGCCGCAAGGCGGTGCTGTCGGGCGGCCTGCATCCCCACTACGCCGACGTGGTGCGCACGCTCTCGCACATGGCCGGCGACACCGTGGACGCGCTGGCGCCGGACGTGACGGCGGCCGAGGACCTGATCGCCCGCATCGACGACCAGACGTCCTGCGTCGTCGTGCAGACGCCGGACGTCTTCGGCAACCTGCGCGACCTGCGTGCCGTGGCCGACGCCTGCCACGCCCGCGGGGCGCTGCTGATCGCCGTGTTCACCGAGGTCGTGTCGCTCGGCCTCGTGGAGGCGCCCGGCGCCATGGGCGCCGACATCGTCGTGGGCGAGGGCCAGTCCATCGGCAACGCGCTGTCTTTCGGCGGGCCCTATGTGGGCCTGTTCGCGGCGCGCTCGAAGCACGTGCGCCAGATGCCGGGCCGCCTGTGCGGCGAGACGGTGGACGCCGACGGCCAGCGGGGCTTCGTGCTGACGCTCTCCACCCGCGAGCAGCACATCCGCCGCGACAAGGCGACCTCCAACATCTGCACCAACTCGGGGCTGTGCTGCCTCGCCTTCACCATCCACATGACGCTGCTCGGGGAGGCCGGTCTCACCCGGCTCGCGCGCATCAACCACGCCAACGCGGTGAAGCTGGCCGACGGCCTCTCTGGCGTGCGCGGCGCGCAGGTGCTCAACGGCTCGTTCTTCAACGAGTTCACGGTGCGCCTGTCCCGCCCCGCCGCCGAGGTGGTGGAGGACCTGGCGGCACGCCGCATCCTCGCCGGCGTGCCCGTGTCGCGCCTGCTGCCGGGGCAGGGGCTCGACGACCTCATGATCGTCGCCTCGACGGAGGTGAACACCGATGACGACCGTGCCGCGCTCGTCGCGGGCCTGAAGGAGGTGCTGTGATGCTGAACCGCCAGGGACGCCCCACCACGCCGGGTGACGCGGGCAGCGGCGACGTCGCGACCTTCACCGGCAACCGCGCGCTGATGCAGGAGGAGCCGCTGCTCTTCGAAATCGGCCGCGCCGACGTGACCGGCGTCGACCTCGACGAGCCGGAGGCCTTCGCACCGCGCCTCGGGACGCTGCAGCGCAAGGCGCCCATCGGCCTTCCGGGCCTGTCCGAGCCGGAGACGATGCGCCACTTCGTGCGCCTGTCGCAGAAGAACTACGGCATCGACACCGGGCTCTTCCCGCTCGGCTCGTGCACGATGAAGCACAACCCGCGCCTGAACGAGAAGATGGCCCGCCTCCCGGGCATCGGTGACGTCCACCCGCTGCAGCCGGTCTCGACCGTGCAGGGCGCGCTCGACCTGATGCAGACGCTCGCCCACTGGCTGGCGACGCTCACCGGCATGGACGCCGTCGCGCTGTCGCCGAAGGCGGGCGCACACGGCGAACTGTGCGGCATGATGGCGATCAAGGCCGCCATCGAGGCGCGCGGCGAGGGCGCCACGCGGCGCGTCGTGCTGGTGCCCGACAGCGCCCACGGCACCAACCCCGCCACAGCCGCGCTGATCGGCTTCGAGGTCCGCCCGGTCCCTGCCCGCGAGGACGGCACCGTGGACCCTGCCGCGGTGAAGGCCCTGCTGGGCCCCGAGGTCGCGGCGATCATGCTGACCAACCCCAACACCTGCGGGTTGTTCGAGCCGGACGTCGTCGCCATCGCCGACGCGATGCACGAGGCCGGCGCCTACTTCTACTGCGACGGCGCCAACTTCAACGCCATCGTCGGCAAGACGCGCCCGGGCGACCTCGGCGTCGACGCCATGCACATCAACCTGCACAAGACCTTCTCCACGCCGCATGGCGGGGGCGGGCCGGGCGCGGGGCCGGTGGTGCTGTCGTCGCGGCTCGCGCCCTACGCTCCGGTGCCCTTCCTGCGCCGCGACGGCGACCGCTTCGCCCTCGTCGAGCACGCCGCTGAGGCGGGTGATGCCCATCCGTTCGGCCGGCTCACGGCGTTCCACGGGCAGATGGGCATGTTCGTGCGGGCGCTCGCCTACATGCTCTCGCACGGGGCGGACGGGCTGCGGCAGGCGTCCGAGGACGCGGTGCTCAACGCCAACTACGTCCGCGCGGGCCTGCGCGACGTCATGTCCCAGCCCTTCGGCGACCGGGTCTGCATGCACGAGGCGCTCTTCGACGACACGTGGCTGAAGAACACCGGCGTCACCACCCTCGATTTCGCCAAGGCGATGATCGACGAGGGCTACCACCCGATGACGGTGTACTTCCCGCTCGTCGTGCACGGCGCCATGCTGATCGAGCCGACGGAGAGCGAATCCAAGGCGTCGCTGGACCTTTTCATCGCGACGCTGCGCGATCTCGCCTTCTCCGTGCGCGACGGCGACACGGCCCGCTTCACCCAGGCGCCGCGCCTCGCGCCGCGCCGGCGCCTCGACGAGACGCGCGCCGCGCGCGCGCCGATCCTGCGCTGGACCCCGCCGCAGCCTGTCAAGGAAGCCGCGGAGTAGCCCTCCACCGGGCCCCGATCCGACCGCACCCGGCGCCCCCCTGCGGCGCCGGGTGCGTCGCCATGCCGTTGCAACCGCAGCGCCGGCGCGGCATTGATGGAGGCAGAGCGCGGCCATCGCGACGGCGACGGGGGGAGCCCATGCGGTACGACGACCTCAGGACGTCCGAGAACGTGGAGGACCGCCGCGGCCAGGGCGGTGGCTACGGGGGCGGCGGCAGCGGGTTCGGCCTCGGCGGCGGGGGCGGCCGGCTCGGCATCGGCACAATCGTCGTGCTCGGCATCCTCGGCTGGGCGCTCGGCATCAACCCGGCCATCCTCATCGGCGGCGCGGAGATGGTGGCCGGCGGGCGCGGTCCATCCGTCCAGCAGCAGCAGGCCCAGCCGCGCAACACGGCGCCGCCAAGCGACGACGTCGGCGTGTTCGTGGCCAAGGTGCTCGGAGAAACCGAGGACGTCTGGTCGCAGGTGCTGCCGCAGCAGGCGAACCTGCGCTACGAGGTGCCCAAGCTGGTGCTCTTCTCGGGCTACACGCAATCGGCATGCGGCGGCGCCCAGTCGGCCATGGGGCCGTTCTACTGCCCGCGCGACCGGCGTGTGTACCTCGACACCTCGTTCTTCGAGGACATGAAGCGGCGCTTCGGCGGCGGCGGCGACTTCGCCTACGCCTACGTCATCGCCCACGAGGTGGGCCACCATATCGAGAACCTGCTCGGCATCCTGCCCAAGGTGCAGCAGGCGCAGGCGCGGGCCTCGGACCGGGCGGAGGCCAACGCGCTCTCCGTTCGCGTCGAGCTGATGGCCGACTGCCTCGCCGGCGTCTGGGCCAACAAGATGAACGCCCGCCACTCGAACATCGACGAGAAGGACGTGCGTGACGCCGTCAACGCCGCCACGGCGATCGGCGACGACCGGCTGCAGCGGCAGTCGAGCGGCCGTGTGGTGCCCGACAGCTTCACCCACGGCTCTTCGGAGCAGCGGGTGCGCTGGCTGATGACGGGGCTTCGCACCGGCGACATGCGCCAGTGCAACACGTTCCAGAGCACGACCCGCCTATGAGCGCGCCGGCGCTCCGCGCCGGTCGTGCAGGACGCTCCCGAGGCGCCTGACCCGCGGCAGGCGCTCGCCGGCCTCGATGCATTCGCGCGGGAGGACGAGGCCGAGGTCCGGGTGGGCGATGCCGACGACCCCGGCCATCACGTTGAGCGCGGCGGCACGCAGCGCCGGCCCCGGGCCCCGGCGCGCCCGCAGGGTAAAGACGGCGACCTCTCGGTCGCGGACGGCGTCGGCGATGTCCTCGATCCACGGGCCGCCCGGCACCAACCCGGCCTCGAGCACCATCAGCCATGGCGCCCGCGCCGCCGCCGCGCCTGACCGCAGGTTGCCTTGGCCCTCGGCCACGACCATGCAGCCCGAGGCATCCGCCACCGTGCGCAGGTAGTCGGTCTCCTGGTCCGCGAGGAGCACGGCATCGCGCAGCAGCCCGTCCGCCACGGCGGGCACGAGAGCTGCCAGCGTGTCGAGGAGGGCGGGGTCCTCGCGCGGGACCCGGATGAGGGCACTGATCATCGTCCCTAGTCAGGCAGAGCTTACGCTGCAGTGCAACATCCGCGCGCGGGGGTGCGACGCCGCGTTGTGAACAAGAAGGGAACGCGGCCTTGCCAACGGCGTTGGAGAGTGATCTGTTCTTCTTATGTTCCAGAAGGAGACTCGCTCGATGGCCTCGGTCAAACCGGCTGCCGCCCCCGCCGGCCGGCTCGGGTGCCCAGGCCAGGGCGCCGCCACGAACTTCCAGGTCGGCGACGGTCGGTCCTGCGTCGCCGACCTCGTCGACCCGCAGCGCCGCCGCGGTCGCGGCACGGCGACCAACCGCAGCGGCCGCTTCGAGCCGGTGGCGCGGGAGAGTGCCGACGACGGCTGGGGCAGCGCCGCCGAACTGCCGCCGCTGCGCACCGAGGTGACGACGGAGAAGCCGAAGTCGATCATCATCCGCAACGAATCGCCGGACATCTCGTTCGACCGCTCGATCAACCCGTACCGCGGCTGCGAGCACGGCTGCGTCTACTGCTTCGCTCGGCCGACCCACGCCTACATGGGCCTGTCGCCGGGGCTCGACTTCGAGACGAAGCTGTTCGTCAAGGCCGGTGCCGCGCAGTTGCTTGAGCGCGAACTGGCGGCCGAGGACTACGTGCCGCGTACCATTGCCATCGGCACGAACACCGACCCCTACCAGCCCATCGAGCGCGAGCACCGCGTCATGCGGCAGGTGCTGGAGGTGCTGGCGCGGACCAACCACCCGGTCGGGATCGTCACGAAGTCGGCGCTCGTCACCCGCGACATCGACATCCTCGGCCCCATGGCGGAGAAGGGGCTGGTGAAGGTCGCCCTGTCGGTGACGACGCTGGACGGTCGCCTCGCCCGGTCGATGGAGCCGCGCGCCAGCGCGCCGCACCGGCGGCTCGAGGCCATCCGTCAGCTGGCCCAGGCCGGCATTCCGGCGTCGGTCATGGTCGCGCCTGTCATCCCCGCCGTGAACGATCCGGAACTCGAGCGCATCCTCGAGGCAGCGTGGGAGGCCGGCGCCCGCGAGGCGGGCTATGTGCTGCTGCGCCTGCCGCTCGAGGTGCGCGACCTCGTCCGGGAGTGGCTTCTGGAGCATCATCCCGACAAGCTTCGGCACGTCCTGTCCCTCATTCGCTCGACGCGAGGGGGGAAGGACTACGACGCGAAGTGGGGGGAACGCATGACGGGTGACGGGCCCTATGCCTGGATGATCGGCCGCCGGTTCGAGATCGCCGCGCAGCGCCTCGGCTTCAACCGGCGCCGTCTCAAGTTGAGGACGGACCTGTTCGTCTCGCCCGGTCCTGGAGGCCGCCAGCTGTCCCTGTTCTGAATCGGGCGGATGGCCCCCGCTTCACCGGGGCCGTCCGCCACCACCGAGGAGGCCGCCATGGCCCGCTCCGCCGATCCCGCACCCGCTGCGCTGCCGCCGCGCCTCCACCTCGTGACGCTGGCCGTCGCCGACGTTGCCCGTGCCCGGCTCTTCTACGAGGCCCTGGGATGGCGCGCCTCGGCCGACAGCCAGCCCACCGTCGCCTTCTTCGATTGCGGCGGGACCATCCTGTCGCTTTACGGGCGGGATGCACTGGCGCGGGATACCGGGGCCTCCGTTCCGCCGACGGGTCCGGCCGTGACGCTGGCCTACAACGTCGCCACGCAGGATGCCGTCCAACGTGCGGTCGACGTCTTCCTCGCGGCCGGCGCCACGCTGGTGAAGGCAGCGGCGACGGCCGAGTGGGGCGGCACCATCGCCTTCGTCGCCGATCCCGACGGCCATGTCTGGGAGGTGGCGCACAACCCGTTCTGGCCCTTCGACGGGGAAGGGCGGCTCGTTCTGCCGCCGCCGGCGGGCTGAGCCATGGGCCGGATCGCGGACATGCGCAACCTCGGCCCGGTGATGGAGCGCCGATTGAACGAGGTGGGGATCACGAGCGAGGAGGAGTTGCGGGCCCTCGGTGCCGTGGCCGCCTTCGCTCGCCTGCGGTTCGCCGATCCGCGGACCAGCCTCAACGCGCTGCACGCGATGGAGGCCGCGATCATCGGAATCCCCTGGCAGGATCTTCCGAAGGCCACCAAGGTGCGTTTGTGGGCGGAACTCCACGGAACAGGACAGGGCGGGGGGCCGGCGGACCGGACTTGCGGCGGCGCCGCGGGTGGTGACCATGGGACATGGCCCGAATCGCCCGCTCCGCAGCCTCCTCGATCACCGTCCGCAGCGGACCGGACTTCGCGCGCGAAGCGGCGCTGATCCGGTCCGGGCATGTGCCCGTGGCGGGCATCGACGAGGTGGGACGCGGGCCTTTGGCGGGACCGGTCGTCGCGGCCGCCGTCATCCTCGATCCCGATCGCCTGCCGACCGGCCTCGACGATTCAAAGGCCCTGACGGCCGAGCGGCGGGAGCAACTGTTTGACGTGATCATGGCGACGTCCGACGTCGCCGTAGCGTCCGTGCCGGCGAGCCGGATCGACGCGATCAACATCCGCGCGGCGACGCTCGAAGCGATGCGCCGTGCCGTGGCAGGGCTCCGCCGACCGCCGCTGTTCCTGCTGGTCGACGGGCGGGACGTGCCCGCCTGCCCCGTTCCGGGCGAAGCCGTCGTCGGCGGCGATGCCCGGGTCGCGTCCATCGCGGCAGCTTCGATCGTCGCGAAGGTGACCCGCGACAGGCTGATGGCTCGGCTCGGCCGGCACTATCCGGACTACGGATTCGAACGGCATGCCGGGTACGCGACGGCTGCGCATCGCGCGGCAATCCGCGCGGTCGGACCCTGCCCTTACCACCGTCTCAGCTTCGGGCCGCTGTTTGCCGCGGAAGGACAGGACGGCGCCGAGCCGTCACTTCCGGCATAGGACCGGTTCGCCGTAGGTCGGGCCGACGACGCGAACCGGCCGGGCACAACCCTCGGACGCATCCTCCGACACCACGGGCGCGGGGCGCGCCGGGGCGGCCTGCGCCGCATCGGCGATGCCGCGCTCCCGCTCGATGGCGCACATCGTCTGGACAGCGCCGACCGGCACCTCGAGGTCCGCGAGCACCGGGCCGCGGGCCGTCGCGCCAACGACGGAGACGGCGAGGGGGGTAAGAAGCGCGGCCATGAGGGCGGCGCCGCCGAACAGTGCAAGCTTCATGACGCAACTCCCGGTTCTTTGGCCGTTTCGGCCTTGCTCCACCGGTACCGCAGGGCCGTCCCCGCCGGTGTGCGCCCGCGCACGTGGCGTGCTTGACCGGTTCGGGGGCCGCTTCTACGGTGCGCGCCGTTCGGGGCCGGGGCCCCTCAGGCGGGCTGATCGATGACTGAAACGCTGCGACCGGAACGCTCGTTCCAGGGGCTCATCCTCACGCTCCACCGCTTCTGGGCGGAGCACGGGTGCGTCGTCCTGCAGCCCTACGACATGGAGGTCGGCGCCGGCACGTTCCATCCTGCGACGACGCTGCGCTCCCTCGGCCCGCGCCCCTGGAAGGCGGCCTATGTGCAGCCCTCGCGCCGCCCCAAGGACGGCCGCTACGGCGAGAACCCCAATCGCCTCCAGCACTACTACCAGTACCAGGTGATCCTGAAGCCGTCCCCGCCGGACCTGCAGGACCTCTACCTCCGCTCGCTCTATGCCATCGGCATCGACCCCGGCCTCCACGACATCCGCTTCGTCGAGGACGACTGGGAGAGCCCGACGCTGGGCGCCTGGGGCCTCGGCTGGGAGTGCTGGTGCGACGGCATGGAGGTGAGCCAGTTCACCTACTTCCAGCAGGTCGCCGGCTTCGAGTGCTCGCCCGTCTCGGGCGAACTGACCTACGGGCTCGAGCGCCTCGCCATGTACGTGCAGGGCGTCGACAACGTCTACGACCTTAACTTCAATGGCGGCGAGGGGGCGGACAAGGTCACCTACGGCGACGTCTTCCTGCAGGCCGAGCAGGAATACTCCCGCCACAACTTCGAGGCCGCGGACACGGAGATGCTCTTCCGTCACTTCCGCGACGCCGAGGCCGAGTGCCGTGCGCTGCTGGAGAAGGGCGAACGCGGCGAGGGCGAGCGTCACGCCATGGCGCTGCCGGCCTACGACCAGTGCATCAAGGCAAGCCACGCCTTCAACCTGCTGGACGCACGGGGAGTCATCTCCGTCACCGAGCGGCAGAGCTATATCCTGCGTGTGCGCGAACTCGCCAAGGCGTGCGGTGCCGCGTGGCTGAAGACCGAAGGCGGCGGCTTCGCCGCGGCCTGAAGGCTGACCCATCGCGCCTCCGGGCGTTGCTGCAAGCCGATCCTTGCAGGCCTGCTCCTTCCGGCGCGGCATCGCGGCGGCCTAGGCTTGGCCGTCGGTGGCGCCCTGCCGCCGGGAGGGACCTTCATGGACAAGCCTGCCGTGGGCGGCACCGCCCCCATCCCCGTCGAAGTCAAGGCCGGACAGACCTACTGGTGGTGTGCCTGCGGCAAGTCGAAGAACCAGCCTTTCTGCGACGGCTCGCACCAGGGCACGGCCTTCGTGCCGATGGAATGGACGGCAGACGCGGACAAGCGCGCCTTCTTCTGCACCTGCAAGCAGACGGGCAAGTCGCCGCTCTGCGACGGGTCTCACAAGTCGCTCTGACCGCCGCGCCCTGCGCGTCGGCAGCCCCTACCGCAGGACCGTCGGGCTGATCCACCAGTCCGGATGGAGGGCGCGGAGCGCGCGTGCCGCGCGGGCTGCGGCATGGCAGTCCGGGAACAGCGCGAAACACGTTGCTCCCGAGCCCGACATCCGCGCGAGCCGGCAGCCCGGGAGGCCGCGCAGCGCCAGCAGGACGTCGGCAACGGCCGGCGCCGTCGCGATGGCGGGCGGTTCGAGGTCGTTGCGTCCTTCGTTCGCCCAGGCCGTCGGGTCCGACGGCGCCGTGAAGCCCGCCGACGGGCCGGCCTGACCGGGCGCGAGGGCCAGTCCCCTGAACACCGCGGGCGTCGGCACCGCGACCCGCGGGTTGACCAGCAGCGCGAACAGCGGATCGAGCGGGACAGGCGGACCGACCTCGTGGCCCGTCCCTGCCATCACCCGCGCCCGCGGCGCGAGGCAGACGGGCACGTCCGAGCCGGTGCGCCGGGCCGCCTCCGCCAGCCGCGGGTCGTCAGGCGGAAGGCCGTTGGCGCGGGCGAGGAGCCGCAAGGCCGCCGCCGCGTCGGAGGAACCGCCGCCAAGGCCCGCCGCGACGGGCAGCCGCTTCGTCAATCGAAAACGGCCGGCAACGAGGCCGGGGACGAGCGCAGCGAGGTGATGGGCGGCCCGCAAGACGAGGTTGTCGTCGTCGGGCCCCGCCTGCGCGGCCGTGGGCCCCTCGACCTTCACAGCCAGGGACCGTCCGGCCTCGAGGACGAGGCCGTCGCCGACACCGGCGAAGGCCACGAGGCTCAGGAGGTCGTGGAACCCGTCGTTGCGGCGCCCGAGTACGTGAAGCGTCAGGTTGACCTTCGCCGGGGCGCGGTCGCGCAGCATGGAGGCGGACCCGGGGCTCGCGCCGCCGTCCGGCTCAGCCGCCGTTCGCCTTCTTCTCGATCTCGGCCGCCGCGGGCTTGGGGTCGTCCTCGAGGCCGGATTCGAGCTTCTTGAGGATCTTCGGCAGGTCCTCGGGCTCCGGCTTCAGGTCGCGCGCGTGGTTCCACTGGAAGGTGGCTTCCAGCTTGCGGCCGACGCGCCAGTAGGCATCGCCGAGGTGGTCGTTGATCACCGGGTCGGCCGGCTTCAGTTCCACGGCCTTCTCGAGGAGCCGCACGGCCTCGTCGTAGCGTCCGAGGCGATAATAGGCCCAGCCGAGGCTGTCGACGATGTAGCCGTCCGTCGGCCGCTGCTCGACGGCACGCTTCAGCATCTTGAAGGCCTCGTCGAGGTTCATGTGCTGGTCGACCCACGAGTAGCCGAGGTAGTTCAGCACCAGCGGCTGGTCGGGGAACAGCTCCAGCGCCTTGCGGAAATCCGCCTCGGCCTTCGGCCACTGCTTGGTGCGCTCGTAAGCGATGCCGCGGAAGTAGAAGAGGCTCCAGTGGCTGTTGTCGATCGGGCCGACGGCGTCGATGGCCTGCGTGTAGACATCCGCCGCCTTCGCGAAGTCCTTCCGCGAGCGGTAGATGTTGCCGAGCGCACTGAGCGCCTCGATGTCCTTCGGGGACTTCGCGAGCACCTTCTGGAGCTGCTCCACGGCCTCAGGCCGGCGTTCGAGCTGCTCGAGGTTGAGCGCGATCTGCACGTCGGCGCTGCGCCGCAGCGGCGAGTCGGCCGCCACGAGGTCGTAGGTGTCGTTGGCGCGCTCGGTCTGCTTCAGCCGGTCGTAGATGTCGGCCAGCGTGATCGTCGTCAGCGGATTCGTGGTGTCGAGCCAAAGCGCCAACCGCAGGTAGAGCATGGCGGCGATCTCGTCGCCCTGGCGGTTGCCGGCTGCGCCGAGCCCGTAGAGCACTTCGGCAGCCCCGGCCGAAACCGTCGGCACGGCGCTGTCGAGCGGCGTCCCGGCCTCCAGCCTCGCCAGCGCATCGACCGTGATCGGGTGGCGCGGCAGCAACTTGTCGAAATCGCGGTAGACCTGCTTCGCCTCGTCCGTCTTGCCCCGGCGGGCGAGGAAGCGGCCATAGACGTCGACCATGCGCAGCGTCTTGCTCTCGGCCTGGTAGGCGGCCTTGAGGCGCTTCTCCGCCTCGGCCTGGTTGCCGGTGAGGTCGGCGATGAGGCCCGCATGGTAGTCGCGGAACACGGCGATGGCGTCGCCGCCCTTCATGCCGTCGACGATCTCGAGCGCCCGCTTGCCGTTGCCGGAACCGGCGTAGGACCACGCGGTCAGCAGCGTCGCGGTGATGTCGTCGGACCGGTTCTTGCCGCCCTTCGACAGGCGCTGGCGCGCCTTCGACCACTGCTTGCCCTTGAGGTCGCGCACGGCGAGGGCGAGCTGCGCGACGCCGTTGTTGGGATCGCGGGCGAGCACCTTCTCGCCCAGGCGGCCCGCTTCCGCATAGGAGCCCTCGACGAGCAGGGCGATGAAGGCCCGCTCGGTGAGCTCCGCGCTGCGCGGGTCGTCCCGCAGCGCCTCGCGGTAGAAGAAGGCGGCGGCACTCGTGTCACGGGCGGTGCCGGCCACCCACGCCGAGAGGTAGTTGCCGGCCAGCGACGAGCCGGCGTCGATGGTGTCCGAATAGGCGGGCTGCGCCGGCTGGTTGGCGAACGCCGGCAGCCCGAGGCTCACGAGGAGAGCGGCGGCGGCAAGGCTGGCCCGGCGCCGGGCGGCGAGTGAGGCGAAGATCACGACGTCCCGCTTTCCCTGTGTGCGAGTCGGCCGTCCGGCCGGAGACGGGCCCGCATGGCCCATGGCACCCTGAATCGCCCTCGCAACATGGCGTTTTTGGGGTGGCGCGGCAAGCATCGACCGCACGCGCCGTCGCGGCAGGTCGTCACGATCCGACGACGAGACCCCGCGTCGGGCTCCGCCGCGCCCGTCCGGGCGGGCTGCTTCGGAAGCGTGAGCCCGGCGGCGGGATTTACCGAACGATAACGCGACTTTTGCGTGTTGTTTACGGATCGGGCCGCATCATGGCGCCGGTATCCACCGTCGCGCCCGAGGAGGCCCGAATGACCAAGACCGTTGCCAAGGCCGTCGCCGTCGTCCTGATGATGAGCTTCGTGGCCGCCTGCGCCACCAAGCCGGCTCCGTCGCCCGCCCCGATCGTCCGCAAGGGCTGATCCTCGGCGAGAGGCATGAAGAAGCCCGGCGAAGGCCGGGCTTTTTTCGTTTCGGGCGCCGCTGCGCCTCGTCGCCGCTCTCACATGTTGGGGTAGTTCGGCCCGCCGCCGCCCTCCGGCGTCACCCAGGTGATGTTCTGCGCCGGGTCCTTGATGTCGCACGTCTTGCAGTGCACGCAGTTCTGGGCGTTGATCACGAAGCGCGGGTCCTTGCGCGCCTCGGCGTCCGCGTAGACGACCTCGTATACCCCCGCCGGGCAGTAGAGCCGGGCCGGCTCGCCGTACAACGGGAGGTTCTTCGCCACCGGTACCGACGGGTCGGCCAGCTTCAGGTGCGCCGGCTGGTCCTCCTCGTGGTTGGTCGCCGACAGGAACACGGACGACAGCTTGTCGAAGGACACCACGCCGTCCGGCTTGGGGTAGACGATCGGCTTGACCTGGTCGATCGGCTTCAGGGTCGCGTGGTCGGGCTTGCCGTGCTTCATGGTGCCGAACAGCGAGAACCCGAAGAGCTCGTTGGTCCACATGTCGAGCCCGCCCAGCGCCACGCCGACGGCCGTCCCGAACCGCGACCACAGCGGCTTGGCGTTGCGCACCTTGTAGAGGTCCTGGCCGATGGCGCTCGACCGCCAGGCCTCCTCGTAGCTCGAAAGCTCGTCGTTGGCGCGGCCCTCCGCCAGCGCCGCCGCGACGTGCTCGGCCGCCAGCATGCCGGACAGGATCGCGTTGTGGCTGCCCTTGATGCGCGGCACGTTGACGAAGCCGGCGGCGCAGCCCACCAGAGCCCCGCCCGGGAAGGAAAGCCGCGGCACCGACTGCCAGCCCCCCTCGGTGATGGCGCGGGCGCCGTAGCTGATGCGCTTGCCGCCCTCGAACGTGTCGCGCACGAGCGGGTGCGTCTTGAAGCGCTGGAACTCGTCGAACGGGGAGAGGGTGGGGTTGTCGTAGTTGAGGTGGACGACGAAGCCCACCGCCACGAGGTTGTCCTCGAGGTGGTAGAGGAACGACCCGCCGCCCGTGCCGTTGCCGAGCGGCCAGCCGAAGCTGTGCTGCACGAGGCCCGGCTGGTGCTTCTCGGGGGCGACCTGCCACAGCTCCTTGAGCCCGATCCCGAATTTCTGCGGATCGCGCCCATCCGACAGCTTGTAGCGGGCGATGAGCTGCTTGGAGAGCGAGCCCCGCGCACCCTCGGCGAAGAGCACGTACTTGCCCCGGAGCTCCATGCCCCGGGTGAAGCTCTCCTTCACCTCGCCGGACTTCGAGATGCCCATGTCCCCGGTCGCGACGCCGACCACGGCGCCGTTGTCGTCGTAGAGCACTTCGGCGGCGGCGAAGCCGGGGTAGATCTCCACGCCCAGCGCCTCGGCCCGCTGGCCCAGCCAGCGCGCCACGTTGCCGAGCGAGGCGATGTAGTTGCCGTGGTTGTTCATCAGCCGCGGCATCAGCGCATTGGGCAGGCGCAGCGCCCCGGCTGGGCCGAGCACGTAGAACCGGTCGTCGGTCACGGGCGTGCGCAGCGGCGCATCAGGGTCCTCGCGCCAGTCGGGCAGGAGCCTGTCGAGGCCGACGGGGTCGATGACGGCGCCGGAAAGGATGTGGGCCCCGACCTCGGAGCCCTTCTCGACGACGACGACGGACGTATCGGGCGCGACCTGCTTCAGCCGGATCGCCGCCGCGAGCCCGGCTGGCCCCGCCCCCACGATGACCACGTCGTAGTCCATGCCCTCGCGCGGCATGCTCTGCGCTTCGGCCAGATCCATCGCAACCCTGCTCCTGCTGCCCGTCCGCCGGCGTCTCCGCCGGGTCTTGCGGTTGGCCCCACCTATGGACGAGGCCCATGGCGCCCGCAAGCGGGGAGATGCCGCGCCGCCTCGTGCCTTCGGCCGATGCGCGGCCCCTTCCTCCCGCATGCCCCGGTGCCCTAGAATGACGGCATGACCCAGCCCGACCTCCATCATGCGGCCGCGCAGCTGCTGCGCTGGTACGCCGACATGGGCGTCGACGTGGCGATCGACGAAAGCCCGCACGACCGGATGGTGGCGAACCCCGCCGCGCCGGAGGGGCGCGGTGCATCGGCACCCCAGCCCGCGCCGCCGGCGTCCCGCGGGCAGGCCGCCGCCACGGTTGCCTCCGCCGCGCCGCCTGCACCGTCGGACGCCGCGCAGTCCGCCCGTCTGCTCGCGCGCTCGGCGAAGACGCTGGAGGAGTTGCGCGGCCTGCTGGACACGTTCGAGGGTTGCGCGCTGCGCAAGACGGCGAAGTCGCTCGTCTTCGCCGACGGCAACCCGGCGGGCCGGGTGATGCTGGTCGGCGAGGCGCCGGGTGCGGAGGAGGACCGCTCGGGCCTGCCCTTCGTCGGCCGCTCGGGACAGCTGCTGGACCGCATGCTGGCCGCCATCGGCCTCGACCGCGGCAGCGTCTACATCGCCAACGTGATCCCGTGGCGGCCGCCCGGCAACCGCACGCCGACCCCCCAGGAAGCGGCGGTCTGCCAGCCCTTCATCGAGCGTCAGGTGCAGCTCGCCGACCCCGACATCCTCGTCTGCCTCGGCGGCCCCTCGGCGCAGGCGCTTCTCGGCGTGAAGGATGGCATCCTGAAGGCCCGGGGCCGCTGGACGACCTACGACACGGGCACCCGCAGCATCCGCGCCATCGCCACCCTCCACCCCGCCTACCTGCTCCGCCAGCCCCTGCAGAAGCGCCTCGCCTGGCGCGACTTCAAGGCGATCAGGGCGGCGCTGGAGGAGGGCAACCGGACGCCGGGTTGACGACGCCCGAAGGCGTCTCGTTCTCCTGAGCGGCAAGCGGAACAAGCCCCGGCGGTGCCATGCCCTTCTCCCCGTCCACGGGGAGAAGATGTCGGAGCACAGCGGAGGCGGATGAGGGGCGGCAGTGGAAGAGAGCGCAGCGAGGCGCCTCATCCGCCCCTGCGGGGCAGCTTCTCCCCACGGCGTGGGGAGAAGGGAGGAGTGAGCCGCGACGCGACGGCAAACAAAAAAGCCGCCCGGAGGCGGCTCTTTCGGGTGTCTGGGTCAGGCAGTTCAGGCCAAGACCTCAGTTCAGCCGCGCCTTCACGTCGGCGAGGCCCTGGGCGATCATCTTGTCCGCGTCGCCGCCGGCGACACGGGCCCGAAGCAAGGCTTCGGAGGCAGCAACCGCGGCATCAGCAGCAGCGGCGCGCACCTCGGCGGCGGCCTGCGCCTCGGCCTGGGCGATCTTCTGCTCGGCCATCTTGGTGCGGCGGGTGACGAAGTCGGCGAGCTTCGCCTGCGTCTCCTGCGCGAGGCGCTCGGCCTCGGCGCGGGCGGTGCGGACGATCTCCTCGGCCTCGGCCTCGGCCTGCTGGCGCTTCTTCTGGTAGTCCGCGAGCACGCGCTGAGCCTCGAGGCGCAGCTGCTTGGCATCCTCCAGCTCGGCGCGGATCTTCTCGGCGCGGCCGTCGAGTCCCGAGGTGAGGGCCTTCACGCCGCCCATCTTGATGACGATGCCGACGAAGATGAAGAAGGCGACGGCGACCCAGAATTCGGCTTCGAACATGGCGGACCTCAGCGCGACAGGGTCTTGGTGACGGCGGCCTCGACGTCGCCGGCCGCAGGCGCGGACCCGGCGAGGCGCTGGACGATGGCCGAGGCGGCATCGACCGCGATGCCGCGGACGTTCTGCATGGCCTTGGCCTTGCCGTCGACGATCTGCTGCTCGGCCGCGGCGAGCTTGGCGTTGAGATCGGCCTCCAGCGCCTTGCGCTTGGCATCCGTCTCGGCGGCCAGCTTGTCGCGCGTCTCGCCGGCGATGGACTGGGCGCGGGCCTTGGCGTCGGCGAGGGCCTTCTCGTACGCCGCGATTGCGTCGTCCGTCTGGGCCTTCAGCTTGGCGGCCTCGTCGAGGTCGTCGGAGACGCGGCGGCCGCGCTCCTCGAGAATGGCGGCGACGCGCGGCAGCGCGACCTTCGCCATCAGGACGTAGAGGGCCCCGAAGGCAATGGCCAGCCACAGCAGCTGCGAGCCGAAGGTGTGGCTGTCGAACGGCGGAAAGCCGCCCCCATGCCCGCCGGGAGCCGGCGCCTGAGTGGTTGCGTGCGTCGTCTGCGCCATGACCTTACCTCGATGCGTGGAACGGTCCGTGCGGGCGGGGAGGCGTCAGCCGCTCCCGCCCGCGTCGGATCCGACCGTAGTCGCCGATCAGACGGCGAAGAGGAGCAGCAGCGCGATCAGCAGCGAGAAGATGCCGAGCGCTTCCGTCAGCGCGAAGCCGAGGAGCAGGGTGCCGCGCTGGCCGTCGGCGGCCGACGGGTTGCGCAGGGCGCCCGAGAGGAACTGGCCGAACAGGTTGCCGAGGCCGATGCCGGCGCCCGCCATGCCGAGGCAGGCCAGACCAGCGCCGATGTACTTCGCAGCAACGGGATCCATGGAACTCTCCTTGAGGTCGGATCGTGGGGAAGGAGCCGGTCTCAGTGACCGGGATGAAGGGCGTCGTGCAGGTAGATCGAGGTCAGCGTGGCGAAGACGTAGGCCTGCAGCACGGCAACCAGGACTTCCAGGGCGGTGAGCGCCACCGTGAGCGCCAGCGGCAGCGGGGCGAGGAGGCCCCAGGCGCCGGCGCCGAGCAGCGTCGCGATGAAGCCTGCGAAGATCTTCAGCGCGATGTGGCCCGCCAGCATGTTCGCAAACAGACGGACGCTGAGGCTGATCGGGCGGGAGATGAAGGAGATCACCTCGATCGGCACCAGGATCGCGAGCATCGCCGGGTGCACGCCCGACGGCACGAACAGGCCGAAGAAGTGGGTCCCGTGCGCCATGAGGCCGTAGATGATGACGGTCAGGATCACCACGCCCGCGAGCGCCGCGGTGATGATGATGTGGCTCGTCACCGTGAACCCGTAGGGCAGCATGCCCGCGAGGTTCAGCACGAGAATGAAGATGAACAGCGAGAAGACGAGCGGGAAGAACTTCATGCCGTCCGAGCCGGCCGAACTTCGCACCGTGTCCGCCACGAACTCGTAGAGGACCTCGACCATCGACTGGAGCCGCGTCGGCACCATCGAGCGGCTCGACGTGGCCATCAGCATGACGACCGTGATCAGCGCGACCGCGCCGAGCATGTACAACGCCGAGTTGGTGAAGACGATCTCGGTATGCCCGATGTGGAACAGAGGGCCGCCAAGGGTCTTCAGCTCGAACTGATGAATCGGATCGGCCATGGCCGGTCGGGCTCTCTCTTCTCTGTCGCGGCGCCCGGCGAGCCGGTCTCCGCTTCAACGCCGCCGGGGCGGCACCACGTCTTGTGCGGGCATCATCCTGGTCCGCCGGCCGGTATCCACCCGGCGGGATGATGCCTGCGCCGGTCTCAGGAGCCGCCGCCCGGAGGAGGAGAGGGCGGCTTCACGAAGCCGGACGCCCTCATCACGTTCCAGACGCCGGCGCCGAAGCCCAGCATCAGGAAGACAATCATCCCCCAGGGCCGCGTCCCTGCGACGCTGTCGAGCCCGTAGCCCATGAGCGCACCCGCGATGATCCCGGCCATGAACTCCGTCGAGAGACGGAAGGCCTTGCCCATCGCCGAGGGCCCGGTGCTGGTGGTCTGGCTGGCTGCGCTTCGCCTCGGATCCTCGGCCTTCGCTTGCGCGAGCCGCTGTTCCAGGCGCTGGAGCCGACCGGAGAGCTCGACGTCCCTGGAGGATCCGGATCCGGTCCCGTGCTCTTGATGCCCGTCGTCTGCCGCCATCGTCGGAGCCGCGCGTTGCATGAGCCCGGGACGCCGTCCCTGACGCCCCCTGAAAGTCGCGCGCACCATAGTTTCCGGTCGAAACGGTGTCAAGGACGGGGAAAGACCGCTTATCTCCTTGAGAAATTGGTGTTTTTCCCGCCTTCGACCAATGGACATGGGAGCTCTCCCGCCGTTGGCGCCGGCGGACGGCTCAGCCGGTCAACCGTCCTGCGGGAGCGGGCCCTCCGTTGACAGGTTCCGCCTGGCCCGGAACACTTCCCGTCATTGCTTTCACCGAGGTTTTTTCATCATGGCTTGTTCTCCTCTCGGCATTCTGCCGGGCCTCTTCGAGACGACTCAGCAAGGCTTCTGGTCGACCGGGAACGGAAGCGCCGGCGGACGCAGCATCACCGTCACGCCCGGCGCCGGCTACACCGTCAACGGGACTGCCTTCTTTCCCTCCGCCGGCACCGTTCGGCATCGCTTCTTCGGGGCGGCGAACCACCTCGCGGTCGTGGAAAGCAACGGGTCCGACCATGCTCTCGGAATCATCGACTTCACCGTGTCGCCGCCGGCCTACCGGCAGATCTTCTCGGCGATCACCGGCACGGGCCTGCCGAGGCTCCAGCCCAGCGCGGGCAACGGCGCCGTGTTCCTCTCCGCGGTCCCGACGACGGGAGGGCTGAGCGGCATCGGCATCCACCGCAGCGACACGGGACAGACCCTCGTGCCGTTCGGCGGCGCGATCTCCGTGGCGAGCGAGCTGGTCGGCAAGGCGACGGACACCGCGCTCGTCATCATGGTGGGCGGAACGGAACCCGCTTCCGGGGCCCTTCCGGCGGGTCGGCTGCGGATCACGCCCTCGAGCCGGTCCTTCGGTGGCGTGCCGGTGGGCGGCTGCGCGGTCCCCGCCCCGCAGCGCACCTTCACCCTCTCGAACATCGGCAACGACTGCCTTGACGTCGGGGCCATCGCCGACGCGCCGCCCTTCCGGGTGGTGGCGAGGAGCCGGCCCCCGGGTGAAGGAATCCGGCCTGGCGAATCGATGACCGTCACCGTGGCCTTCGAGCCGACGGCGACGGGGCCGGCCTCGCGGCACCTCGCCGTCACCCGCTCCCCGGCCGTGGGCGACGACCGCCTGTCGTGCTCGGGCAGCGGCGAAGTCCCGCAGGCCGGGTGCTCGGCTGCGATGGTGGGTGGCGGATCGTTCGGCTACGTCCCGGTCGGAACGACGGTCGGCCCGCGCACGCTGCGCATCACCAACACGGGGCAGATGCCGCTCACCGTGTCCGTTGCGGCCAGCACGGGTGGCCCGTTCACGTGGCCGGACGCTCCGCCGCAGGTGCTGACGTGCGGCCAGTCCCGCGACCTTCCGGTCAGCTTCGCGCCGTCGGCCGAAGGGGCGGCCAGCGCCATGGTGACGGTCGATGCGGGGGCCGCCGGCATCCGCACCGTGCCGCTCAGCGGCGAGGGCTGCGTGGCGCGCCCGCGCATCGACGCGCCGCCCTCCTTCCCCACCTTCGGACAGGTCCGCCAGGGCTATCGCATGGTGCGCTTCGCCCGGGTCCGCAACACGGGCAACGCGACGCTGACGTTCTCGGCCCGGATCGAGGGACCGGACGCCGCCCTGTTCGGGCTGGTGCCGGCGGACGGCAGCATCGTCTCCCCCGCCGCCACGCGCGCCTACGAGGTCGCGCCCACTCGCAGCTGCGGGCCCGGCGCCACGGGCGATGCCGTCGAGGAGGTGGCGGTGGTCTTCTTCGCCGACGGCGCCCCGCCGCGCTCCTGCGCCGCGCAACTCGTCATCGACGGCCACAACGACCCCGTGGCCGGGGTCCAGCCGTCGTTCGCCTACCCGCTCACGGCCGAGATCATCGCGGGCAACGTGGTCGATCTCGTCGCGGTGCTGGATCGCTCCGACAGCATGAACCAGCCGGTCCCCAACGGGCCGCGCAAGCTCGATGCCGCCGTCGATGCCGGTCGGCTGCTGTTCCAGCTCCTGCCGCCAGACCGGGGCCATCGCGCCGCGGCCACCCGGTTCTCCGTGCAGGCGGACACCTTCGTCCCCATGACCGAGGTCACCGCGATGAGCCAGCCCGGCATGGTCGCGAGCATCAGCACCGCCAACCTCGCCACGCAGACGGCGACGGCCCTGGCCGCGGGCGTCATGGTCGGGTCGGAGCAGTTCGCCGTGCCGCGCCCCTCGGCTCCCCCCGGCGACCTCGTCCGCGCCGTCGTCGCTCTCACCGACGGCATCGAGAACACGGCCTACAGGAGCCCGGGCGGGCAGTACTTCTCCATCATCCCCGGCACCTACCGGGATCCCGACAACTCCGGAGCGACGGTGACCACGCAGGGCTTCGCCATGCCGCCGGGCGTCAAGGTCTACGCCGTCGGGCTCGGGACCGGGCAGGACGTCAGCATCGCCCAGCTCGACGCGCTGGCGAGCAGCACGGGGGGGCGGCTGGCGGTCGTCGACACGCTGGGCGCGGACGTGCGCTTCCAGCTCATGAAGGCGTTCACGCAGGTCTTCATGGACCTCGTGGACCGCGCGACGATCATCGATCCGCGCGCCACCATCGCGGCGGGCGATCGACACGAGATCCTCTTCCGCGTGCTGGCCGGCGACGTTTCGCTGAGCATCGTCGTCTACGACATCGACGGCGGCATCCGCCTGCCGTTCCACCTCGAGACGCCCGCCGGGGAGATCATCGACCCGAACCGGTTGCCGCCGGGCTACGAGATGCGGCCGGGCTGGACGGATGCCGGCCGATTCCTCGAGATCGGCACGCCGGTGGGCGAACCCGAACGCTACGCAGGCGAGTGGAAGCTCGTCGTCTGGCACGACGGCAGCCTTTGCCTCGGCCTGCCGCGCCCATCGCGCAAGGAGCGCGACAAGGAGGCGAAGCTGCCGGACGATTTCCGCGGCCTGAAGTGCCGGGAGAGCAAGAGGCCTGTAAACTACGGTTACGCGATCGCGGTCGGATCAAACTTCCGATTGCAGGCCTTCGTGACGCCGGGGCCGGTGGCGGTGGGCGAGCCCATCCTGCTCACGGGGGTCCTGAGCGAGGCGGGCCTTCCGGTTGTCGGCGGGGCGGTCGACGTCGAGGCGGTTTCTCCGTCCGGGCAGCGCTGGACCCTTTCGCTGAAGGACGACGGCACCCACGACGACGGCGCAGCGTCGGACGGGGAGCATGCGCTCCCCTTCCGCCACACGCTGGAGGCGGGGTCCTACGTCTTCACCTTCCGGGCCGTGGGGCAGACGCGGGCGGGCGAACCCGCGCGACGGGAGGTCGCCGTCGCCAAGTACGTCCACGGCCCGGTCACCGGCTACGGGCGCGACCCCGGCGGCATCGGCCAGGGTGCTCCCGTCCGGGGTGGCGACGGCGACTGCTGCGAAAGACTGCTGCGCGAAATGCGGGCGCAGCGACGTCTGCTGGAGGCGATCCTGAAGAGCCGTTGAGCCGGGAAACGGGACAATGCCAAGTCGCGCCGCCTCGTGTCGGCGCGGCGTGGCCCGTCCTACGACGCCTCGAGGAACCGCTCGGCGGTATCGAGGTCGACGGAGACGAGCGTGCTGACGCCGCGCTCGGCCATGGTCACGCCGAACAGGCGGTCCATGCGGGCCATGGTGATGGGATTGTGGGTGATGACGACGAAGCGCGTCTGCGTCGACTTGGCCATGTCGATCAGCAGGTCGCAGTAGCGCTCGACGTTGGCGTCGTCGAGCGGCGCGTCGACCTCGTCGAGGACGCAGATCGGAGATGGGTTCGTCAGGAACACGGCGAAGATCAGCGCGATGGCGGTGAGCGCCTGCTCGCCGCCCGACAGCAGCGTCATCACCTGCGGCTTCTTGCCGGGCGGGCGGGCGATGATCTCCAGCCCCGCCTCCAGCGGGTCGTCCGATTCGATCAGCTCGAGCTGCGCCGTGCCGCCGCCGAAGAGGCTGGTGAACAGCCGCTCGAAGTGGCCCTGCACCTCCTTGAAAGCGGCGAGAAGACGCTCGCGGCCCTCGCGGTTGAGGTTGCCGATGGCGCCGCGCAGACGCTTGATCGCCTCCGTCAGGTCCTCGCGCTCGGCCACGAGCCCGTTGCGCTGCTCCTCGACGGCCGTCAGTTCCTCGTCGGCGCGCAGGTTGACGGCACCCAGCCGCTCGCGGTCCTGCCGCAGAGCCTCGACCCGCCGGTCCACCTCCTCGGCGTCAGGCAGCGGCGCGCCCGGGGCGAGCCCGGCGATCTGCGGCAGAGCCTCGGGCCCGACCTCCAGCCGCTCGCGGATGGTGCGGACGCTCTCGCCGAGCCGCGTGCGGCACGCGTCCAGCCGCGCCTCGGAGCCCGCGCGGGCCTCGCGCGCCGCCGACAGCGCCGACAGCGCCTCGCGGGCGATCCGGTCGGCCTCGGCGAGGCCGCCTTCCGCGGCGGCGAGCCGGTCGGCCGCCTCCCTGCGCCCGGTCTCCGCCTCGCTGATCTGGGTCAGGATGCCGCGACGGCGCGCCGCGAAGGTGTCGGGTGCTTCGCGCAGGGCCTCGCGCTCCTCCTCCACCTCCGTGCGGCGGCGCTCGATCTCCTCGATCTGCCCGATTGAGCGGTGCCGGCGTTCGTCCCACGCCGCCTTGTCCGCCGCGATGGCGGCGAGCCGGCGGCCGCGCATCTCGGCCTCGCGCTGCAGGCTCTGCACCACCACGCGCGCCTCGTTGGCGGCCTGCCGGTCCGCCTGCGCCTTCTGGCGGGCCCGGTCGAGCGCGGCCTCCAGCGCGGCCGCGTCGGCCATGCCGGCGACCTGCTGGGCGAGCCCGTCGCGACGCTCCGCGACGTCCTGCCGTTCCGCCTCCAGGCGGCTTTGCGCCTCGACGAGCGCCGAGCGCCTGGCGGCGACTTCGCCCTGCCGGCGCTCGGCCTCGGCCAGCCTCTGGCGCACCGCGTCGAGGCCCCGGCGCATCATCTGCGCCGCCTCGTACTCCTGCACCTCGTCCTGCGAAGCGAGCCGAACCGCCTGCTGCGCCGCCTCCGCCTCCGAGCGCAGCGATTCCGCCGCGGCGCGCGCCTCTGCCGCCTCGCGCTGCAGGTCGCCCAGCCGGTTGCGTTCGGCGAGGCGCCGCGCGGCCGCGCTCGGCGCGTCGGCGGCGGCGGTAAAGCCGTCCCAGCGCCAGACGTCGCCCTCGCGCGACACCAGCATCTGGCCGGCCTGCAAGCGGTTGCACAGGGCGTGGCCCTGCTCCCGGGTCACCACGCCCACCTGCCGCAGACGGCGCCGCAGGGCCGGGGCACCGTCGACCCGGTCGGACAACGGCTCCGCTCCCGCCGGCAGCGGCGAGTCGGCGTCGCCGGGGCCGGTATCGGTCCAGTGCACAGGGGCTGAAGGGTCCGACGACGCGTCGAGGTCCTCGCCCAGTGCTGCACCCAGCGCCGCCTCGTAGCCCTTGGCCACCGTCAGTTCGTCGAGCACCGGCGTGAACCGGCGGTCGAGCGCCGGCGCCAGCAGCTTGGCGAGCGTCCGGACCTCGGTCTCCAGCCGCTGCGCGCGCCGGTCGGCCTCCTGCGCCGGCTGGCGCAGCGCCATCTCGCGCTCGCGCGCAGCGGCATGCGCCTCGCGGGCCGCCTCGGCCTTCAACTCGGCCTCCTGGGCAGAGTCGGCGACGCCCTCCATCTCGGCCCGCAACTCGGCGAGACGCACGGCACCGCCGTCGGAGGCGTCGAGGGCGGCGAGGTCCTGCGCCACGCGGGCGATGTCGCGGTTGAGCCGCGCGATCCGCTCGTCGGCTTCCCGGATCGTCCGCTCCGCCGCCGCCCGGCGGGCGTTGCGGTCGGAGAGCGCCGACTGCGCCGCGGACAGCGCCGCCTCGGAGTCGAACAACACGTCCTCGAGGCCGGCGAGCCGTTCCCGGGCCTCGGCGGCAGCCTCCTCGGCGCCATCGGAATCGGCCGTCAGGCCCTCGGCCTCCGCGTCGAGCCGCTGCAGCGCCCCCGCGGCGTCCTCGATCAGCGCCCGCTCGCGGGCGAGGTCGCGCACCAGCTCCTCGGCGCGCCGCTCCAGTTCCACGGCACGCTCGGCGGCCCGCTTCTCCTCGGCGTCGAGGCTCTCGCGGGCCATCACCAGCCGCTGCAGCGCCGCCGCGGCGGCGGCCTCGGCGTCGCGCAGCGCCGGCAGCTCGTGCGCCGCGACCGCCTGCCGCGTCGCCGCCTCGGCCTGCGCACGGGTGCGCTCGGCGACGAGCCGCAAGTCCTCCTCTGCCGTCCTCTCGGCGGCGAGCACGGCCTCGCTGGCGTCGCGCCAGGCGATGTAGAGGATCAGCGCGTCGGCCTTGCGGATCTCGGCCGCGAGCGACTTGTACCGCGCTGCCTGCCGGGCCTGCCGCTTCAGGCTCTCGACCTGCGCCTCGATCTGCTGCAGCACGTCCTCCAGCCGCACGAGGTTGTCCTCGGCGGCCTGCAGGCGGAGCTCGGCCTCGTGGCGGCGGGTATGCAGGCCGGCGATGCCGGCTGCATCCTCGAGGATGCGGCGTCGCGCCTGCGGCTTGGCGGCGATGATCTCGCCGATCTGGCCCTGCCGCACCATGGCGTGCGACCGGGCGCCGGTGGCGGCGTCGGCGAACAGGAGCTGCACGTCCTTGGCGCGCACTTCCTTGCCGTTGATCCGGTAGGTCGAGCCCTCGTCGCGCTCGATCCGCCGGGTCACCTCCAGCTGGTCGGCGTCGTTGAAGGCGGCCGGCGCGCTGCGCTCGCGGTTGTCGATGAGCAGCGCCACCTCCGCCATGTTGCGGGCGGGGCGGTTGCCGGAGCCGGCGAAGATGACGTCCTCCATGCCGGAGGCGCGCAGGCTCTTGTACGAGCTCTCGCCCATCACCCAGCGCAGCGCCTCGACGAGGTTCGACTTGCCGCAGCCATTCGGCCCGACGACGCCGGTGAGGCCGGGTTCGATGAGGAATTCCGCCGGCTCCACGAAGGACTTGAAGCCGGCGATGCGCAGGCGGGTCAGTTTCACGGGACGAACGCTCCCGTGCCCCGGCCGCCCGCGGCCGGGGTGGAGACTCGCCGGGCGTCAGGAGCCGACGAGCGGGCCGAGGATCTTGTCCAGTTCCTCAATCGTGAGCGCCCCGCGCTGGATCTGCCCGTTGATGAAGAAGGTGGGGGTGGAATTCACGCCGAGCTTGGCGCCCCGATCCCTCGTCGCGTTCACGGCGTCATAGATCTGCTGGTTTTTCAAGCAGGCCTCGAAGGATTCCTGTGTGAAACCGGCCTGTTTCACCAGTCCGAGCAGCGCATCGACGGGCTTGTCGACGAAGGCCCAGTTCTTCTGCTGCGCGAACAGCAGGTCGACGATCGGGTAGTACCGCTCGTTGCCGGCGCAACGCGCCAGCATGAAGCCGGCGGTGGCGAGCGGGTCCAGCGGGAACTCGCGCAGCACGAAGCGGACCTTGCCGGTGTCGATGTACTTCTTCTTCAGCTCCGGCCACGTCTTGGCATGGAACGTGGCGCAGTGGCTGCAGGTCATCGACGCGTACTCGTAGATCGTGACCTTGGCATCGTCCTTGCCGAGGACGACGTCTCCCAGCGGGCTCGCCACGGCGAGTTCCGAGGTGGAGACCGTTTGTGCCGCCGCCGGTCCGGCGGAGAGGGCGAGGCCCATGAGGCCGGCCCCGGCCAGGCTCAGGATGACGGAACGGCGGGTGGACATGGACACTCTCCTCGGCATTCGGCCGTGATCTCGTTCGGCCGACGACTCTTCACCGGCCCGAACAATGTGGCAAGACGCGGACGTTCGAAAGTCTTCCGCGCCGGGCGGGCGGCAAACCCGTGCGAAACGCGTTCACATCGGCTTGAAGAGGCCCTTCAGCCCTTCGACCGGGCCTTGATCCCCGCGCCCAGCCGCACGAGCGCCTCGCGCAGTCCCTCGTCCTCGACCTCGCCGACCATCGCGCGCGCCTCCGCGACGCTGGCCGGATCGGGCTCCCGAAGACCGGGCCGCGGCACGCGGTCGCGGCCGACGGGTCCCTGCTTCAGCACCAGCCGGCCGACGCAGCGCCAGCCATAGCGGGTGTTGACGCGCTCCACGATCACCGGGGCGAGGTGCTGCACCTCCAGCGCGAAGGCGCCCTCCACCCGCACCACCAGCGTCGCGGGTTCGCCGGGGCCGTCGTCGAGGGTGCCGGCCGGCCGGCGCGGCCACTGCAGCTTCACCGGCTCGCAGTGCTTCGCCAGCCGCTCGCCGACGATCTCCGGCCAGCCGACCACCACGTCGGAGGCGGCGAAGCCGTGGGCGGCCATCACCGGGCCGAGCGCGGAGTCGATCAGGTCGGCGAGGGGGCGCAGGGCAGGGGGCTTCACCGGGGGCCTTTTCCACAGGCGGGCGCTTCACGCGCCGCCGACGCCATGTCTAGGGTGCCATGATGGCCGCGACCGCCCCCACCGCACAAGCCGGGACCTCTCCCGATCCTCTTGCCCTGCTCGCCTGGTACGACCGGCACGCCCGGACGCTGCCGTGGCGTGCCCGTCCAGGCGAGACGGCCGATCCCTACCGCGTCTGGCTGTCCGAGATCATGCTCCAGCAGACGACGGTGCGGGCCGTCGTGCCCTATTTCGAGCGGTTCCTGCGGCTCTTCCCCACCGTCGAGGCGCTGGCGGGGGCCCCGACGGACGCCGTGATGAAGGCCTGGGCCGGCCTCGGCTACTACTCTCGCGCGCGCAACCTCCATGCCTGCGCGCAGGCGGTGGTGGCCCGGCACGGCGGCGTGTTCCCCGCCGACGAGGCGGCGCTGCGCGACCTGCCTGGCATCGGCGCCTATACCGCCGCCGCCGTGGCGGCCATCGCCTTCGACCGGCGGGCGGTCGTGGTGGACGGCAACGTCGAGCGCGTCATCACCCGGCTGCACGCCGTCGAGGAGCCGCTGCCCGCCTCCAAGCCCGTGATCCGCGCACTCGCCGACACTTTGACGCCGGACCGGCGCCCGGGCGACTTCGCGCAGGCGATGATGGACCTCGGCGCCACCATCTGCACCCCGCGCAGCCCCGCCTGCGGCCTCTGTCCCTTCCGCGCCCCCTGCCGGGCCCGCGCCGAGGGGACGGCCGAGACCTTCCCGCGCAAGTTGAAGAAAGCGGAGGGGCGACTGCGCCGCGGCGCGGCCTTCGTCGCGCGGCGCCCGGACGGCGCCATCCTCGTGCGCACCCGGCCGCCGAAGGGCCTCCTCGGCGGCATGACGGAAGTGCCCGGCACGCCGTGGTCCGCCGATTTCGAGGCGGACACAGCGCTCGCCCACGCCCCCCTCGACGTGCCATGGACGCGGATTCCCGGCTCGGTCGGCCACGTCTTCACCCATTTCCCGCTGGAACTCGTGGTCTTCCGCGCCGAGACAGGCGCCGCGGCGCCGGACGGCTGCCGCTGGCTGCCGGCGCGCGAGATCCCCGGCGAGGCTTTCCCCAACGTTTTCCGCAAGGTCCTCGCCCACGCGCTGGGGTAGAGGGGGCCGCCTCGCACCGAGGCTGCCCCTCATCCGCCTCCGCTCGCGCGGAGGCACCTTCGCCCCGCAAGCGGGGTGAAGGACGCGGAACCGTTGCGGGCAACGGCAGGGACGATGGCCGGAGTGATGGGGCTCGTCCCTTCTCCCCGCCCGCGGGGAGAAGGTGCCCGCGCAGCGGGTGGATGAGGGGCGGGCCGTGCTGCGAAGGATGGGGGAGCGGGCCGAGCCCGCACCCGCGCCGGATGAGAGGCGCCCCGCCTAACCCCCGATGCGCGAGAAGTCCGCCACCGAGCGGGTGGCGCGGCGCAGCTGCGAGAGGATGCGAAGGCGGTTCATGCGCAGGGCGGGGTCGTCGGCGTTCACCGTCACCTTGTCGAAGAACGCGTCCACCGCCGGGCGCAGCTGCGCCAGTGCCCGCATCGCGCCCTCGAAGTCCTCGCGGGCCACATGCTCGCGGGCGTGGCGCTCGGCGACGCCCATGACCTCCGCGAGCACCTTTTCCTCGGGCAGGCCCTGCGCGTGCAGGAGCGCGCCGTCGACCGCGCCGTCGAAGGCGCCGGCGCCGTCCTTCTTCTCTTCCGCGCGCAGGATGTTGGCGGCGCGGCGGTAGCCGGCCAGCAGGTTGGCTCCGTCCTCGGTGTCCAGGAACCGGCCCAGCGCCTCCACCCGGCGCACGATCATCAGCAGGTCGTCGGCGCCCTCGGCCCCGCCCGCGTCGCTCTCCGCTCCCGGGGAGGGGGTCGCCGGGACCGACAGGACCGCGTCGATCAGGTCATGCCGCGCCCCCTGCTCGCGCAGGTGGACCTTGAGGCGGTCGGCGAAGAAGTCGCCGAGTTTCGCGGCCCGGTAGGCGGCGGCCATCGCCCCGGCGAAGGCCGCAAGATCCTCGATGGTCCGGCCGCCGGACCACGTGCGCAGGCCTTCGAGCACGGCCGGCGCCTTCTGTTCCATCCAGGCGCGCACCACGGACGCGAACACCTGCCCGAGCGGCAGGCGGATGTCGTTCTCCAGCACGATCCGGATCACGCCCAGCGCCGCGCGGCGCAGCGCGTAGGGGTCCTTCGAGCCGGTCGGCTTCTCGTCGATGGCCCAGAAGCCCACCAGCGTGTCGAGCTTGTCGGCGAGCGCGACGGCGACGCTGACCGGGTTCGTCGGCACCCGGTCGCCCGGCCCCTGCGGCTTGTAGTGCTCCTCGATCGCGGCGGCGACGGCCGGGTCCTCGCCCTGCAGCTCCGCGTAGCGCCGGCCCATCAGGCCCTGCACCTCGGGGAACTCGCCGACCATCTCGGTCACGAGGTCGGCCTTGGCGAGGCGGGCGGCCCGGCCCGCGAGGTCCGGGTCGGCGCCCACCATCGGGGCGATCTCGCGCGCCAGCTCGACGAGGCGCTCGATGCGCTCGCCCTGCGTGCCGAGCTTTTCGTGGAAGACGATGTTCAGGTTCTCGAGCTTGGCGAGCCGCTGGTCGAGCGGCTTGTCCGCCACCATGGCGTAGTCGGCGAGCGGACGCAGGTCCGTCTCCCAGAAGTGCCGGGCGTCGGAGAGGCGCGCGCGCACGACACGCTCGTTGCCGGCGACGATCTTGGCGCCGCCGTCGCTCGCCTCGATGTTGGCCACGAGGATGAAGCGGTTGGCGAGCCCGCCCGTCGCCGGGTCGCGCAGCACGAAGCACTTCTGGTTGGCTCGGATCGTGGCGCGTACCACCTCGGGCGGGATGGCGAGGAACGCCGCGTCGAAGGACCCCATCAGCACGACGGGCCACTCCACGAGGCCGGCGACCTCCTCCAGCAGCCCCTCGTCCTCGACGAGCTCGAGCCCGCGGGCGAAGGCCAGCGTCTTCGCGTCGGCGAGGATGATTTCCTTGCGGCGGTCGGCGTCGAGCACCACCTTCGCGCGCTGCAGGGCTGCCTCGTAGTCCTCGAAGCGCCGCACGCGGATCGGGTCCGGCGCCATGAAGCGGTGGCCGGCGGTGACGTCGCCCGCCCGGATGCCGTCGACGTCGAACGCCACCACCTCGGGCGTCTCCGTCTCGGGGCCGAAGGTGCACAGGATCGACTGCAGCGGCCGCACCCAGCGCAGCGAGCCCGACCGGGCCGAGGCCGCGCCCCAGCGCATGGACTTCGGCCAGGGGAAGCTGCGCACGATCTGCGGGACGATCTCGGCGATCACGTCCTGGGTCGGGCCGCCCTTCTTCTCGATCACGGCGACGTAGAACTGGCCCTTCTTGCCGTCGTCCTGCACGCGGGCCTGAGCGATGTCGGTGAGGCCGGCGCTCTTCAGGAAGCCCTGGATGGCAGCGTCGGGGGCCCCGACGCGCGGGCCCTTGCGCTCCTCGGTCTGGTCAGGCCGGCTCGCCGGCAGCCCGGCGACGTGCAAGGCGAGGCGGCGGGGCGTGGAATAGGCCTTGGCGCCCTCGTAGAGACAGCCGCGCTCGACCAGCGCGTTGGTGACCAGCGTCTTCAGGTCCTCGGCCGCCCGCCGCTGCATGCGCGCCGGGATTTCCTCGCAGAACAGTTCCAGGAGAAGGTCAGGCATGGGATCCGTCGACGCCAGCGCCGCCAAGCCGGCGACGTCCGGCTTTTAGGAGGGTGCGGAGCCGCTGTCGAGATGCGGGCGGCCGGGATTGACGGGTGGGCGGGACATGAGCCACCGAGCCCGGAGGCCGCAGAGAAAGGCTGGATCCCCTTCCCGCGCCTGCGGCGCGCCGGGGATGACGGAAGAATGCTCGGCGACTGCCGTCGGTGATCCGGGTGTGGGAAGGCTTCCTATCCGCCGTCATCCCCGGCCGGAGCGGCGAAGCCGTGGAGTGGAAGGGGCTCCCGCGCCGCGCGAGCACCGCGATCGGCCCCTCACGCCCCGCCGACGGCTCCCGTCACCATGCCGGTGCCGTCGCAGTCGGGGCAGAGGGCCGGGCCGCCCTGCAGACGACCGGTGCCGCCGCAACGGGGGCAGAGAACCTCGCCCGTGCCCGGCGTGCCGGGAGGGGCCTCGTCGCCGGGGCGCGGCGGGTCGGTCGCCGGGGCGTCGGGCTTCGGCATGGTGAAGGGGGAGGCGGAATCGGGGTGGTCGCCGGACATGACGTGTCTCCCTTCGCAGGGAAACGCCGCCGCAGCGGGCGGGTTCGGCGTCCGTGTCCGATCCTTGAAGGGCTCGTTGCGTCCGGGACGGCCGCCCGGGGCAGGATGCCTGCCGTCAGTGCGTCCGGGCGATGCAGAAGTCGACGGCTTCGAGCAGCGCGGCCTTCATCGGCCCGTCGGGGAACAGCGCCAGCGCGTCGACGGCCATCGCGCCGTAGTGGCGGGCCCGCTCGATCGTGTCGTCGATCGCCCGGTGCCGGCGCATGATCGCCATGGCCTGCTCGAGCTCGGCGTCGCCGGTGCGGCCGTTCTCCATGGCCTCCTTCCAGAAGGCACGCTCGCTCTCGCTGCCTCGGCGGAAGGACAGCACCACCGGCAGCGTGATCTTGCCTTCCCGGAAGTCGTCGCCGACCTTCTTGCCGAGCTTGGCGCTGGCCCCGCCGTAGTCGAGCGCGTCGTCGACGAGCTGGAAGGCGATGCCGAGATTGGCCCCGTAGCTGCGGCAGGCGGCCTGCTCGGCCTTGCCGAGCCCGGCGATGATCGGTCCGACCTCGCAGGCGGCGGCGAAGAGAGCGGCGGTCTTGCCGCGGATCACCGCGAGGTACTCGTCCTCGGTCGTCTCGGTGTTCTTGGCCGCGGCGAGCTGCATCACCTCGCCCTCGGCGATCACCGCCGCGGCGGTGGAGAGCACGTCGAGCGCGTGCAGCGAGCCCACCTCGACCATCATCTTGAAGGCCTGCCCGAGCAGGAAGTCGCCGACGAGCACGCTCGCCTCGTTGCCCCACAGCATCCGGGCCGCGAGCTTGCCGCGCCGCATCTCGCTGGCGTCGACCACGTCGTCGTGCAGGAGGGTGGCGGTGTGCATGAACTCGACGGAGGCGGCGAGCTTCACGTCGCCCTCGCCCTCGTAGCCGCTGAGCTGCGCCGTCGCGAGCGTCAGCATCGGCCGCAGGCGCTTGCCGCCGGAATTGATGAGATGACGGGCGATCTCGGGGATCAGCATGACGTCAGAGCCGACCCGGCCCAGGATCAGCTGGTTCACCCGCTCCATGCCGTCCGCCGTGAGGCGCACCAGCGGATCGATGGACGGACCGGCGGACGGCTTGCCGTCCATGGACACCACGACACCCACGTTCATTCTTCCCTTTTCGGGCCGGAAATCGGGTCCCGACCTGCCCGCAAACTGCCACGGCGGGGCCTTCGGTCGCAACCGACCATTTCGCCGCTGCCCCCTGGACGTTGAGCGGGACGGCGCGCTCTGCGATGAATGGGGCGTGGTCGTCCTTCTTCGCACCAACGACATCGTCCTCATCTCGGTCGTCGAGTCCCTGCTCGACGAGGCCGGGATAGGCTGCTTCGTGGCCGACCAGCACATCAGCGCGCTGGAGGGCGGGATCGGCGCCTTCCCGCGCCGCATCATGGTGCCCGCCGACCGGGAGGCGCAGGCTCGCCGCCTGCTGACCGACGCCGGCCTCGCGCACGAATTGGCGCCCCGCCCGTGACGGCGCACCCGGGAACGACGGGCGGAGCGGCCGCGACCCGCGACGACCGCCTGCTCGACGGTCGCCTGTTGCTGCGCCAGCCCGTCCGCGGCCATCGCGCCGGCACCGATGCTGTCCTGCTGGCCGCCGCCGCGCAGGCGGGCCCCGGCGACGTTGTCGATCTCGGCGCCGGGGTCGGGACGGTCGGCCTCGCGGTCGCGGTGAGACATCCCGGGAGCCACGTCCGTCTGGTCGAGCGGGACCCCGCCGCTGCCGCACTGGCGCGCTATAACGCCAGCGCGAACGGGCTGGAGGCGCGCGTCGAGGTCGTGGAGGTCGACGTATTCGCCTCTTCCGCGGTCCGCGAAGAGGCCGGGCTGGGCCCGCGGTCGGCGGATCTCGTGCTCACCAACCCGCCGTTCGACGCGCCCGGGCGTGTCCGGCCGTCGCCCGATCCGGCCCGGCGGGCGGCGCACGTCATGGGGGACGGCGGCCTCGACGGATGGATTCGCACGACCCTCGACGTGCTTCGCCCTGGCGGCACCCTCGTCGTCATCCATCGCGCCACTGCGCTCCCGGCGCTGCTGGCCTCGCTGGACCGGCGATTCGGAGGGGTCTGCGTGCGGCCCGTCGCGGCGAAGGCCGGAGAGGCGGCGAGCCGCGTGCTGGTGAGGGCGGAAAAGGGCAGCCGGGCCCCGTTCGCGCTGTTGCCGCCGCTGGTCCTGCACGACGACACGGGTGGCTTCACGCCGCAGGCGGAAGCCCTGCACCGCGGCGAAGCGGCCCTTCCGTGGGCTTGAGGGTCAGTACATCCGCTGGCAGACCCGCTGCGGGCCCCAGTAGGTGTAGTGGGTCCGGCAGATCGTGACCGGCTCGACCCGCGCCTCGGCCCAGGTCGGGTTCTTCGGCGACTTCATCCGGTAGGCCGACTTGCGCGGCGGGTGGCCCGTCGCCGCCGTCGACGCCTTGCGGACCGAGGATCGCGCATGGGCCTTGCGCGACGGCCCGCCGTTCACCGCCACCGAACCGGGCCGGTAGGGGCTGTAGGGGCGATAGAACACGTAGTAGGCAGGGTCGTCGAACGTGTCCTTCTCGTCCAGCGTCCACTGGTAGCGGTAGTTCACGGGGTACCCGGGCTGCTGCGCCTGCGCGCCCGTCGCGGCGAAACCCGTGGCGCATGCGGCCAGCGCCAGCATCGGCAGGATCTTCGACACCTTCGCCATCGCACGACCACCCCTCGTTCGCCTCTGCATAGCACCGTTAAGGGTTGTGGCGAAGAGGGGGCGCTCCACGCAGGCCGGATCGCCAACACCCTTTGTGGATGGCAACGCCGGCCCCGGCGTCCTGTGTTGAGGGGGCGGAAGTGGCGCGGCGCCAGTGCCCAATGATGAACGAAAAGTAAATTCGGACTCACGGCAATTCTTGCCGGGGTTGTACTGTTTCAGGACGAACTTTTTTCGAGTGCTCAACGCGGTCTTTACCTTAACGGGTCCATCTTCGCCTCGTTCAGTTGCGTAACCGGTGCTGCACCATGGGTACCCCGCGTACCGGCGCAGCCGGCGACGAACCCCGGCTTCAGGTTTTGCGTACCGGGCGTTCCTCGCCGGCTGGTCGGATGGAGCCGCCAGCGCTCCCGCTCGACCGCGTGCTCGTCGGCGACTGCGTCGCCGAGATGTCGCGCCTTCCCGAGGCCAGCGTCGACCTGGTCTTCGCCGATCCGCCATACAATCTGCAGTTGGAAGGCTCGCTCACGCGGCCGGACCAGTCGCTGGTCGACGCCGTCGACGACGATTGGGACAAGTTCGCCAGCTTCGCCGACTACGACGCCTTCACGCGCGCCTGGCTTCTCGCCGCGCGCCGGGTGATGAAGCCGAACGCCACGCTGTGGGTCATCGGCTCCTACCACAACATCTTCCGCGTCGGCACGATCCTGCAGGATCTCGGCTTCTGGCTGCTCAACGACATCGTCTGGCGCAAGGCCAACCCGATGCCGAACTTCCGCGGCCGACGCTTCACCAACGCCCACGAGACGATGATCTGGGCCTCCAAGGGCCCTGCCGCCAAGGGCTACACCTTCAACTACGAGGCGCTGAAGGCCGGCAACGAAGACCTGCAGGTGCGCTCGGACTGGTTCATCCCTCTGTGCACCGGCGCCGAAAGGCTGAAGGACGGGGAGGGGCAGAAGCTGCACCCCACCCAGAAGCCCGAGGCGCTGCTCGCCCGCGTGCTCCTGTCCTCGTCGCAGCCCGGCGACGTGGTGCTAGATCCCTTCTTCGGCACCGGCACCACCGGCGCGGTCGCCCGCCGGCTCGGACGCCGATTCGTCGGCATCGAGCGCGAGACCGCCTATGCCGACGCCGCCATGGCCCGGATCGCCGGGGTCGTCCCCCTCGACGGCGCCGCTCTCGAGCCCGCGCCTGCGAAGCGCAGCGAGCCGCGCATCCCCTTCCTGTCGGTCGTCGAGGCGGGTCTTCTCTCACCCGGCGCGACGCTGATGGACGAGCGCCGGCGCTGGTCCGTCGTGGTGCGCGCGGACGGCACGCTGGCCCATGACGGCGTGGTCGGTTCGATCCACAAGGTCGGGGCGCTGGTGCAGGGCCTGCCGGCCTGCAACGGCTGGACGTTCTGGCACGCCGAGCAGTCCGGCGGCCTCGTGCCGATCGACGTCTTCCGCCGCGCCCTGCGCGACGCGATGGCAGCGGCCTGATTCGGCTGCTTGTCCTGTCGCGTCGGGCTCAGGGGCTCCGGCGCGGCTCCAGGTCCGCCTCGGAGTCACGGCCCACCGGCTCTCGCGCCGCCGCGAAGGCGACGATGCCGCCGGCCAGCAGCAGCGGCACGACGGCGTAGGCCAGCGCCAGCCCGAAATGATCGGCCAGCGCACCCAGTGCCAGGGGTGCCACGAGAATCGCGAAGCCCGAGCCGAACGACGCGCGCGCCGCCGCCGTCGCCGTGGCCGGACCGGCGGCCGCCAGCGCCTGCGCGATGCCGCTGGGGTAGAGGTTCGCCACCCCGAGCCCTGCTACCAGCAGGCCGGCAAGGGCCAGCGGCGGGACAGGCGCCTTCCAGAACAGCATGAAGCCGACGAAGGCGAGCGCGATGGAGGGCACGACGAACCGATCCTCCGGGATGCGGCGCATCAGCAGCGTGCCCGTGATCCGGCCGGCCACCATGCCGAGGGGGAAGACGGCCCCCGCCAGCACGGCGAGGTGGCGCGGCAGGCCGACTTCGGTCTCGAGGTAGGACGGGCCCCAGACCGTCATGCAGAACTCGGTGGCCACCGTGAGCAGCAGCAACGTCCAGAAGGCCCAGTAGCGACGCGGCAGCGGGGCCGTGCCTGCAGCGGGGGCCGGCGGAGCCGCCGGGAAGACGACGCCTCTGAACATGAGCAGCATGGCGATGGCGGCGCCCCAGCCCGCCAGCGCCGCCAGCCGCCACGAGCCGGCTCCCACCGCTGCAGCCACGGCGAGCGGCGCGACGAGGGCGCCAAGATAGGCCAGCACGTTCTGCTCGGCGAAGGCGATGCCGCGGCTCGCGCCGTGCCGCTCAGAGATCACGGCCGGCATCACGACGAGTTGCAGGGTGCCGACGAGCCCCATCACGAAGCAGCCCGCGACGCTGACGGAGGCGCCGGGTGCGACGGCGAACAGGGTCATTCCCACCGCCATCCCCGCCGTCCCCGTCCAGACCGCCGCCCGCCGTCCCATGCGCGCGACGATCCGCTCGCCGAAGAGCCCGCACAGCATCATGCCGACCGCGAAGGCGCTCGTGTGCAGCGCCGCCTCGGCATAGCGCAGGCCCAGTTCGGCGCGCAGGTGCGGCAGGGACGGGCCGATGAAGTTGAGGACCAGCGTGAAGTAGCCCGCCGTCGCGTAGGCGACGAAGGTGACGGGCTCGCGCTGGAGCGTGCGTGCGGGGGTCATCGGGAGGTCCGGCGGAAGGCGCACCCTCCTAGCACGACGGGGCGCCACTGGCGCCCCGCGTCGATCACGAAAACGATGGCCGGGACGTCCGGCCGGCTTCAGCCCTTCCGGCGGTCGGCCAGCGACCAGAGCGCCGGCACCAGCGCCGTGCCGAGAGCCGTCTTCAGCGCCGTGGCCGCGAAGAACGGGACCACGCCGCCGACCCACGCCGCCTTTGCGCCGACCAGGGTCGCAAGCCACGCATAGCCGAACACGAAGATCGCAGCGTGGCCGATGGCCATTGCCGCGAACATGCCGAGGATGGAGCGCCCGAAGCCGCGCTCGGCCAGCACGCCCACCACGTAGGCGCCGGCGAGGAAGCCGATCAGGTAGCCGCCGGTCGGCCCCATCATGTAGGGCAGGCCGATGCCGCGCTCGGGCGTGTCGGCGAAGACCGGAAGGCCCATCGCGCCCTGGAGGAGGTAGAGGGCCACGGTGGCGACAGCGAGCCGCCAGCCGTAGGCGGCGCCCAGCACCAGCACGACGAGCGTCTGCATGGTCATCGGCACCGGGTAGAACGGCACCTTCACCTTGGCCGAGATCGTCAGGAGCAGCGTGCCGAGGACGGCGAGGATGGCGAGGCGAAGCCACGTGGCCGCCTGCTCGCCGCGCGCAGGCCAGAAGACGGAAGCGAGCGTGTTCGGCATCGGCTGGGCGGCCATGGGCATCCTCTCCAGGGTCGGGTAACGAACTGACGCGGGCGTTGTGCCCTTTCGGACCATGGCCTCGCTCTATAGGGTTTCCGCGCTGGGGCGACAAGGCCGTCTTCCGGACGAGGACGGGCGGCCCCCCGCAGCCCACAGGCCCACCCGGACGGCACGATGACCGATGACATCCCCTTCGACCGCGATTTCAGCGCCCCGCCCGGCACCCTGGTCGAGGTGAGCCCGCTGGTCCGGCGCATGGTGATGCCCAACCCGGGCCCTTTCACCTTCACCGGCACCTGCTGCTACGTGATCGGCCGGGGCCGGGTCGTGGTGCTCGACCCCGGCCCCGGCCGACCGGAGGATGTCGCCGGTCTCGCGGCGGCGCTGGCGGGCGAGACGGTCGGCACGATCCTCGTCACCCACACCCACCGCGACCATTCCCCCGGCGCCCGGCTGCTGAAGGACATGACCGGCGCGCCGATCGTGGGCTGCGGCCCGCACGTCGCGGCGCGGCCACTCTTCGCCCACGAGGGCGGGCGGCTCGAGGCCGGCGGCGATCCCGACCACGTGCCGGACCGCCTCCTCGGGGAGGGCGACACGGTCGAAGGCGACGGCTTCACGCTGACGGCGGTCGCCACGCCGGGGCACACGGCCAACCACCTCGCCTTCGCGCTCGACGCCGAATCGGCGCTCTTTTCCGGCGACCACGTGATGGCGTGGTCGACCACCATCGTTGCCCCGCCGGACGGGTCGATGGCCGACTACATGGCGTCGCTCGCCCGGCTCGCCGAGCGCGAGGAGCGCGTCTTCTGGCCGGGGCACGGTGGCCCGGTCACCCAGCCGGCGCGATTCGTCCGCCATCTCCTGGCCCACCGCCGGCAGCGCGAGACGTCCATTCTCGAGCGGTTCCGGGCGGGCGACCGCACCATCGGCGCCATCGTGCCGCGGCTCTACGACGGGCTTGCGCCGGCCCTGCACGGGGCCGCCGCCCTCTCCGTGCTCGCCCATGTCGAGGATCTCGTCGCCCGCGGGCTCGTCGCGTGCGACGAGGGAGAGCCCTCGCTCTCCGGCCACTATCGGCCCGCCTGAGGGTCAGCTGCGCTCGTCGGCGAGCTCCTGCAGCGTGGCGAGGAAGGCCTCGATCCTCCGGGCGTTGGCGCCGAGGTCGTGCGCGCCGAAGCGCGAGGCCGAGCGCACGTCGACCCGTGCCCCCACGGCGACGGGCCGGATGCGCACCGTCACGTCGTCGGGAAAGCGCATCAGCAGCGAGCGGTCGATGGCCTCGATCCGCCCCGTGCCGGTGCGGCCGCCGGGCGCCGCGGTCTCGACCACCTGCCAGCCGCGCTGCTGCGCCGCCTTCAGCACAAGCTGGTAGACCTCCTGCGGCGCGAGCTCGAGCGTCAGCGGCGCCAGTTCGGGATAGGCGATGGCCTGGAGGGCCCGGCTCGCCGGCCCCGGATCGGGCGGAATCCGCCCGGCGCGCAGGTCCAGTGCCCGGCGCGACCGGGAGAAGGCCGGCGGGTCGGTCACGTCGGTCGTGATGTCGTTGAGCCGCGGCAGCCGCAGCGCCTGCACCGCGAGAAACGAGGGATAGGCCAGCAGCCCGATGGCCACGAGCAGGCCGGCCATGGCGGCCCCGAAGCCGGGGCGCCCGTCGTCCCACACCACCCCGAACGCCACCACGGCGAGCGCGATGGCGACTGCGGCGAGCACCATGCCCCCTGCCAGCACGGCCATCGACGCCGTGACGTCGAGCCGGTCGAGGCGCGACAGCAGGACCGTCATCGCCGTGACCAGCAGAGCGAAGCCGGCGACCCGCCGGCTCCAGCGGGCCGCGAGCGATGGGGGAAGTTCGACGACGAGTCGGCGCATCGCGCCATGATGCCGCCCTTGCCGGCGCCTGTCATCGCCGTCCCGGCTTGCGGAGAGCGGCGGCGCGTCGTTTGATCGGCGCCCCGAAGATCGCGAGACGCCTCCGCCGTGCCTACCTCCCCTCCGGCCCGCTCCGTCGCCGCTTCGCCGCCCGCCGCCGATGCGCCGGAGGTGCTGCGGACCTGGTTCCGCTTCCTGCGCCTGCACCAGCGCATCACCGTGCGCGCCGCGCAGGAGTATCGCCGGATCGGCCTGTCGATCCCGCAGTTCGACCTGCTCTCGACGCTCTCCGAGAGGGAGGGCGTGAGCCAGCAGGAGATCGCCGAGCGCCTCTACGTCACCAAGGGAAACGTCTCCGGCCTCATCGACCGGCTCGCGGCCCTCGGCTTCGTCGAGCGCCGCGCGCTGCCGCACGACCGGCGCTCCTACGCCCTGCACCTCACGCCGCAGGGCCGCGCCATCACGCAGGAGGGCCTCGCCCTGCAGAAGCGCCTCGTGGAGGCGACCCTTGGCACGCTGCCTCCCGGCGACCTCGCCGACCTCGACCGGATCCTCGTGAGCTGGCGCGACGCGGTGCGCGCGCTGCCCGAGCCGGGAGCGTGACCCGCGAACCCGGCTCCGCGCCCGGCTTCGCCGCTCTGGCGCTCGCCGGCGGCGGCAACCGCTGCTACTGGCAGGGCGGGTTCCTCGACGCGCTGTGGCGCCACACGACCGCGCGGCCCCGCCTGATCGTGGCGGTCAGCGGCGGCGCTTTCCAGGCCTGCTTCACCGTGGCCGGCGTGGGCGACCGCGTCCGCGCTCGTGTCCGCGAGGTCTGCGCCGGTCTCACGCGCAACATCGACTGGACGGGCCCGCTGGCCGGACGCCGCCTGTTCCCGGTCGGCAGCCTCTATCCGGAGCTCCTCGACGAGACCTTCGGCGAGGCGGAACTGGACCGGCTCCGGGCAGGGCCGGAGGTCCTCATCAAGATCTCCCGGCCGCCGCCGCGCCTGCCTGTCGGGCTGTCGGTCGTCGCCGGCCTCGCCGGCTACCAGCTGGAGAAGTTGGCGACGAACCGGCTGCATCCCCGCGTCGGCCGCGGCCTCGGCTTCTCGCCCGAGTTCGTGTCCACCCACGCGCTGCGCGACAAGGCCGAGCTCGTCGCGGCCCTCACGGCGAGCTCCTCGGTTCCGCCCTTCATGCCGGTGGGCACCGTGGCGGGCCGGCCGGCGCTGGACGGCGGGCTCGTCGACAACGTGCCCGTCGGCCCCCTGGAGCCGATCGAGGCAGCGGGCGAGCGCACGCTCGTGCTGCTGACGAGGCTCTACGCGAACCTGCCGGCGGTGCCGGGTCGGACCTACGTTCAGCCGTCGCGCCGCATCGCCGTCAACAAGTTCTCGATCACGGACGGGGAGGGGATCGCCGCTGCCCATCGCCTCGGCGACGAGGACGGCACGGCCTTCGCCCGCAGCCTCTGAGCCGGTCTCAGTCCGCGAGCCGGGCGAGTGCCTCCGGCAGCGCGGCGATGCTGTCGACCACGAGATCGGCGTGCGGCTCCAGCTCCTCGCGGGGTGCGGGGCCGGAAAGCACGGCGATCGCCACCGCGCCGGCCTTGCGCGCGGCGTGCAGGTCGTGCGTGCTGTCGCCCACCAGCGCCACCTCGGAGGGCGCCGCGCCGATGGCGCGGGCGAAGGCCAGCACCATGCCGGGCTCGGGCTTTTCGCCGTGGCCGGAGTCGTAGCCGGCGATGAAGTCGAGGTGCGGGCCGAGCCCCATCACCTCCGCCTGCGCGATGGCCGAGGCCTCGGCGTCGTTGGTGGCGATGCCGAGCCGGTAGCCCGCCGCGACCAGCTGCTCCAGCACGGCCCGCGGCTCGCCGATGGGCGCCATGGTGCGCAGCCCCCAGTCGCGCAGGCGCCGGTCCATCTCGGCGTGCAGGTCCGGGTGGTTCTCCCGGCCCAGCGCTTCCGCCCACAGGTGCCCGTAGCTCGACGAGGTGCCGGCCACGAGCGGCGACGTGCGCAGGAAGCGCTTCTCCTCGATGACGAGGTGGTTGAGCTCGGCGAGGCGCCGGAACACGGCCTCGTTCCCCTCCGCCATTTCCCGCATCACCTCGTAGGCGGCGGGACCCCAGGTGAGGTCGAAGTCGATCAGCGTCCCGTCCTTGTCGAACAGGATGCCTTTCAGGGGAGTGGCGTGGGCGTGTGCCAAGGGTGCTTCCTGACGAATCCGGTCGCCGCACCTTGCCAAGCATCGGCCCGGCGATCCACCGGAACCGTCACTGTCCCGCATGCCGCGCGGCGAGGACGGCCCTCAGCCGCGGCAGCAGGGTGTCCTCGGCGCGCCGCACGTCGTCCATCAGGCGTGCGCTCTCGGCGAGGCCGAAGGCGGTCGGCGCCAGCGAGCCGGGCCGGTCGTGCACGGCCTCGAGCCCCAGCCGCCGGGCCATCACGCGCTTGCCGTAGCACAGGATGCCCGGCACGCCGCGCGTCATGAAGACGATCAGCGGCAGCAGCTCGCGGTGCAACTCCCCGGCCAGCGCGACCGCCTCTGGATTGCCGGACGTGAGGCCCTCGAAGACCGCGACCTGCGCGGCAAGGCAGTCCGGGGCCGGGATCAGGCCCGCGCCGCCGCTGCGCAGGAGGGAGATGAACTCGAGCCCGCCATGGCCGCCGAAGGCGTCGACCGTGCCCTCCAGCGTCTCCAGCACCCGCGCGATGTCGACCGACCAGCCCTCGGCCTTCAGCAGGGTGATGTTGGCGTGGCGCCGCACCAGCGTCGCGAGCCCGTCGGGCGACAGGGAACTGTCGAGGTTGACGGGGTTGTTCTGGATCGCGACGGGCATGTCCAGGCCGTCGGCGATGGCGCCGAAGTGGCGGTGCAGCGTCGCCTCGTCGTGCCCCTTGCCGGGCGGCGGCTGCAGGATCACCCAGTCCGCGCCGTGGCCGCGCGCCATCCTGGCGAAGGCGATCTGCGCCTCGGGGTCCTGCTCCGCCACCGTGACGGCGAAGGGCACGCGGCCGCCGATCGCGGCGCCCACCACCTCCACCACCTCGCGGCGCTCCGCCGTCGTCAGGCGGTGCACTTCGGTGACGAGCCCCAGCACGGCGATCCCGTGGGCGCCGGCGGCGATGCAGTGCTCCACCTGCAGGCGCATGGCGGCGTGGTCGAGCCGCCCCTCCGGCGTGAAGAAGGCGTAGAGGATCGGGTACACGCCCCGGAAGCGGCGCTGCGCCATGGCGGTCCCCCTTCAGCCGATGACGTGGGAGAACACGTCGGGATGCGGCTCGACGCCGAGCCCGGGTCCCGTCGGCACGGTGTAGAACCCGGCCGTGCAGCCCATGTCGCCGGTCACGTAGCGCAGGTTCTTGTCGAAGATCGAGTGCTGGTACTCGTGGTAGGGCACCCGCTTCAGCGCCGCCGTCGCCTGCAGGCTCGCCGCCATGAAGATGCCGATGCCGATGGAGGCGTGCGGGATCGTGTCGACGTGGAAGGCGTGCGCCATCCGCCCGATGTGCAGGAACTCGGTGACGCCCGTGTGCCCCATCTCCGGCTGGATGATGCTCATGCAGCGCCGCCCGAAGCGCGGGCGGTACTCGAAGACCGTCCGCCATTCCTCGCCCAGCGCCAGCGGGCAGCCGATGCCGCGCGCCACGAGCTCCTGCCCCTCGATGTCCTCCGGCTCGCAGGGCGCCTCGGCGAAGTACAGGTTGTGCGCCTCAAGCCGGCGGATGAGGCGGATCGCCTCGCCCGCCGTGAACTTCCAGTGCAGGTCGACCATCAGGTCGACGTCCGGTCCCACGGCCTCCCGCAGCGCCGCCATCTCGCGCACGATGCCGTCGTCGGACATGGCGGCGGCGAACTTGATCCCCCTGAACCCCTTGCCGACCCACTCGACGGCGAGGTCGCAGCGCTCCTGCAGCGTCGCCTTCGGCAGTCCGGAGACATAGGCCGGCAGCCGCGCGTTGCGCCCGCCGCCGAGCACGCCGGAGAGGGGGCGGTTCACGCCACGCGCGAAGAGGTCCCACACGGCGATGTCGACGCCGGCGAGGCTGTCGACGTAGTAGCCGCCGAAGAAGCCGCGCACGCGCATCAGGTCGTAGAGGTCCTCGTGGATCACGACCGGTTCGCCGGGGTCCCGGCCGATCATCGCCGGGCCGAGCACCTCGTCTATGATCGCCTTCACCGCCTGCGGTGCGACGATGCCGTAGGTCTCGCCCCAGCCGACGCGGCCGCTCTCGCCGGTGATCTTCACCAGCACGGACATGTCCGACGTCGGGTAGATCGAGCGGTTGCCCTTGCGGATGACGTAGCCCTTCTCGTTGATCCGCTCGCCCTCGCGCAGCGGGCCGAGATAGGGCACGTCGCGCGGGATGGAGACGATGAAGGTCTCGACCTTGGTGATGACGTCGACGGGCGGCATGGATCAGGTCCGGACGGGATGGCGGGTGAAGAGGTCGGCCGCCTCGGCGATCAGCGCGGCACACTCGGCCTCGTCGCCATCGTCGAAGCGTGGGCCTGCGGCCCGGGCGAAGCGCGACGCCATCAGCCCGCGCGCGGCGAGCACCGCCTTGGTCAGCCGCACGCGGAACACCGCCTGGAACATCAGCAGCGGCAGCGTGCGCGAGTAGAGCCGCCGCGCCGTCGCGGCGTCCCCGGCGCGGTGCGCCCTGACGATGGCGACGTGCACGTCGGTGAGTTCGGTGGCGGGCATCGTGCCGGCGGCGCCGCGGGCCAGCTCGTCCATGAGGTAGCGCGCCCCCGCGCCGCCGAAGACGCCGTCGAGCCGGTCGCCGACGCTCGCCAGCAGCGCCGTGACGTGCTGGCCGCACGGCAGCGTCTCCTCCTTGACGAAGCGGATGGCCGGCACCCGGCGGACGATCTCGGCCACCTGCTCCGGCGAGAGGCCAGCCCCCATCGGGGCGGGTGCGTTCTGCAGCATGATCGGCAGCGACGTCCCTGCCGCCACCGCGGCGTAGAAGGCGACATGCGCGTCGATGTCGGCGCCGCAGCGGTTCGGCGCCATGATCATCGCCGCGCGCGCCCCGACGACGCGGCCCTCCTCGGCCCGTGCCGCCGCGCGCGCCGGATCGGCGTCGCTGGCCCCGACGATCATCGGAAGCCTGCCGGCAAGCGCCGCGCCGACCGACTTCACCATCGTGAGCCGCTCCTCGGGCGAGAGCGTCTCCACCTCGCTCGCCATGCCGGGATAGACGAGGCCGTCCGCGCCGGAGGACACGACGAACTCGACCAGCGGCCGCAGCGCGTCGGGATCGACCGCGCCGGCCTCGGTGAAGGGCGTGGGAAGGACGGGGAACACCCCCGAGAGTGCGGTCATTTCACGGACCCCGCGGTGACGCCCTGGATGAACCAGCGCTGGAGGAAGGCGAAGGCGAGGACGATGGGGGCGGAGGCGACGATCGACGCCGCCATGGCGCCGCCCCAGTCGGCGTTCACCTCGTTGAGATAGGCGAGCAGCATGCCCGGCCCGATGGTGCGCTTGTCCTCCGACACGATGAGCGTCATCGCGTAGAGGAGGTCGTTCCACGACCACATGAAGCCGTAGAGGAACACCGTCACGACCGCGGGAATCGAGACCGGCAGCACGATGGTGTGGAAGATCCGGAGCTCGCCCGCGCCGTCGGCGCGCGCCGCCTCGATGATCTCCGACGGCACCTGCGTGAAGTAGCTGTAGAACATGTAGGTCGACACCGGCAGCGCGAAGACGATGTAGGACAGCGTCAGCCCCAGCCGCGTGTCGATCAGTCCGAGGTCGGTGACGATCGGGTACAGGCTGATCAGCAGCAGCCCGAACGGGAACACCTGCGCCGACAGCAGGAGCACCATCACCGCGCGCCGCCCCGCGTAGCGGAACTTCGCGAACGAGTAGCCGGCATAGACCGCGAGCAGCGTGTTCAGCGCCGCCGCCGAGCCCGACACCACGAGGCTGTTGCGCAGCTGCTGGGGCAGGTTGCCCCGGCCGAGCGCCGTGGCGAAGTGCGTCAGCGTCGGATCGTGCGGGAACAGCGTCGGGATGATCCGGTAGAGCTCCGCGTTCGGCTTGAAGGCCGAGATCACCAGCCAGTAGATCGGGAAGAAGAGGAAGAACTCCAGCGCCACGGCGACGCCGCCAAAGACGAGGCGCGACAGGCGGGAGGACAGGTCGAGCATCCTCACACCCCCTTCAGCAGGTGCCGCAGGTAGAAGTACGCCGCCGGCAGGATCGTCGCGACCCACAGCAGGCCGAGCGCCGAGGCCATGCCGAGGTCCCACTGGTCGAAGGCGCGGCGGTACACCTCGATCGACAGCACCGACGTCGCCCGCACGGGGCCGCCGCCGGTGAGCGCGAAGATCGTGTCGAAATGCTGCAGGTTGCCGATGACGCCCAGCACGATGACGACGAGCAGCACCGGCCGCAGGTGCGGCAGGATGTGGTCGCGCAGCAGAGCCCGGTTGTTGGCCCCGTCCACCCGCGCCGCGTCGATCTGCTCGCGGTCGAGGCTCTGCAGGCCGGCGAGGAAGAACGACATGAACAGCGGGATCGAGAACCACACCTTGGTGATGACGACGGCCGTCATCGCTCCGCCGGTGGTGGAGAGCCACGCCGTCGGCGCCGGGATCGCCCCCACCGAGACGAGCGCGGCGTTGATCACGCCGTAGCGGCTGTTGAAGATCCAGCCCCACACGAATGCGGTGACCGTGCTCGGCAGCACCCACGGGATGAGCGTCACCGCCCGCAGCGCCGCCCGCCCGCGGAACGGCTGGTTGAGGATCAGCGCCCAGGCGAGCCCGAGCACCACCGAGCCCGCCGTCGCCAGCGTCACGTAGATCGCGGTGGTGACGAAGGCGCCGAGGATCTCGGGCGTCGTCAGGATGGTCTGGAAGTTCCGCAGCCCGATGAACACGGGCACCGGGGTCTGCAGGTCCGAGCGCGTGAAGGCGACGCCCAGCGCCCGGACGAAGGGGACGACGATGACGAGCGCGAAGGCGGCGAGCGCCGGCAGCAGGAACAGCCGCCCCACGCGCCGCTCGTGCGCCATCAGCCCGCCGCGGCGGGCGTCCGGCGACGGACGCAGGGGGGCCGTGCCCGAGTCGAGGCTCGCCGCGCTCATCGCGTCAGCCGCGCTTGGCCATCGAGGCTTCCATGCGGGTCTGCATGGAGGCGATGGCGGCGTCGGGCGTCTTCTGGCCGAGGATCGCCGCCTGCACCTCCTCCGAGAGGATGGTGGAGAGCTCAGGCGCGTTCGACCAGATGCCGATCTCGTTGATCAGCGGCACGCCGGTCGCCTCGTTCCAGGCCTTGAAGAACGGATCGTTCTGAACCACCGGCAGGGCCTGCGCGCTCTTGGTGACCGGAAGGGCCGACAGGGCCGGCGGGAAGGTACCCTGGGCCGCGTCCGAGATCAGGTAGTTGAGCCACTTGATGCCGGGAGCGTCGGCACTGGCCGTGTTCGGCCCCTTGAAGGCGCAGACGAGGTGCCCCCACTGGATCGACCGCGGCGTGTCGCCCGCCTTGAGCACGGGGGTCTTGATCGGCAGGACGAACTGGTCTGCCGCCTCGCCCCGGCCCGAGAAGCTGCGGGCAAAGCCGCGCGCCTGCGGCGGATCGAAGTAGAAGCCGCACGCGCCCTGGCCGAAGAGCCTGCGCGAATCCGGCCGGTCGATCTCCGGCGCGATGAGGCGGTCCTTCATCAGGCCGGCCATGAACGCCATGGCGGCGCGGCCGCCGTCGCTGTTGATCAGGACCTTGCCGTTCTCGTCGATGATTCGTCCGCCGTGCACCCACACCATGATCATGAAGTCGAGCGGGATGGAGTTGACGTTCTTCGTCGCGGCCGCGAAGGGCACCGAGTTGGGGACCTTGTCGCGGATGGCGACGAGCGCGGCCCGGAACTCCGCGATCGTCTGCGGCACGCCCACGCCGGCCTTCTCGAGCACCTCCTTGTTGGCGACCATGCCGATCGAGCCGGTGATCAGCGGCAGGCCGAAGGTCTTGCCGCCCGCCTGTCCCATCGCCAGGACCTTGGGGTCGATGGCCGCCTCGAGCTTGGCCCGGCCGATCGCCTCGTCGAGGTTGACCATCTCGGGGAGCGTGGCCAGCGAGGGCAGCCACCGCTCCTGCACCTGCACGGTCGTGGGCAGCGTCCTGGAGCGCTGCCTCAGCAGGATGTTCTTCTGCATGTCGCCCCAGGCCGAGCCGATGGGCTCGATGCCGGTTCCGCTGGCCGCCTTGTACCCGTCCAGCAGCTTCTGGACGTGCGGCTTGTTGGGCTCCTCGGCGAAAGTGAAGCTCATGAAGCTGAGATCGGCGCCCTGCGCGAACGCCGGGCGGGCGGCGAGGGTGGCGGCGCCGGCGGCCATCAGGCCCCCGAAGGCGCGGCGGGTCAGTTCAACCATCGTTTCCTCCGTCTGCGGGCCCTCGGGCCCGTCCGTTCTTGACCGGGCCGTCCGGCCCCCTTGCGTGTCGCCGCGGCGTCGGCCCCGCGGCCAGCCTCTTCAGACGACACCTCCGTCGAGGATGAAGGTCTGTCCGGAACAGCGTCGCGCCTCGTCAGAGGCCAGCCACAGCGCCATGCGCGCCACGTCGTCGGGCTCCAGCGGTTCCTTGACGCACTGGCGCTCGATGTAGCGGGCGAGCTTGGCGGGGTCGTCGGCCTTCGCGCGGTCGATCTGCTTCTGCGTCCAGATCATCCCGGGCGCGATGGAGTTCACGCGGATGCCCAGCGGCCCGAGCTCGCGGGCGAGCGACTTCGTGAGCCCCATGATGGCGGATTTCGCGGTCGTGTAGGCGATGAGGCCGGCGGCGCCCATCATCCACGAGATCGAGCCGAGGTTGACGATGGCGCCGCCGCCGGCCTCGGCCATCGCCGGGGCGAGCGCCTGGGCCGCGAAGAACTGGTGGCGGACGTTCACCGCGAAGCGGTCGTCCCAGTACTCGGGCGTCACCTCCGACCATGGCAGGCGGTCGTCGTTGCCGGCATTGTTGACGAGCACACGGAACGGTCCCGTCACGGCCGCCATGCGTGCGACCGCGGCGCGCAGCGCCGCGATGTCGCGCAGGTCGACCCGCTCGGCCGCGATCTCTGCACCGGCCTCGTCCCGCGCGGCGGCGCGCACGGCGGCGATGGCCCGCTCGTCGATGTCGACGAGCGCGACGCGCGCACCCTGCCGTGCGAAGTGCAGCGTGATGCTCTCGCCGATGCCGGAGGCCCCGCCCGTGACGATGACGGCGCGGCCGGCGAGGTCGGGGTAGCGCGCGCCGGTCATGCCGCGCTCCGGGCGGGCAGGGCCGCCTTCAGCCGCTGGCCGCCGGCGTCGAACAGGTGCACCGCGGCGGGATCGATGGAGATGCCCAGCACGTCGCCGGGCCGTACCGCCCGGTCGCCGGCCGCGCGGATGATGACCGGGTCCGGAGCGCCCTCGACCGCGGCGTGCACGAAGACGTCGGAGCCGAGGTGCTCCACCACCGTCGCCCGGCCGCGCAGCGTCGCCCCCTCGGCCGGCGACAGGCCGAGGTGCTCGGCCCGCACGCCGACCTCGACGGCGGTCCCTCCCGGGGCGTCGGCCTCGACGGCCAGCACGACGCCGCCGCCCAGCACCGGCCGCCGGTCCGGACCCAGCGTCGCGGGCATGATGTTCATGCGCGGCGAGCCGATGAATCCGGCGACGAAGCGGTTCGCCGGCGCCCGGTAGAGCTCCAGCGGGGAGCCGGCCTGCTCGATGCGCCCGGCGTTCATCACCACGATGGTGTCGGCCAGCGTCATCGCCTCCACCTGGTCGTGCGTGACGTAGACCATGGTGGTGCCGAGCCGCGCCTTCAGCGCCGCGATCTCCGCGCGCATGTCGACGCGCAACGCCGCGTCGAGGTTCGACAGCGGTTCGTCGAAGAGGAAGAGGCGAGGGTCGCGCACGATGGCGCGGCCGATGGCGACGCGCTGGCGCTGCCCCCCGGAGAGCTGGCGCGGCTTGCGGTCGAGCAGCGGCGAGAGACGCAGCACGGCGGCGGCCGCCTCGATGCGGCGGCGGATTTCCGCCTTGTCCGTGCCCGCGAGGCGCAGGGCGTAGCCCATGTTCTCGGCCACGCTCATGTGCGGATAGAGCGCGTAGCTCTGGAACACCATGGCGATGCCGCGCTTGGCCGGCGGCACGTCGTTCACCACCTCGCCGTCGATGGCGATCGTGCCGTCGGTGACCTCCTCGAGCCCGCAGATCAGCCGCAGCAGCGTGGACTTGCCGCAGCCGGAGGGGCCGACGAAGGCCGTGAACTCGCCGTCGGCGATCGACAGGTCGATGCCGCGCAGGATCGGCGTGGTGCCGAAGGACTTGCAGACGTTGCGCAGGGTGATGCTCGCCATGCGCCCTCTCAGCCGCGATAGGGGGTGTCGGCCTTGCCGGCGACGCCGGCGGCGATGGCGAAGACGCTGCCCGACAGCGGCGCCTCCGCGAGCTGCTTCGCCGAGAGGCGGATGCGCGCACTGGTGACGTAGAGCGTCGACAGGTCCGGCCCGCCGAAGGCGCAACTCGTCGGTCGCGGCACGGGCAGGTTGATCACGCGGTCGACCTTGCCGGCGGGGTCGTAGCGCGTCACGCACCAGCCGTCCCAGTGGGCGGACCACACGAAGCCCTCCGCATCCACCGCGAGGCCGTCCGGCGTGCCGGCATCCTCCGTCAGGCGCACGAACACGCGGCGGTTCGCCAGCGTGCCGCTCTCGATGTCGAAGTCGTAGGCGAAGATGGTCCGCGACCCGGAGTCGGTGAAGTAGAAGGTCCGGTCGTCGGGGCTCCAGCCGAGCCCGTTGGAGACGTGCAGGCCGGTCTCCATCCGGTGACACCGTCCGTCCGGGTCGAGCCGGTAGAGGCTGCCGTGGCCGGGCGTCGTGTCGATGGCGAGCGTGCCGACCCAGAAGCGGCCGCGCCGGTCGCACTTGCCGTCGTTGAAGCGGTTGCCGGGCTTTGCCGCCTCCGGCGCCGCCAGCGTGGTGCTGCGGCCGCTTTCTAGGTCGACCGCCTTGAGGCCGGTCTGCATCGCGGCGAGGTAGCCGCCGCGCTCGCGCCGCACCACCGCGCTCACGAGTTCGGGCATCGGATGGCTGCGGAAGGAGCCGTCCTGCGGGTCGGCGATGATGACCGCCGGCGCGAGGATGTCGACGAAGGCGAGCTTTTTCTCGGCCGGCAGCCACGTCGGTCCTTCGCCGAGGAACGCCGTCGTCGGCACGACGCAGGTCACGTCGGAGCGGTCGATGCCCAGCGGGCGCGCGTTGATCCTGATCGACATGGCCACCTGACCCGCGTTTCCGGAGATGCGACGCGCCGCCTCGATCACGTCGCGGCCCAGCGAGTGCAGCCGGTCGAGGTCGAGGCGATAGGAGGGCGCGAGGACGGCGATGGCGCCGATGGCGCGCGCCCGGTGGTCGAGCACGGCGGCGGCGAGCGAGCTGACCCCGACGTGCTGCTCCTCCACCGACACCGCGTACCCGCGCGCCTTGGTGAGGTCGAACTGCTGGGCGAGCACGTCGCGGTCGGTGATCGTGTTCGGCGTGAAGCGCTTCAGCGGCAGCCGGTTGAGCAGTTGCTCGCGCAGCGGCGGGTCGAGGTGGGCGAGGATCGCCTTGCCGGCGCCACTCGCATGGGCCGCGACGCGGGCGCCGACGCCGTTGCCCAGCCGCACCGCCTGCGCCGCCTCCCGCTGGTCGACATAGAGGATCTCGTCGTTGTCGAGGATCGCCAGCCGGACGGTCTCGCCCGTCAGGTCGCGCAGCCGTTCCAGCTCCGGCTCGGCGGCGGTGCGCAGGTCGAACTGGTCCCACACGCGATGGGCCATCTCGAAGAGGCGGAAGCCGAGGTGGTAGCTCTGGTCGCGGTCGTCGACCCGCAGCAGCCCCGCCTCGACGAGCGTGGAGAGCATCCGGTGCGTGGTGCCGCGCGTCAGGCCGGCGCGGTCGGCGATCTCGCTGAAACGCAGGCCGCCCTGGGCGGCGACGATGTCGAGCAGGGAAAGCCCCCGGCGCAGCGCCTGGGCGCCCGGCACCTCGCGGGCGACCTCCTCGTCGCGCGGGACGTGGACCACGCTCAGGCGCTTCACGCTGCCTCCCCGTTTCATTATCTGGATAGCATATTCAGCATGTGGACGAGGGGTGTCAATCGGGGATGACGCACCCGAACACGCGCATGCCGCGCTCCCGCCAACCGGCTCGGAGAGGCGAAAGAGGACCGCTGTCCCCTGGACGGAGCGCCTTCGGCGAATGGATCCACATGGTGGACCGCGGTTGAGACGGGCCTGCGGTTCCCGGCTCGGACGCGGCGGGTTGCAGGAAGGTCAGTCTCCGACGATGACCCCCGCCGCTGCGAGAGTGTCGAGCTCGGCGCCGGTGAAGCCCCACGCGGAGAGGGCGCCGCGCGTGTCGGCCCGGGGATCGAGCGGCGGGTTGCGCACCGCGCCAGGCGTCCGGCCGAAGCGGGGTGCCGGCGCCGGCGCCGGACCTGCCGGCCCGTCCGCCATCACATAGGCGGCGCGCGCGAGCGCGAGGGGGTGGCGTGCGCTCTCCTCCATGTCGAGGACAGGCGACACGCAGGCGTCCCGGTTCGCGAAGACCGCCTCCCAGTCGTCCCGCGTCCGCGATGCGAAGATCGCCGCGAAGCGGGCGCGCAGCGCCGGCCACGCCGCCCGGTCCTCGCGGTTCTCAATGGAATTCGGGTCGAGCCCGAGCCCGCGCAGCAACTCCAGGTAGAATCGTTTCTCGATGGCACCCACCGCCACGTGCCGTCCGTCCGCGGTGGCGTAGACGGTGTAGAAGGGCGCCGCCCCGTCGAGGACGTTGCCGGCCCGACGGTTCGACCACTGCCCGGCCGCCGCGAGGCCGTGGAACATGGTCATGAGGCTTGCCGCCCCGTCGACCATCGCGGCGTCGACGACCTGTCCCTCGCCTGAACGTCTTGCCTCGACCAGGGCCGCCAGCACGCCCATGGCGAGGTAGAGCGCCCCGCCGCCGAAGTCCCCGACGAGGTTGAGGGGCGGGACGGGAGCGTCCGCCGTGCCGATGGCCGCGAGCGCTCCGGTCATGGCGATGTAGTTGATGTCGTGCCCGGCCCGCTGGGCGAGGGGACCGTCCTGGCCCCAGCCCGTCATGCGCCCGTAGACGAGCCGCCGGTTCACCGCCTTGCAGGCGTCCGGCCCGAGGCCGAGCCGTTCCATCACGCCGGGCCTGAACCCCTCGATCAGGATGTCGGCCTGCGCGATGAGCCGCAGCACGGCGGCGACGCCGGCCTGCGTCTTGAGATCGATGGCGGCGGCGCGCTTGCTGCGGTTGAGGAGTTCGTGGCGCGGATCGAGGCCGAGGCCGAGGTCGGCGGGACCCGGGCGGTCGACGCGGATGACCTCGGCGCCCATTTCGGCGAGCAGCATGGCGCAGAAGGGCGCCGGGCCGATTCCCGCCATCTCCACGATCCTGACGCCGGCAAGCGGACCCATACCCCCCGTCCTCCGCGGCCTGTCACGCCGGCCTTGGGGTCAGGGTGGCACGCCCGGGTGCCGGACGTGAAGAGGGCGCGCCGGCCCAACGGGGCCGGCGCGCCGGTCAGGCAATGATCTTGCGGGTCAGGGCAGCAGGGCGCCGCCCTGCGCCGTCGCGACGGTGCGCGACTTGGCGGCCGCGGGCGCCGTCGCGGTCTTCGCGGCCGGCTTCGCGGCGACGCTCTTCTTCTTCGGCTCGACGGGCGCGCCGTCCTCGCCCATGGCCTGCGCGGGGGGAGGCGGCGCCCGCCGCGTCTTGCCGCGCGGCTGCTGCGGCTCGTCGAGCACATAGCCGTCCGGCGGCTGGTTCGCGCGGTTCGCCGCGCCGGCCGCGATGGCGCCGATGGCGAGGCCGCCGAGAGCAGACCCGACGTCGAACCCGCAGCTGACGCAGGCGGCGGCAGCCGGGCGCGGCGTCGCGGTCAGGCCGGCGGCCGCCAGGAGGACGGCGATCACGGCGCCTGCGGGCGAGAGCAACGAGCGGATCATGGTGAAGCACCCCGATGGGACGACACGAGAACGTAGCTCACCATGACAGCGTCGCAGCCCCCTGGATGTGCGAAATCGCACAGTGCGCAATCAGAAGTTGCATCATCTGTTGACGATGCCGGCATCCGTCCGTCCCGGGCGGGGCCGCATCCGCTAGTCTCCTGTCGTCCCGGCCCGCCGCCGGACCCCGCCACAGTGACCGCCGCCATGATCCGCTGTCTCGTCCGAGTCCTTGCCGCCCGCGTCCTCGTCCTGCCCTGTGTGCTCGCCGGGCTGGTCATGCTGGGCTTCGCGCCGGTCTCGTCGGCGTGGGCGCAGAAGCGCGTGGCGCTGCTCATCGGCAACTCCAGCTACAGCAGCGTGCCGAAGCTGGTGAACCCGTCCAATGACGTCGCGGCGATGGAAAGGCTGCTGAAGGAGGCCGGCTTCGACACGGTCATGACCGCCGTCGACCTCGACGAGCGCGGCGTGCGCCGGGCGCTCCTCAACTTCGAGGACGCGTCCCAGGGCGCCGACGTCGGCCTCATCTTCTACTCCGGCCACGGCATCGAGCTGAACGGCCAGAACTACCTCGTGCCCGTCGACGCCCGCCTGATGAGCGACCGCGTCGTCGACGACGAGGCGATCCCGCTCGACCGCGTGCTGCGGTCGATGGACAACGTGAAGCGGCTGAAGCTCGTCATCCTCGACGCCTGCCGCGACAACCCGTTCCTCCAGTCGATGGCCCGCACCGGCGCCTCGCGCTCGGTCGGCCGCGGCCTCGCCCGCATCGAGCCGCAGGGCCCGGACACGCTCATCGCCTATGCCGCCAAGGCCGGCACGGTGGCGGAGGACGGCGACGGCCGCAACAGCCCCTTCACGAGCGCGCTGCTGCGCCACCTCGCGACGCCCGGCCTCGACGTCCGGCTGGCCTTCGGCCTCGTGCGCGACGACGTGATGGCGGCCACCCGCAACCGTCAGGAGCCGTTCGTCTACGGCTCGCTCGGCGGGGCGCTGCTCTCCGTCCGCAAGGCCGACGCGCCTTCGCCCGCACCGGCCTCCGCGGCGCCGGCCCCGTCCGCGTCCGCGTCCGCTCCCGCGGCCGACATCTGCGGCCCGGCCGCCTCGCACTGGACCGAGGCGCGCACCTTCGACCGCATCGACTTCTACGAGGAGCACGTGCGCCTCTTCGGCTCCTGCGCCTTCGCCGGCTTCGCCCGGGCGAAGATCGACGAACTGCGCCGCCGCTCCGCCAGCGTCGCGCCGGCCGCGGTCGCGCCCGCGCCGCAGGCGCCCGCCGCCGCAACGGCGCCGGGGCCAAACGACTGCGACAGGCTGGCCGCGAGGCCCTACGACCCGAAGGCCGTGGCGCCGGGCGTCGGCATGCTCGAGATGGATGGCGCCGCCGCCATGGCCGCCTGCACCCGTGCACTGGCCCAGGATCCGGACGAGCCGCGCTTCATGTTCCAGCTCGGCCGCTCCCTGCATCGCCTGAAGCAGCCCGATCAGGCCGTCCGGTTCTACCAGGACGCGTGGAGCAAGGACTATCCCGCCGCCGGGTCCGCGCTGGCCTACGCCTATGCCGAGGGCGACGGCGTCGCCGCCGACCCGAAGCAGGCGGAGCAGCTCTACAAGGCCGCGGCCGGGAAGGGCGACACGCAGGCCATGCACAACCTCGGCTGGCTCTACGACGGCGGTCGCGGCGTCGCGCGCAACCCGAAGGAGGCCGCCCGCCTCGTCATCGGCGCGATCGAGAAGGGCAACGCTGCCTCGCTGGCGCAGGTCTCGGACGGCAGCGACGCGTGGTCGCAGGAGTTCCGCAAGGAGATCCAGGAGCTCCTGCGCCAGCGCAAGGCGCTCGCCGGTCCCGTCGAACCGAAGTTCTCGGACAGGACCCGCGCCGCGCTGCGCACGGTCGCCGGCACCGCCGGGCCGGGAACCACGAGCCCCTGAAGCGCGTCTCCTCGGCTGCCGCCGGCCCTACCGGATGGGCGGGCCGCTGATCCGATGCCACGTGGCTGACGAATACTGGAAAACATCACTTGACGGGCCTCAGGGCCCTCCCATATGAGAATGAACGTTCATTCGGGAATGAACGTTCATTCAGGGATTGCCCGAGCCATGAGCCTCGTCACCACCCGCCAGTCGGCCTCGGCCGCCGAGCGACGCAACCTCATTCTCGATGCCGCGGAGCGCTGCTTCGTGCGCGCGGGCTTCCACCGCACGACCATGCAGGACGTGGCGGCGGAGGCGGGGATGAGCGCGGGCAACCTCTACCGCTACTTCCCCTCGAAGGAGGCCATCGTCTCCGGCCTCTCCGAGCGGGACCGCGAGGAACTCGCCGGTGACTTCGCCACCATCGCCACGGCGGACGACTTCCTCGCCGCCTTCGAGGCCATGGGTCGCAAACACCTCATCGAGGAGCCGCGCGAGAAGGCGATCCTGGTCATGGAGATCTGGTCGGAGGCCACCCGCAACCCGCAGATCGCGCTGCAGTGCGGTGGCTTCGAGTCGGCCGCCATGCAGCACATGTTCGCCGTGTTCACCAAGGCGCAGGCCCAGGGCGCCATCGCCCCGTCCGTCGACATCGACATGGCGATCCGCGTGACGATGACGATGGCCGACGGCCTGTTCAAGCGGCGCGCCCTTGATCCGCATTTCGACGGGGAGCGCGAGCTCGCCGTCACGCTTGCCCTCTTCCGTTCGATCTTCGCCGGCGCCGTCGCGGCGCCTGCCGCGAAGCCCGCATCATCCCCCGTGTCCGTGTCCGAGGTCCGTCCGTGATCGTCCGTCCGATGCTTCTGCGCACCGCAGCCGTTCTCGTTCTCGCCGCCGCCGGCATTGCGGTCGTGGCCGCCGCGCCGCGCGCCGCCGAGGCCGTGGGCGCGCCCGCGGCCTCCATCGCCGTCCCGGCGGTCACCGCCGCCGTGGCCCAGCGCCGCGAGATGGTCGACAGTCTCCTCGTCAGCGGCAACCTGATCGCCCGTCAGGAGGCGCTGGTGAATGCCGAGGTCGACGGCCTCAAGGTCATCGAGCTCCTCGCCGACGAGGGCGACCGGGTGCAGGCAGGCCAGGTGCTGGCGCGTCTCAACAAGGAGACGCTGGACACGCTGCTCGCCCAGAACGACGCCGCCATCGCGCGCGCCGATGCCGCCGTGGCGCAGGCCGAGTGGGCCATCCCGCAGGCGGAGGCCGCCTTCACCGAGGCGCGCGCGGCTCTCAACCGCACGATGACCCTCAAGGAGAGCGGCAACACGACTCAGGAACTCATCGACCAGCGCACAGCCGCCGCCCGCACCACCGAGGCGCGCCTCTCCGCCGCCCGCAGCGGCCTGCAGGTCGCCAAGGCCGAGAAGGCCTCGGCCGAGGCGCAGCGCGCCGAGCTGAAGCTGCGTCTGGCCCGCACCGAGATCCGCTCGCCGGTCTCCGGCGTCGTCAGCCGCCGCAACGTCCGGCTCGGCGCCATCGCCGCCGTCGCCGCCACCGAGCCCATGTTCCGCATCATCGCCAACGGCGAGGTGGAGTTCGAGGCCGAGGTGCTGGAGACGCAGGTCGCCCGCCTGCGCACCGGCGCGCCTGTCACGGTCACCCCCGCCGGCGGCCAGCCGGTCGAGGGCCGCATCCGCCTGCTGCCGGCCGAGATCGACCCCATGACCCGCCTCGGCAAGGTGCGCGTGTCGCTGCCGCAGTCCGACGCTCTCCGGGTGGGCAGCTTCGCCCGCGCCGCCATCGTCGTCGAGCGTCGCGAGGGCATCGCCGTGCCGACGCCTGCCGTCCTCTTCGGCGCCGCCGGGGAGCGCGTGCAGGTGGTGCGCGACGGCCGCATCGCCGAGCGCAAGGTGAAGGCCGGCATCACCGCCGGCGGCTACACCGAGATCCTCGACGGCCTCGCCGCCGGCGAACAGGTCATCGCCAAGGCCGGCGCCTTCCTGCGCGACGGGGACGCCGTGCGGGTCGCCGACCAGACGGGAGCGAAGTGATGCAACTCAACGTCTCCGCCTGGTCCATCCGCCGGCCGATCCCCTCGATCGTCCTGTTCCTCGTGCTGTGCGTGCTCGGCTGGGTGAGCTTCTCCAGCCTGCCGATCACGCGCTTCCCCAACATCGACCTGCCGCTGGTGTCCGTCAGCGTCACCCAGTCCGGCGCGGCGCCGTCCGAGCTGGAGACGCAGGTCACCAAGAAGGTCGAGAACGCCGTCTCCGGCATCTCGGGGGTCAAGCACGTCATCTCCAACATCACCGACGGCAGCTCGGTGACCACCATCGAGTTCCGGCTCGAGGTGAACAGCGACCGCGCGCTCAACGACGTGAAGGACGCCATCGCGCGCATCCGCGCCGACCTGCCGCGCACCATCGACGAGCCCATCGTCCAGCGCATCGACATCGCCGGCCTGCCCATCGTCACCTACGCCGCGTCGGCGCCCGCCCTGTCGGCAGAGGACCTGTCCTGGTACGTCGACGACGTCGTCGTGCGCGACCTCCAGTCGATCCGCGGCGTCTCCAAGGTGGAGCGCATCGGCGGTGTAGACCGCGAGATCCGCGTCTCGCTCGATCCCGACCGGCTCGCCGCCTTCGGCATCACCGCCGCCGACGTCAACCGCCAGTTGCGCGCGACGCATGTCGACCTGGCCGGCGGCCGCGGCGAAGTGGGCGCCCGCGAGCAGTCCATCCGCACGCTCGCCGGAACGCAGACGCTGCAGCAGCTCGCCGACACGCGCATCGCGCTGCCGGGCGGCCGCAACGTCCGCCTCGACGAGCTCGGCACCGTGACGGACGGCCCGGCCGAGGCGCGCACCTTCGCCCGCCTCGACGGCGAGCCCGTGGTCGCCTTCGCGATTTCCCGCGCCAAGGGCGCCAGCGACGCCACGGTCGCCGAGGCGGTGACCAAGCGCGTCGCCGCGCTGCAGGAGAAGCGCCCCGACGTGAAGCTGCAGCTGATCGACAGCTACGTCACCTACACGGTCGGCAACTACGAGTCGGCGATGATGACCCTCATCGAGGGCGCCGTTCTCGCCATCATCGTGGTCTTCATCTTCCTGCGCGACCTGCGCGCCACGATCATCTCCGCCGTGGCGCTGCCGCTGTCGGTGATCCCGACCTTCTTCGCCATGGACGCGATGGGGTTCTCGCTGAACCTCGTCAGCCTGCTGGCGATCACGCTCGTCACCGGCATCCTCGTCGACGACGCCATCGTCGAGATCGAGAACATCGTCCGGCACATGCGCATGGGCAAGTCGCCCTACCGCGCGGCGCTGGAGGCGGCCGACGAGATCGGCCTCGCCGTCATCGCGATCACGATGACCATCGTCGCCGTGTTCGCGCCGGTGAGCTTCATGGGCGGCATCGCCGGCCAGTACTTCAAGCAGTTCGGCCTCACCGTCGCCGTGGCGGTGCTGTTCTCGCTGCTCGTCGCGCGCCTCATCACCCCGATGATGGCCGCCTACCTGATGCGGGCGAAGCCCGGGCACCACGAGCGCGAGGGCTTCGTGATGCGCGGCTACACCCGCATGGTCGGCTTCGCGGCGCGGCACCGGTTCCTCACCGTGCTCATCGGCCTCGGCTTCTTCGCGACCTCGATCTGGTCGACCTCGCTGCTGCCCTCCGGCTTCCTGCCTGGCGAGGACACGGCGCGCTCGCTCTTTGCGGTGGAGCTCGCCCCGGGCTCGCGGCTGGAGGACACGCGCCAGCTCACCGACCGCGTCGCGCGGCAGCTCAAGGAGCGGCCCGAGGTGCGCAACGTCTTCGTCGACGGCGGCCGCATCCTCGGCGGCGGCGCCGAGGTGCGCAAGGCGACCCTCATCGTCAACTACGTCAACAAGCACGACCGCAAGATCAACCAGAAGGCGCTCGAGCGCGCGATCCTGACCGACCTCGCCGCCATCCCGGACATCCGCTCCTGGGTGCTGAACGAGAACGGCCAGCGCGGCCTGTCGCTCCTCGTCACCGGCGAGGATCCCCAGCAGGTCGTCGACATCGCGGCCCGGCTGCAGAGCGAGATGCGCACGCTGCCGACGCTGCAGGGCGTGGTCTCCACCGCCGCGCTTGAGCGGCCGGAGATTCGCATCACGCCGCGCAACGACCTCGCCGCCGATCTCGGCGTCTCGACCGACACGATCGCCGAGACGGTGCGCGTGGCCACCATCGGCGACGTCGGCGCCAACCTCGCCAAGTTCAACGTCGGCGACCGCCAGATCCCGATCCGCGTGCAGATCGACGAGCGCTGGCGCTCCGAGACCGCCGTGCTCGAGGCGCTGAAGGTGCCGACCGCCCGCGGCGGCTCGGTCCCGCTCGCCGTCGTCGCCGACATCGGCTTCGGCCAGGGTCCCTCGGGCATCGACCGCTATGACCGCGTGCGCCGCGTCGCGCTGGAGGCCGACCTCTACGGCACCGACGCGCTCGGGCAGGTGATCGAGCAGGTCATGGCGCTGCCGACGGCGAAGTCGCTGCCGCCGGGCGTCAAGATCCAGACCTCGGGCGACGCCGAGATCATGGAGGAGGTGTTCCGCGGCTTCGCGCTGGCCATGGGCTCGGGCGTGCTGATGGTCTATGGCGTGCTGGTGCTGCTCTTCGGCGGCTTCCTGCAGCCCATCACCATCCTGTTCTCGCTGCCGCTCTCCTTCGGCGGCGTGGTCCTGGCGCTGCTCGTCACCGGCAAGCCGATCAGCATGCCCGTCGTCATCGGCATGCTGATGCTGATGGGCATCGTGACCAAGAACGCGATCATGCTCGTCGACTTCGCCATCGAGGAGATGGCGCGCGGCGTGGATCGGGTCACGGCCATCGTCGACGCCGGCCGCAAGCGCGCCCGGCCGATCGTGATGACCACCATCGCCATGGCCGCCGGCATGGTGCCGAGCGCGATGGCGCTGGGCGACGGCGGCGAGTTCCGCTCGCCCATGGCCATCGCCGTGATCGGCGGCCTGATCGTGTCGACGCTGCTGTCGCTCGTCTTCGTCCCGGCGGTGTTCCTCGTGATGGACGACGTCAGCCGCTTCTTCACCTGGGCGTTCGGCCGCTTCGTCGGCAAGGCCGACGAGCCGGAGCCGGAGACGCCCCCGCAGCCCGCGCTGCCGGCGCACGGATCCCCGCCGCCGGTGCGCATCGCCGCCGAATGACGGGAGCCGGGCGGGCGCGAGCGCCGGCCCGGCACCTTCACCCGAGCCAGTCGTTGTGTCTGTCGATCCGCGGAGGACGGGAGTGATGAGCGAGCCATCGGCACCGCCGGAAGAGACCCACCGGCCGGCGACGTGGCGCAGGGCGTGGTCCGCGGGCGTCGCGCGGCTGCCGGTGTCCGGCTGGCCGACCGGCCGCTGGCGCCGCATCGGGCTCGCCTGCGCCGGCGTGGCGCTCGTCGTCGTGCTCGCCGGCGCCCTGACCGGGAGCCTGCTGGGGGCCGGAGCGCTGAAGCTGACGCGGGCGTTGTTCGCGCCCGAGCCGCTGATCGCGCAGGAGACGCTGCCCGCGGTCCGGTGAGCGGCCGGGTCAGCGGCTCGCGAGGGCCTTGATCTTGTCCGCCGCCTGTTTCGGGGTGTCCGTATAGCGGATGATGCCGGCCGGCCTCCCGGCTGCGTCCGTCATGAAGACCTGCAGGGGATGGTCGACGGTGTAGCCGCCGGCCGAGGGGACCTTCCGCACCGTCACGCCGAGGCTGTTCACCAGTTCCCTTACCGCCGCAGGGCGGCCCGTGACCCCGCGGATGCGGGGGTCGAAGGCTTCCAGATAGGCCTTCATCGCCGGGGCGCTGTCCCGCTCGGGATCGACCGAGGCGAACAGCACCGTCACCCGGTCCGCCGCGTCGCCCGCCTCGGCCATCGCCATCGTCAGGCGCTGCAGCGTGTCCGGGCAGATGTCTGGGCAGTGCGTGAAGCCCAGGAACAGCAGGTAGGGCCGCCCGGCGAGCGTCGCCGGCGACACCTCGCGGCCGGCCGTGTCCGCCAGCCTGAACCCGCCGGCCGCCGCCGCCCGCAGCGGCTCGACCCGCGGAGCATCGGCTGCCGCCGGGGCGGCGAGGGCGAGGAGGAGGGCGGTGCAGAGGAGGCGGAACGGCTTGGCCATGGCGGGACAGTTCCACGCCGGGCGGTCGGCAACAAGCCCGGGACGGGCCCGCCCGCTGCCGTCAGTCGTTCACGAACGCGTCGAAGGCGAGCCAGAACGCGTCGCGCACCACGTCGCGCTCCATCAGCACGTCGTGCGCGCAGTGGGGGAGGGCAAGCGCGGCGCCCCGGCCGGTGCGGCGCGCGAAGGCCATGGCAGCGGGGGTGGAGGTCACGCGGTCCTGGTCGCCGGCGACGACGAGCAGGGGCGACGTGATCGCCTCCGCCACCTCGGGCCGGCGCAGCGTCGCCATGGCGCCGAAGGCCTCGTGCAGCCAGCCGAAGGTCGGGCGGCCCACGGCGAGATGCGGCGCGGCGGCGAGGATGTGGTGGGTGCGACCGTAGCGCTCGGGGTCCGACGTGAGCACGTTGCCGGGCTGGTGGTCCGCCGCCGCGGCCAGACGCCGACGCCGGGCCGGAACCGGCCGGCCGGCGAAGCCGGCGCCGTGGCACAGCCGCACCAGCCATTCCGCGCCCGGCGGGCGCAGGCGCGGAGCGATCTCGATCATCGGGGCCGTGACGATGGAGCGGTCGACGAGATCCGGTCGCCGGCGCAGGGCGTGGAGCAGGATGGCGGCGCCCATGGAGTGGGCCAGCGCGATGACCGGTCCCCGCCGGGCGGCGCGCACCTCGTCGTCGACGATGTCGATGAGGTCCTGCACGCAGTCGCCGAAGCGCTCGAGGTGGTTCAGGGAGGGGTCGCGGTGCAGGCGCTGGGAGCCGCCCTGGCCGCGCCAGTCGAAGGTGAGGACGTCGAACCCGCGCGCCACGAGGTCCGCCACCACCTCGTAGTACTTCTCGATGACGTCGGCCCGCCCCTGCAGCAGAACCACGGTGCCACGGGTGGCGCCGCGGCCGCGATGGCGCGCCGTGCGCAAGGCGAGGCCGTCGCGGGTCTGGAACTGGCCTACCGAAAGCCCCTCCGGCCGCGGGTTCTGCGGCACCGACACGAGTTCGAAGCAGGCGCCGCCCACGGTGCGTTCCGGACGGTCCCCGCGCACGGGAAGCTGGCCCGGCAGCAGGCTGCCAGCGAAACGAAGGGGCGAGACCGGGTGGATCATCGGGGCGGGGTCGTCTGGCGAAGGGGCAATGCGGACATTCCGCAACCCCGATGTCATATAGCCGTCTTGGCCTTCGCGGATAGTGGGACCTTTACGGGTTTCCCTCGCATCCACCGCTGGCCGTCAGCCAAGGTTCGTTGCGCCAACGAAGAAGGGCTCCCCGAAGGGAGCCCTGTCCTCGATCGCGGAAACGGTGGTCGGAGCGATAGGATTTGAACCTACGACCCCTTCGTCCCGAACGAAGTGCGCTACCAGGCTGCGCTACGCTCCGCCGTCCCCGTGGGTGCCGCCTTATAGCGACCACGTCCGCGTCCCGCAAGTCCGCTGAAGCGGTTCCGGCCCGGCGTCCGGAGAGGGGGTCCTCCGCCCCCGGCGCAACCCGGGATGGTGGCCGTCACGGCAGGGCCTGGCGCCGCCCGCCAGGCCCTCGTCAGGTCCCGGCCCCCGGTTGCGCCGGCCCCGGCGTCCCACTATCGTCCGCCCGCCGCCGGACCCGAATCCGCGGCCGGTGGGGCGTCGCCAAGCGGTAAGGCAGCGGATTTTGATTCCGCCATGCGGAGGTTCGAATCCTCCCGCCCCAGCCAGACCTCGCTGGATGCAGTCCCTCGCCGATCCGCGACGGATCAGCGGCGCGGTGCATAGGTGAGCGGGATCTCCGTCGTGCACTTGAGTTCTTCCATGGCGAACATGGACGTGACCTCGGTCAGTTCGACCTTCGCGATGATGCGCTTGTAGAGGGCGTCATACGATCCGATGTCCGGGACGACGGCCTTGATGAGGTAGTCGATGTCGCCGGCGAGCCGGTAGAACTCCAGCACCTCGGGAATGGCGTTGAGCGCCCGGTGGAACTGCTCGAACCAGTCGAGGCTGTGCCGGCTGGTGCGGACCGCGATGAAGACGGTCACCCCCGCGTTCAGCCGGTGTCGGTCCAGCAGCGCCACGCGCCGGGAGATGAAGCCCTGCTCCTCGAGCCGCTGGACGCGGCGCCAGCACGGGGTCGGCGACAGGCCGACGCGTTCGGCCAGTTCCGCCATGGTGAGCGACGCGTCGGACTGGAGGATGGCGAGGATCCGGCAATCGATGTCGTCCAGGGCCTCGGGCATGAAAATTTCATCCCTTCAATTGGATTTGGGTGGGTTGAATTTTGCGCATTACGGCCCGTAGCGAGCGATAATTGCAATCTCATTTCGGGCCGCTGCGGTAAAATGAGGTTGTTTTTTCCCCCGAGGTCGATCCCATGCCGCCTGCCTCCGCCCCAGCCTCGCCGATCCTCGCTCCGTTCGCCGATCTGGGACTGTTCGGGCCGCATCACGCCGCGGCCTACCTCGACAAGGCCCGGGCCACCCTGCGCGAGGCCCTCGCAAGCCCTTGTCTTCTGGACGGGATCACGCTGCAGCGTCAGGAGGGAAGCTACACCCGCACGCTCCTGTTCGGGGACGACCAGGTGAGCGTCTTCGCGCTCCTCTGGCCCGCCGGCGCGCGGACCTCGATCCACGACCACCACTGCTCCTGCTGCTTCGGCGTCGTGAGCGGCGTGCTGACCGAGCGCTGGTTCCGGGTCGTCGGCCCCGGCCGCGCCGCCGTTTCGGCCACGGCCAGGCGGACGCCGGGCTTTGTCGCGGCGATGCTGCCCGATGGGCCCAACATCCACCAGATGGTGAACGAGACGAGCGAGGACGCGGTGTCGATCCACATCTACGGGTTCGACCACCGCCGGCACGCCTCCTCCATTCACGCCGAGTTCGAGGAAGCGAGCCAGTAACGCGGCCGAAGCCGGCGGCGACGGCGCGGCAGCGGGCTTCCGATGACGTGGGCGTGGGCGTCGCGTCCCCGCTACGGCCCTTCGGTCGCGTCGTTGATCTCGACCCAGTGGCCGTCGGGGTCCTGGAAGTAGATCTGGCGGATGGCGTCAGGCCGCACGTGGACGGTGTTGGGCTCCAGCGCGAGGCTCACATAGGTCACGCCCTCCCGCGTCAGGCGGGCCATGGTGGCGTCGAGGTCCGTCGAGGCCAGCGCGAAGTGCGTCGAGAAGGGCCGGGGGCGCCCGTCCACGTCGTCGCCCCCGATCAGATGGATGCTGCGCACGCCGTCGAGGTCGAACCAGCGGATGTTGGTGCGTCCGACGCGGTTGGGAATCTCGGTGAGGCCGAGGACGCGCGCGTAGAACGCGGCGCTGCGGTCGACGTCCCGCACGTAGAGCGAGACGTGATGCAGGTTGTAGGCTTCCCCGGTCATGGCCGTCGTCCGTGTCGAGCGTTTTCCCGGCGGCGAGCGTAGGCGCCCTGCCGGACCCCGGCAAGCAGGGGGGAGGGCGGGCGCGGCTGCACTGCGGGGGGTGCATTGCCGGCGGGCCGCACCCTGCTTAGGCTCCGTCCATGACGTCGCCGCCCCCGCTCCGCCTGCCCCCGACGACGCGCCGCCGCTGGCTCGTCGGCTGCGCCGGCTGGGTGCTGCTGGGCGCCTCGAGGCCGGCGGCCGCGGCTGAGACGGCATCGCTGGCCCCGTTCATGGCGCGTGCCGCCGCGCTGCGCGACCAGGCCGTCGCTGCGGGCGACCAGTCCTACGGGGCCGTGCTGGTTCGCGAAGGGCGGATCGTCGGGGAGGGGCCCAGCGCCGTGGTGACCAGGGCCGATCCCACCGCCCACGCCGAGACCGAGGCGATCCGCGACGCGGTCCGACGCGCCGGCCCGGCCGGCGCCGCCGGCGCGACGCTCGTGTCGACCTCGCGGCCCTGCCCGATGTGCGAGGCCAACGCCGCCCGCGCCGGCGTGGCGCGCATGGTCTACGGCGCCTCCCTCACCGACGCCGGCGCGCCGAGGGCACGATGAAGCCGTACCGTCCCACGCCGGCCCCCGCCACGCCGGCGTCTGCCACGCCGGCCACTCCCACCCGCCGCGCCGTCGCCGCGGGCCTGCCGGCCTTCGTCGCGGCGTGGGTCCTCATGCCGCACCGGAGCCCTGCCGCCGTGACCTCGCCCGGCCAGTCCCTGATCGATGCCGCCTCCCGCGGCGACCTCGCCGGCGTGGAGAAACTCCTCGCCTCCGGGGCCCCCGTCACCGAACGCGACGGCCGCGGCCGCACGGCGCTGCTCGCCGCCACGCACGCCAACCATGTCGAGGTCGCGCGGCGGCTCATCGCCGCGGGGGCCGACGTCAACGCGAAGGACGACATCCACGACAGCCCCTACCTCTACGCCGCCGCCGAGGGACGCCTCGAGATCCTGAAGATGACGCTGGCGGCGGGCGCCGACCTGCGCAGCGTCAACCGCTACGGCGGCACGGGGCTCATCCCCGCCGCGCATCATGGACATGTCGAGGTGGTCCGCACGCTGCTCGCCACCGCCGTCGACGTGAACCACGTGAACCGCCTCGGCTGGACGGCGCTGCTGGAGGCCGTGATCCTCGGCGACGGCGGCCCCCGCCACACCGAGATCGTGCGCCTGCTGGTCGCCGGCGGCGCGAAGGTGGACTTCCCGGACCGCGACGGCGTCACGCCCCTGACTCACGCCCGCCGGATGGGACAGTCCTCGGTCGTCGCCATCCTGACCGCGGCGGGAGCGCGCTGAGACACGGATTCCACCGCAAGCGGCGGGATGCGGAGGTGGCGCCGGGCGGCTTTCCTGCGGGCTCCCTTCGAGGAGACCTCACCATGGACTTCCGCATCACCGGCTTGTCGCCCGAGCCCTTCCTGCCCCTCTACGGCCTGCCCGGGGAGGACCTGTCCCGCCTCGGCATCCTCCGCGTCCCCGTGGAGGCGGGCGTCGGCTTCCCCGACCGCGTCGAGATGCGCGAAGGGCGCCCGGGCGAGACGATGCTGCTGCTCAACCACGAGTGCCAGCCCGCGGCCTCGCCCTACCGGGCGCGCCACGCCATCTACGTGCGGGAGGGAGCGACGCAGACCTACGACCGGGTGAACGAGGTCCCCGAGGTCATGCGCCCCCGCATCCTCTCGCTGCGCGCCTACGACGCGGCGGGCATGATCGTCGACGCCGACCTCGTCGACGGCGAGAAGATCGAGGGCCTCATCCACCGCCTGCTGGCCCAGCCGGCGGTCGCCTATGTCCACGCCCACAATGCCAGGCGCGGGTGCTATTCCGGCCGCATCGAGCGGGCCTGAGCGACCTTCCCCGGCATCGGCATTTGCGCTTGATGAACAGGTACTTGTCGAAAATCGGGCGTCGCGCTGCCGCTCCGTTAACCGGTCCGCGCTAGGGTCGTCCCGAAGGCCGGGCGACCGGCGACGGGACGGAGCGGACGGGCATGAAGCCCTCGCACGGGACACGCGATCCCCTCTCGAAGGCACTGCGGGCCATCCGGCCCGCAGTGGCCGCCGTGTTCGTGTTCTCGCTGTTCATCAACCTGATGGTCTTCATCCCGTCGGTCTACATGCTGCAGGTCTACGACCGCGTCATGACCTCGCGGAACGAGACGACGCTGCTGATGATCTCGGCCATCGTCGTCGCCCTGCTCTTCGCCTACGCGGCGCTGGAGCACCTGCGGTCGAAGATCCTCGTGCAGGCGGGCCTGCGCTTCGACGACGTGCTGTCGGGGCCCGCCTTCGACGCCGCGCTGCAGGCCGCTCTGAGGCAGCGCGGCAGCCACCACGCGCAGGTGCTGCGCGACGTCGACGCGGTTCGCGACTTCATCGGCGGCGCCGGCATCGTCACGCTGCTCGATGCGCCGTGGGTGCCGATCTTCCTCGTCGTCTGCTTCCTCTTCCACCCGCTCATCGGCGCGGTGGCGTTCGTGGGCGCGGCCGCGCTGTTCCTCATCGCGCTGCTCAACGAACTGCTCACCCGCCGCCCGCTGGTCGAGGCGTCGCTGCTCGCCATCGCAAGCCACGAGCGGCTCTCCGCCTCGCTGCGCAACGCCGAGGCGATCCGCGGCCTCGGCATGGCGCGGGCCGTGCGCGGCCGCTGGCAGGCGCACCACCAGGAGGCGCTGGAGAAGCAGGTGCTGGCCGGCGAGCGCGGCGGCCTGCTGCTCGCCGCCTCCAAGGTCCTGCGCCTCGTGCTGCAGGTCGCCATCCTCGGCGCCGGCGCGTGGCTCGCCATCCGGCAGGAGATCAGCCCCGGCGTCATGTTCGCCGCCTCGCTCATCATGGGCCGCGCGCTGTCGCCGGTGGAGCAGGCGGTCGGCCAGTGGCGCTCCTTCGTCACGGCCCGCGCCGCCCGCCAGCGCCTCGTGCGCCTGTTCGCCGAGCACCCGGCCGTCCAGCCTCGCCTGCGGCTGCCGCCGCCGCGGGGGCGTGTCGACGTGGAGGGCCTGACCGTGCTGGCGCCGGGCACCCAGTCCGCCGTCGTGCGGCGGGTGACGTTCGCGCTCCAGCCGGGCGAGGTGATGGCCGTGGTCGGCCCCACCGGCTCCGGCAAGTCCTCGCTCGCCCGTGCCCTCGTCAACGCCTGGCCGGCGGCCGGCGGCAGCGTCCGCATCGACGGCAACGACATTGCCCACTACGACGTCGACCAGTTCGGCGCCGCCATCGGCTACCTGCCGCAGGACATCGAGCTCTTCGCCGGCACCATCGCCGAAAACATTTCCCGCTTCGGCCCGCGCGACGACGCGGCGGTTGTGGCCGCCGCCGAGGCGGCGCAGGCGCACGCCGTCATCCAGCGCCTGCCGGAGGGCTACGACACCGTGGTCGGGGAGGACGGCGTCGGCCTCTCCGGCGGCCAGAAGCAGCGCCTCGGCCTCGCCCGCGCGCTCTATGGCAGCCCATGCCTCGTCGTGCTCGACGAGCCCAACTCCAACCTTGACGGGGAGGGCGACGCCGCGCTCGTCGCCGCCATCGCCGGCCTGAAGGCGCGAGGCGCCACCGTCGTCATCATCACCCACAAGCCGAATCTGCTCGGCGTCGTGGACAAGGTGCTGGTGATGCACGAGGGCGAAGCCCGCAAGGTGGGTATGCGCGACGAGATGCTGCCGCTGATCCTGGGCCCCAACGTCGCCGCGGTCGTTCGCGACATGGGCCGCGGCGCGGCGCGCGAGCCGGCCCCTGACGTCGGATCGTCCCCCGCACCCGCGCAGAAGGCAGCGGCCCATGGCGCGTGAGACGCGGACGCCGCGCGGTGACTGGCGGCCGGCCGTGCGGGCCGGCGCCGTCGTCATCGTCCTCACCTTCGGCGTGTTCGGCGGCTGGTCGGCCGTGGCGCGGCTCGACGCGGCGGTGGTCGCACCCGGGCGCATCACGCTGGAGACGGACCGCCAGCTCGTGCAGCACCTCGAGGGCGGAATCGTGGCGGAGATCCTCGTCACCGAGGACCGCCGCGTGGAGGCCGGCGAGGTGTTGGTGCGCATCGATCCGATGGCCTCCCGCGCCGCCGCCGAGATGGCGCGCAACCAGGCCGCCTCCGCCGAGGCCGAGGAGGCGCGGCTCATCGCGGAGATCGAGCGGTCGCCGACGTTCGTGCCGCCGGCCCTGCTCACGGCGCGCGCCGGCGAGCCCGAAGTGGCCCGCGCGCTGGCGGACCAATCCCGCGCCTTCGACGACCGCCGGTCTGCCCGCGCCAACGAGGCGGCCGGCATCAACGAGCGCATCGCCCAGGCGGAGCGGCAGATCGAGGGGCTCAACGCCCAGCTCGCCAGCGCCCGGTCGCAGGTGAAGTCCTTCACCGACGAGATGGCGCGCCTGCGCCCGCTCGAGCTGCAGGGGCTGATCCAGCGCCCGCGCATCCAGGGCGTCGAGCGCCAGCGCACCGAGATGGAGGGCCGCATCGGCGCCTTCGAGGCGGAGGTGGCGCGGCTCGGCCGCGTCATCGCCGAGGCGCGGCTGCAGGTCGAGGGCATCGACCGCCGCTTCGTCGAGGAGGCCTCGGCCCGGCTCGTCGCCGTGCGGCGCGACCTCTCCGATGCCCGCGAGCGCCGCCGCGTGGCGGAGGACCAGCTGCGCCGCGCCGAGGTCCGCGCCCCGCGCTCGGGCCGCATCGTCAACCGCCGCATCAGCACGGTGGGCGCCGTCGTGCGGCCGGGCGAGGTGATGATGGAGATCGTGCCGGAGGACGACGTTCTCGTCGTCTCGGCCCGGCTGAGCCCCATCGACATCACCCACGTCCACCCCAGCCTGCCGGCCGAGGTGCGGCTGCCCGCGTTCAAGTCGCGCACCACGCCGATCGCCGTCGGGGAGGTGCGTTCCATCTCGGCCGACGCCCTCGTCGACGAGGCGACGCGACAGCCCTACTACGCCATGCAGGTCTCGGTGCGCGCCGCCTCGTTCCCCGAGGGGATGCGCTCCCGCCTCGTGCCGGGCATGCCCGCCGACGTCGTCATCGCCACGGGCGAGCGCACCGTCCTCGACTACCTCGTCCAGCCCCTCAGCGACGCCCTGCGCCGGGGCATGCGGGAGAACTGAGGCGGGGAACGACCACCCGCGTCGGCACACCAAAGACGCGGGAGGTGATGGGATGACGACCGGGGCGAGGTGGCCGTTTCCGGCGAGCCCGGGCCGCCCGCGATCGCCGTATGCGTCGCCTTCGGCTCAAGTTTTCGGAGGAGTCTTTTAATTTCGAGACAATCGCTCAACGGCCACGCCACAGCTGCCTGCGATGATGCAGGACGATCGCCACAGCCTTCCCAGGATACACGACCGTGAAGCAGTCGCCGGCCCGCCTCCCGCTCGATCTTGTCTCGCTCCCCGAGGACCTCGATCCCTTCGCCCCGCAGGCTTCCCGTCCCGCCGACGCCCCCGCGGGCGCGGCGCCGTGGACGCCATCGCTGCTGTCGACGGAGGCGCTGCGCTTCGACGCCTTCCTGACGCCGGGCGGCGTTCCGCTCGTCGGGCGCATGCCGGCGGACGAGGCGCGCGCCGCTCCGGCTGCGGCCGTCGTCGACCCGTCCGAGGCCACGCTGCCGGGAACCGACGCGCCGGCCGCGGCTGTCGCTGCCGCCTCCGTCGACGCGCCCGTCGCCGATGCCGCACCCCTGGCGGCGATCGAGAGCATGGCCGTCGCGGTGCGCGCCGTCGGCGCGACCAACGACCCGCTCGCCTCCTCGCAGTGGCACAAGTCGAGCATGGACGTGCTGCGGCTCGGCAGCGAGTTCACCGGCCGCGGCGTCAAGGTCGGCATCTATGACGACGGCATCGACAAGAACCACCTCGACCTGCGCGGCAACTACAATTCCGCGCTCGAGCTCACCATCAACGGCGTGAAGCTCGACCCGTCGACCTCCGGCGGAACGCATGGCACCGCCGTGGCCGGCATCATCGCCGCCACCGCCGACAACGGCATCGGTGTCTCTGGCATCGCCTACGGCGCGCAGTTCGCGACGGTGAACGTCTTCGGCAACGCCGGCGGCGCCAACATGATCACCGCCATGCGCATGCAGACGACGTACGACGTCACCAACCACTCCTGGGGCTGGGTCGGCCGCTACGTCGACGGCACCGCGGTGGCGACGTCGTGGGGCGCTCAGTTCGGCGCGGCGCTGACCTGGGCCGGCACGTACGGCCGCGGCGGGCTCGGCACCATCGAGGTGAACTCCGCCGGCAACGACAGCGCCACCAACTCCAACGCCTCGAACTTCAACGCCAGCCGCTACACCATCACCGTCGGCGCCATCGCCGACACGGGCGACGTCGCCTTCTACTCGACCCGAGGCTCCTCGGTGTTCGTCTCTGGCTCGTCGAACGGCGGCTGGTACGGCATCACGACGACGGACCAGACCGGCGCCGCCGGCTACGCGGCGGGCGACTACACGTCCGGCTTCGGCGGCACCTCGGCCGCCGGCCCCATGGTGACGGCGGCAGTGGCCCGCATGCTGTCGGCCAATGCCGGCCTCGGCTGGCGCGACGTGCAGGACATCCTGTCGGTCAGCGCCAACCACACCACGCCGGCCGCGCTCACCGGCGGCCTCGCCGGGAACATGCAGTACGGCTGGACGATCAACAAGGCGGACAACGTCAACGGCGGCGGCCAGCACTACTCCAACGACGTCGGCTTCGGCCTCCTCGACGTGCACGAGGCCGTGCGCTTCGCCGAGGTGTGGAGCAACTTCGGCGTCGCGCAGACGACCGCCAACGAGCAGACGGCGAGCGTCGCCGCGGCGACCAGCATGGCCCTGCGCGACGGCGTCACGGCGAGCACGCGGTTCACCGTCACCCGTGCCATCGAGCTCGAGAGCGTCGCGCTGACGCTCACGCTGACCCATGGCAACGTCAACGACCTGCGCGTCGAGCTCGTGTCGGCCGAGGGCACCCGCAGCGTGCTGCTGGCGCCGATGTCGGGCACGCAGTCCGTATCCGGCTGGACGTGGACCTTCACCTCCGAGGCGCTGCGCGGCGAACTGTCGAACGGCACGTGGACGCTGAACGTCACCGACACGCGCGCCAACGGCCTGCAGGGCACGCTCACCGGCTGGAAGCTCGACGTCTACGGCGACGCGCCGTCGGTCAACGACGTCATGCACATCACCGACGAGTTCGAGAAGATGGCCGCGCTCGACGCCTCGCGCCGCGTGCTGAAGGACCTCGACGGCGGCACCGACTGGATCAACATGGCGAGCCAGACCGAGACGGTCGTCGCCAACCTGAACACGGGCGTCGCGACGACCGTCGGCGGGCGCAGCTTCTTCACCATCGCCAGCGGCTCGACCTTCGAGAACATCGTCACCGGCGACGGCAACGACGTGATCACCGGCAACGGCGTGGCCAACCGCATCCTCGGCATGCGCGGCGACGACGTGCTGCAGGGCCTCGGCGGCGCCGACACGCTCGACGGCGGCGTCGGCACGGACACCGCGAGCTACGCGGCCTCCGCCGCCGCAGTGACCGTCAACCTGACGACGAAGGTGAACACGGGCGGCGATGCGCAGGGCGACGTGCTCGTCTCCATCGAGAACGTCACCGGCTCGGGCTTCGCCGACGTGATCACCGGCGACGGCGGCAACAACCTGCTGGACGGCGGCGCCGGCAACGACCGGCTGCTGGGCGCCGGCGGCGTCGACAGCCTCGTCGGCGGCACCGGCAACGACACGCTGCTCGGCGGCGCCGGCAACGACGTGCTGCGCGGCAGCGCGGGCAATGATGTCTATGCCTTCGACTTCGCCGGCTTCGGCCGCGACACGGTCGCGGACTTCGAGTTCGGCTTCGACCGCCTCGACCTGCGCGGCGCCGCCACGAGCGCGCAGGTGTCTTGGGCGACGGTCGGCACCGACCTCGTGGTCTCGATCGCCGGCTCCCTCGATGCCATCGTCCTCGCGGGCCAGGCCAACAAGCAGCTGGCGGCGAAGGACTTCATCTGGGGCTAGCGCAGCGGTCTCCCGGCCCCGCCTGCGGGGAGACGGGAGACCGTGCGACACTCTCCGGACGAATCGCGCCCGGCCGTCGTCCCGGGCCAGCCGGAGCACCGACGCATGCTGCTCAAGAGCCACGGGCGCTTTCCCTATTCGCCGATCGTCGAGCGGCCGGACTTCGCATGGCCGAACGGGCGGCGCCTCGCCGTCTACGTGGCGCTGAACCTGGAGCACTTCGCCTTCGGCGAAGGGCTGGGCGCCGAGCTCGCCCCGGGCGGCCCGCAGCCCGACGTACTCAACTACGCCTGGCGCGAGTACGGCAACCGGGTGGGCGCGTGGCGCCTGCTCGACCTGTTCGGTGACCTCCAGCTTCCGGCGGCGGCGCTGGTCAACAGCGCGATGTACGACCACGCCCCCCAGCTTGTCGCCGCCATGCGCCGGCGCGGCGACGAGATGGTCGGGCACGGGCGCACCAACGCCGAGCGCCAGAGCGTGCTGCCGGAGGAGGAGGAGCGCCGCCTCATCGCGGAGTGCACGCAGCGGATGCTGCGCGAGGAGGGGAGGTCGCCGGCGGGCTGGCTGAGCCCGTGGATCGCCGAGAGCCACGCCACGCCCGACCTCCTGAAGGAGGAGGGCTACGGCTACACGCTGAACTGGTGCAGCGACGACCAGCCCGTCTGGATGGCGACGCGCGCCGGTCCGCTGCTGGCCGTGCCCTATCCGCAGGAACTCAACGACATCCCCGCCATCGTCGCCCGCAAGGACGGCGCCGACGCCTTCGCCGACATGATCGTCGACAACCTCGACGAGATGATCGACCAGGCGAGGGGAGGCCCGCCGCTGGTGATGGGGATCGCGCTGCACGCCTACATCGTCGGCCAGCCCTACCGCCTGCGGCACCTGCGCCGCGCGCTCGCCCACGTCGCCGGGCGCCGCGACGATCTCTGGCTCACCACGCCCGGCGCCGTTGCCGAGGCCTTCGCCGCGACGGTGCCGCCGCCCTGACGGATTGGGCCTTGCCGCCGCCCACGCAACGTCCGCGCCCGGCCGGGCGTTGTCCGTCCCGAGAACGGAGGGGGCTCCGCAAGCGAGGTCAGGCCATGGGCATTCTCTGGACCATCATCATCGGTTTCGTCGCCGGCATCATCGCCAAGTTCCTCATGCCGGGCGACAACGAGCCCTCCGGCTTCATCCTCACCACGATCCTCGGCATCGTCGGCGCCTTCGTCGCGACGTGGCTCGGCCAGGCGGTGGGCTGGTACCGCGCCGGGGAGGGGGCGGGGCTCGTCGGTGCCGTGGTCGGCGCCATCATCGTGCTGGCCATCTGGGGCATGGTGGCCCGCAACCGCACCGTCACGACGCGCTGACGGCGCCGGCTGCGGCCGGGCTTGCGCTTCGTCAAGGCGTGTCACCCGACTGTCATGCTTTCCTGCGGGCAACCGCAGGGGAGCCATGATGAGCCGTACCGTGAAGACGAGGACCCGTCCCGCCACCACCGCCACCAACGTGGGCGCCGCCGGCGCCGATGCCCTCGCTGCCGCGAACGGCGTGGCTGCCGCGGCTCCCGCCGTTCCTCCGCCGGTGGTTCCGGCTCCGGCCACCGCCGAGGCCGAAGCCGCGGCCGCCCCGGCACCTGCGGACGGCGGGCGCACCATCGTCGAGGCCGCGGGGGCACTCGGCGCGCCGGCCAAGCGTGATCGCTCGCCCGCGCAGTTGCGCCACGACCCGGACGCCATCCGTCGCGCCTTCGAGACGGGCGAGTTCCCCTACGCGACGCGCCTCACCGAGAAGGCCTACATGGAGCACGTCCTGCCGCTGCAGGTGGAGCTCCTGAAGCTGCAGAACTGGGTGAAGGAGACGGGCGAGAAGATCGTCGTGCTCTTCGAGGGCCGCGACGCCGCCGGCAAGGGCGGCACGATCAAGCGGTTCATGGAGCACCTCAACCCGCGCGGCGCCCGCGTCGTGGCGCTGGAGAAGCCGAGCGAGCGCGAGCGCACGCAGTGGTATTTCCAGCGCTACATCGAGCAGCTGCCGGCCGGCGGCGAGATCGTGTTCTTCGATCGCTCCTGGTACAACCGCGCCGGCGTCGAGCGCGTCATGGGCTTCTGCTCGCCGCAGGAGTATCTCGAGTTCATGCGCCAGACGCCCGAGCTGGAGCGGATGCTGGTGCGCTCCGGCATCCGGCTCTTCAAGTTCTGGTTCTCGGTGACCCGCGACGAGCAGCTGCGCCGGTTCAAGTCGCGCGAGACGGACCCGCTGAAGCAGTGGAAGCTGTCGCCCATCGACCGCGCGTCGCTCGACAAGTGGGACGCGTACACCGAGGCCAAGGAGGCGATGTTCTTCTACACCGACACCGCCGACGCGCCGTGGACGATCATCAAGTCCAACGACAAGAAACGCGCCCGTCTCAACGCCATGCAGCATTTCCTCTCGACGCTGCCCTATCCGGACAAGGACACGCACGTCGTGAAGGGCCCCGACCCGCTGATCGTCGGCGCCTCCGCCCTCGTGCTCGGCCGCGACCCGACGCTCATCCAGCGCGTGTCGCACCCGGACCTGAAGCGGGCGAACTGACGGGGGAGGAGCCGTCTGCGGTTCGTGGCGAGGCGGGCCGCTGTCCGCGGACGTCGATGCGCCTCGTCGTTCCCGTGCATCCTGTCCCGGCCCGTTCCCGATCCCCTTCCCCAGCCCGCCTCCGGCGCTCCGGCCGGGGATCACGGCGGGGAGGATGCCCGCAAGTCCGGTCCGGGGGAGCGGTTCCTCGGCGGTCAGCTCTCCCAGCCGCCCCTCGGCCCTTCCGGACAGCCCGCCGTCACCATCTCTGACGCGCCCCGGCAGCATCCCGCCGTCATCCCCGGCGACCGGCGCAGCCGCTCGGGAAGGGGATCCAGCCCTTCGTCGCCCGTGTGACGAGACGGGCCCTCGACCCCGCCCACAATGTTCTTCGGCCCCGGCGCCTGTCCGGCTGGGGCTGTCGTCTGGGGCGTGTCTGGCTTTTCTGGTGTCGTCTGCGCCTGGCCTTCGGGGCGGTGCGCGGATCGGCA